>NZ_JAHUTS010000004.1:0-347470 GCF_019209835.1 Enterovibrio paralichthyis | reverse complement strand
CCTTGGCAAGGTTGCGCTCTACCAGCTGAGCTAGTGTCGCATTGGTTGCGGGAGCCGGATTTGAACCGACGACCTTCGGGTTATGAGCCCGACGAGCTACCAGGCTGCTCCATCCCGCGTCCGTATTCAATGTTCAAAGTACACTGACAAACTTTAAATTGGAGCGACACACGAGGTTCCCGATCTTCAAGGCTTAGGCGTGACCTCAACCTTGGTAAGGTTCCTTGCATATCACACTTTCGACGTATCGAAAGTTAAAATTTGGAGCGACACACGAGGTTCGAACTCGTGACCTCAACCTTGGCAAGGTTGCGCTCTACCAGCTGAGCTAGTGTCGCATTGGTTGCGGGAGCCGGATTTGAACCGACGACCTTCGGGTTATGAGCCCGACGAGCTACCAGGCTGCTCCATCCCGCGTCCGTATTTCACCGTTCTAGTACGATGACAACTATTCCCATATCCAAACTCTCTAAGGAGATTGGAGCGACACACGAGGTTCCCGATCTTCAAGGTTTAGGCGTGACCTCAACCTTGACAAGGTTCCTTGCGCATCTCACTTCCGACGAATCAAAAGTGACGAATTTGGAGCGACACACGAGGTTCGAACTCGTGACCTCAACCTTGGCAAGGTTGCGCTCTACCAGCTGAGCTAGTGTCGCATCATGGAGGCGCGTCCCGGAGTCGAACCGAGGTCCACGGATTTGCAATCCGCTGCATAGCCACTCTGCCAACGCGCCTTCGTTATCTCGCTTCGGTAAGTTGCCCTGCCGTCGCGGTATGGTCGGCATTCTACGGATTCGCGTGATCTAGTCAACACTATTTTTTGAAATAAAAGTGCGTTCGCTCAAAATCCGGTCAAAACCACCATAAAACGACCATTATGATGCAATTTCATCCTGAATAGGGTTCATTAAACAATTTTCCTGAACGTCAGATTGATTCGCGGAGCGTTTATTTTTGCCGTTTTAGGGACAGCATGCTGCCAATAAGTCTGGGTTTTACCTGCCATAATGAGGAGGGAACCGGAATTTAATTCAAATTCACGCTTTTCTCCCGAATGAAGATGGCGGAGTACGAAACGGCGCGGCTCACCAAAACTAAGCGATGCAATACTCGGTGTTTCGCCCAATTCGGATTCGTTATCCTGATGCCATCCCATGTAATCCTTCCCATCGCGATAAAGGTTTGCGAGGACAGAATTGTAATCCACCCCAGAAACCTCTTCACACTTCGCTTTGAGCGATAGCAATAATGATGGCATTAGGGCTGGTTTTAAATTCAGGCCAGAGTATGAATAAGCCTGCCCAAACCACGCCTGCAATCTAGGCTGCAATACATCCCGTCCGTACATTCTTATTGGCAACTGTTCCCAGGGTAAGGTTTCAGTGAGTTGGTGATAAAGAGATACTGCATGCGCTAGAGGAATAAATGCAGGTTCCCAGAACAATTTGCCATCCGGTATGTCAATCCACCCTGTTTCTCCGAAAAGTTCGCCTTGATGCATCCATCCCCCCCCCAATTCAGTTAACGGATCTCAAGATAACTTTTTACCCGGAAACAATCGAGACAGTCATGGTACGGAAAAAGGCGAAGCTTGGGTCTATCTCAACGTGATGGGTCGACGATGTCATGCCGCATACCGTTGACGCGGAACCAACCTGCAATGCTATATCTCTCCCGGTGAGTCGGCAGCACTTCATGAGGGAACTCTTCGGAGAGAAATACTAACAATCGCCCGGCCTTGGGCCAGAGTGTATGAAGATGGTTATCCTGGTGGTCGTAAATGACGATCTCACCGCCGTCTTCATCGGCCCACTCTTCATTCAGATACATCACTACGGTTAAGCGGCGATTGGATCGGCCTTCGAAGGCGTCCAAATGCTTTTGATAGAAATCGCCGATATCGTAACGCGCAAAATGGGCTTCGAATTCAAATAGCCCCAAGAAGAAGTGACGGTTAACCTCGTTTTTTATCACCGCCATTCGTGAAAAGAAGTCGTCAATTGCTGGATGCTTACCGCGTTCCAGCCAAATGATTTTGTCGCTGCGGATAGTTGTATTGGTATGGTGCCGCTGTTCTCGTCCGATGCCAGCAGGTTTCATATTTTCTGGAATGGCAGCGCGAAGCTGTTCTACTTCCTCTGCATTAAGAAAGTCATCCCATATGTACAAGCCATGGGTATGAAGTGCGTCTAATAACTTTTCCGTGTTCATTGTCAGCGCCGCAATATACAAGAGGTAGCGAATCTACCTCTTGTATCTGCGAAGTATCAACTCACGGATTTTTTAACGAAGATTTAAAAAAACTAATCGAGCCGGAACACCGCATTATTTTGCCAGCGCATCTTCCATCTTCGCTTTCCAGATAGCCATTGCCAGGGCTGGTTTGCGCAGTACTTTTGGTGTTGGGATCCATCCGTGGTCAATGCGTGAGAACACGTCGAAACGACCCGCCTGCCCTGCCATTGCTTCTGCAACAACACGGCCTGCAATGTTGGTCAGGCCCACACCGTGGCCGGTGTAACCGTGCGCGGTGTAAATGTCGTTACCCAAATGGCGGATTTCCGGCATGTAGCTGCGTGTGACAGCGAACATACCACCCCAGTGGTATTCCATCTTCACATCAGCCAGTTGTGGGAATACTTTCAGCATACGCTGGCGCAGACGTTCCTGGCTGTCAGGGTACTCACCATTAAACGGGTGATTCACGCCGCCAAACAGAATGCGGCCATCTGCGGTTGGGCGGAAGTAGTCGAGACAGTTGTTCAGATCCGACATTGCCATTTTGTTGGTGATCGGCTGGCGGTCGCCCAGTTGCTCGGTTACCGCAATATAAGAGGCAACAGGCAGCACTTTTGATTGTGCCTTGCGGTGCAGACCATCAAGGTATGCATTACAAGCCAGCAGAACCTGCTTGGCTTTTACACTGCCTTTAGCTGTTTTCACCGTGTTGAAACCAGCCCCTTTTTCCAGCTTGATCACTGGGCTGTTTTCATAGATCTCTGCGCCAACAGAAATCGCCGCCTGTGCCAGACCCAAGGTGTAATTGAGGGTGTGAACATGGCCGCTGTTTGGATCAAACAGACCGCCCAGGTAACGACGGGTATTGGCAACCTGCTCAATCTTGTCTGTATCCCACCACTCAGCCACTGGATAGTTGTAGCGGCCATGCTTAAGCTCATGCCAGGATTTCAGTTCTTTTTCCTGACCCTTATTCAGAGCCAGCTCAATGTAGCCTTCCTGAAAATCACAGTCGATGTTGAACTCGCTGATGCGCTCACGGATGATATCGATAGACTCTACGGAAAGATCCCACAGTTGCTTGCCCCACTCTGGACCATACTCTTCATCTACTTCACGCAGACCCAGACAGTAGCCCACCAGTGCCTGGCCGCCGTTACGACCTGAACCACCAAACGCAATGCGTTGACTTTCCAGCACAACAACGCTCAAGCCTTTTTTACGCAGTTCAATAGCTGCGTTAGTACCGGTCAAACCCGCACCGATAATACAAACATCCGCCTGAATATCTGAGGTCAGTTCTGGCTGCTCTGGCAGTACATTTGCCGTGGCTTGGTAGTAGCTGTCGATATACCCGTGTTCTTTCGCCATGTTGCGATTACATCCTAATAAAAACGGTTAATGTAATAAAAAATTTGGCGAATATTCGCACCTTGCCACACAAACGGCAAGGACATTGTCGCGGGTGTGATCAAACCACAAATTGTTACGAATTCTCCCTATCTTTTCATTGACTATTAAAACAATTGTTTTGATGATGCGCGCTCTATTTTTCAGCTTGGTATCTACCCAAACTACCTCAAGGTGCTTTTCGCTGAGAATGACGGTTTAAGCTGATGGTTCCTGCTTGTGGGCGGCGTTAAAGGATTGATGCCGGAGCAGTGCCTCTTAGGCCGTAGGCTATTCCCTGGGAGAGGGGGTCTGCGCCTTAAGGTAGTTTGGGTATACCGCTTAAGGACAATACAAAATGAACCAATATCTTAAAGGGGTGAAAGCGGCAAGCATCGCACTTACCGCAACTGTGTCTTTCAATGTTTCTGCAAACAGCGAAGTCCTGAACATCTACAACTGGGCAGAGTACATGCCTATGAGCGTGATCGAAGCGTTCGAGAAAGAATATGATGTGACAGTGAACTATTCGACGTTTGAAAACAACGAATCCATGTATACCAAGCTGAAGTTGCTTGACGGTAAAGGTTATGACCTTGCTTTTGCATCGACATACTTTATCCAGCGTATGAGCGACGAAGGCATGCTGGCGAAAATCGACAAGTCGAAGATCCCGCATGTCAAAGACATTATTCCAGGTCTGTTGGGTCAGCCATTCGACAAGAACAATGATTTCTCCCTGCCATACATTTGGGGTGTCACCGGTATCAGCTACAACGGCGACATCGTTGATGGCAGCAATGTGACCAAATGGGCAGACCTGTGGAAGCCTGAATTTGCTGGCCAAATCATGCTGCTGGACGACGTACGTGACGTGTTCGGTATGGCACTGAAAGCAAAAGGTTACAGCATCAATACCACTAACGAAGCGGAGATCGCTGAAGCATACGAAATGCTGAAAGATCTGCGTCCAGCGGTTGTGGTTTATAACTCAGATGCACCGCACGTACCATTCGTGACAGGTGAAGTGGGTATCGGCCAGCAATGGAACGGTAACGCTTACCTGGCAAAAGCGGAAATGGACACCATCGAGTTTGTGTACCCAGACGAAGGTTCCATCATGTGGATGGATAACTTCATCATTCCGAAAGGCGCAGAAAAAGTCGATTTGGCACATAAATTTATCGACTTCCTGTACCGCCCTGAAAACCAGGCCGCCATGGTTGAAGAACTGGGTTACCCAGCACCTAGCAGCCGCGCGAAAGAGAAACTGTCTGCTGAGTACACGGAAAACAACATGATTTTCCCTTCAGATGCGGATGTAGAAAAAGGCGAGTTCACTAACGATGTGGGCGACGCAGTAGCCATCTACAATAAATACTGGCAGCTGCTGAAAAGCTAATTAGCCCGCCAAGTTCACAAAGCCGTGGAATCTTCCGCGGCTTTTTTGTTTGTGCAGGACTCAGTTCGATTTGAAGAAAAGCAAATGGGCAGCGCTCAGTGAAATCGCCCCACGCACAATGGTTTTCAGCTGCTCGGCCGAGATTCGTGCAAACACCCGGTAACCGATATACATACCGATGAAAAGAGCAGGAAGACCGACCGCACTCGCCTGCAGGGTTTCAGTATTGATTAAACCCAACATCACCAGCCCGACGATTTTCAGGATGTTCATGATCATGAATGCCCAGACCCGCGTTGCCACATACGCCGATTTTTCCATTTTCTGTTCCAACAGGAACAGCCCCATCAATGGCCCTGCAGCATTGGCCAATACACCGACAAACCCACACAACCCACCAGCTATGCCCGCCGCATAACGGTTGGTGAAGATTGGGATTGGGCGGTAATCCAGCCAAACCGACAACCCCAGCAAGGTCAAAATCACTACCCCAAGTACGGTAGTGAATGTGCGCGGGTCAATATTGCCCAGCACATAAGTACCCAGCATCACACCCAGCGCACCAAAGGGAAGTAGCTTGGCCAGCACCTTCCAGTTGATGTTGTCGCGGTAAGTCATCACAGCAATCAGGTCAGTGAGAAGGTAAAGTGGCACAATCACGCCCAACGCTTCAGGCCCCGGATACGCAACCATCATCAAGGGGAGAATGATCAGCCCTAACCCACCGATCGAGAATTTAGAAAAGCCTGTCACCAGGCAGGCCAAAGAGATAAAGAGCCACGACCCATCCATTTGCAGCGTCCTTCTACCGTGACTCAATCCTGAGGACGGCCTTATGATTCATGAAGTTTCGTGATTACTTTTTCACGCAGGAGGAGTAATCTTCAGATTCTATCCCTTCGATCATAGATGTATTCAGGAAAGATAAGAATGATTGATTTTCGCTCAGACACAGTAACACAACCGGATCAAAAAATGCGCAACGCCATGGCCAATGCGCCAGTTGGTGACGATGTGTATGGTGATGACCCAACGGTCAATGAACTGGAACAGTGGGCAGCTGAGCGCCACGGTTTTGAGGCAGCAGTATTTACTGCTTCTGGCACACAGGCAAACCTCCTTGGCATTCTTTCCCACTGTGAACGTGGTGATGAATATTTGTGTGGCCAACAGGCACACAACTACAAATATGAAGCAGGCGGTGCGGCAGTGCTGGGCTCTGTTCAGCCTCAACCGATTGAAAACAACAAGGACGGTACGTTGTGCTTTGAAAAGCTAGCCGCAGCAGTGAAGCCAGATGACCTTCATTTTGCACGTACCAAACTACTGAGCCTTGAAAACACTATCGGCGGTAAAGTGTTGCCAATGGAATACCTGGCCAAAGCACGTCAATTTGCCAACACCCACAACCTGAAACTGCACCTGGATGGCGCCCGTGTTTATAACGCTTCTGTTGCACTGGATGTGGATATTAAAGAAATCAGCCAGCACTTTGATTCAATGACTATCTGTCTCTCCAAAGGTCTTGGTGCGCCGGTTGGTTCGCTGTTACTGGGTGATGCGGAATACATCAAACGTGCACGACGCCTGCGTAAAATGGTCGGCGGCGGTATGCGACAGGCAGGCATTCTCGCAGCGGCAGGCATGATCGCCCTTACCGAGAATGTCGAGCGCCTGAAAGAAGACCACGACAATGCGCGCTATTTGTCTGAAAAGCTGGGTGCCATTCCGGGCTTCAACACCTTTATCTACCCGGTGCAAACCAACATCGTCTACGCTGATGTTGCACCGCACATTAATATCCACGCCATTGCGCGTACGTTGAAAGACAAAGGCATCCTGATTTCACCGGGGCATAAAGCGATGCGTCTTGTTACGCACATGAATGTCTCCCGAGATGATATCGATGCCCTGCTCAGCGCGATTGAGCAGCAGCTTTAAGTACAAAATAAGAAAATCAGGGGCGGAATTCCGCCTCTGTTTCGTTTTAAAGAGATGAGGAAAACACTATGGCAGGCGCCAGCTTACTGACACTTCTTGATGACATCGCCAGTATCCTTGACGACGTATCACTGATGAGCAAGGTAGCGGCGAAAAAGACCGCGGGGGTGCTGGGTGATGATTTGGCATTGAATGCTGAACAGGTTACCGGCGTAAAGGCTGACCGAGAACTCCCTGTGGTGTGGGCGGTCGCCAAAGGCTCACTACTTAACAAGCTCATATTGGTTCCTGCCGCCCTGGCGATCAGTGCAGTCGCCCCTTGGCTGATCACCCCCCTACTGATGTTGGGCGGTTTATTCCTTTGCTTTGAAGGCGCAGAAAAAGTGCTGCACAGCGTCTTTCACAGCAAAGAAGACGACAAGCACAAAGAGGAAGTTAAAGACTTTAACGAGGTGACATTGGATGCCGCGCAGTATGAGGCTGACAAAATCAAAGGGGCAATACGTACCGATTTTATCCTCTCTGCAGAAATCATCGTCATAACCTTGGGCGTCGTCTCTGAAAGCAGTTTCCTTACCCAGGTTATCACCCTATTTGCTATCGCATTTATCATCACAGGCGGTGTTTACGGGCTTGTTGCCATCATCGTAAAAATGGATGATGCGGGGCTTTACCTCAGCAAAAAGCGCGCAGCCATTGCCCAATGGTTTGGGCGAGGGCTGCTCGCCTTTGCACCGTTCCTGATGAAATGCCTGTCGGTGATCGGCACAGTCGCCATGTTCCTCGTCGGCGGCGGCATTCTGACTCATGGCGTACACGTACTGTCTGAATTCATTACTGATGCAGCGCAGGAAACGGCACTTATCCCGAACCTCGGCAGCATTATTTCCGCTGTCCTCCCAACGCTGCTTCACGGCTTAATCGGGATAATAGCCGGTGTTGTCGTTGTCGCCATCGTGAATCTGATTAACTGGCTGAAACCCGAAAAAGGGTGATACCACACCGGAAAATGCGTACTACTACGGATTGCCGCCACTGCTAACTCCCCTTACTTTTTAATAAGGACAGAAACCAAAAGGGAGAACAGGAATGGCGGCAAAACATGTACTCATCACCGGTGGTGCCAGTGGCATTGGCTTTGGTATTGCCCAAGGCTTCGCGAAAGACGGTTACCGCGTCACGCTCTCTGACATCAACAAAGAAGCGCTCGACAGTGCCGTAGCGGAACTGGGCAAGCAATTCGATGTTGACGTCGCAGGCATAGAGCTGGATGTGACCAACTCAGAACAACTTGCTTCTGCGCCCGATCGTGTTTGCGCCCCCGTCGATGTTTTGGTCAACAATGCTGGCATCCAGTTTGTTTCCGCACTTGAACAGTTCCCCGAGGATAAATGGCGCCTGATCATTGATATCCTGCTGTGCGGCCCCGCTATGCTGACCAAAGCTTTCCTGCCACAAATGTACAAACAGAACTTTGGCCGTATCATCAATGTGGGCTCAATCCATAGCCTGGTCGCTTCACCTTATAAATCGGCCTATGTGTCTGCCAAACACGGCTTGCTGGGCTTTTCCAAAACCATCGCGCTAGAAAGCGCTGAGCATGACGTTACCATTAATACCCTTTGCCCCTCCTACGTAAAAACGCCGCTGGTTGAAAACCAGATTGCCGCACAAGCGCAGAGCCATAGCATTACCGAGGAAGAAGTGATTAACACGATTATGCTTAAACCTATGCCGAAAAAAGCCTTTATTGCTTTAAGTGAACTGGCTGAAACTGCATTATTTCTCTGTTCGCCCGCCGCCAAAAACATCACTGCGCAGGCAATAACCATTGATGGTGGCTGGACAGCCCACTGATCCGTCACACATCAACGGGCACTTTTTGCGCACTTGTTCACCTCATCAGGGGTGAATATAGTGCGCCAGCCCACATTGCGGACATCTCCCCTATTCTTTATCTCAAAATCAGTAAGTTAACAGCGCTACACTGAAAATAAGGATCATTTCTGTGTAAGGAGAGCGCTATGGCACAAACTTCTCTCACCAGTGACAAGCTCTATCGCACATCACAACTGAGCAAGCTCGACGTATCATCCACCAAGCATCTTGACCCATTGGAAGAAATCGTTGGTCAGGACAGGGCACGTCAAGCCGTCGAATTTGCCATGTCTATTAAAGAAAAGGGCTACAACATTTATGCCTTGGGTCAGAATGGCCTTGGCAAGCGCACCATGGTCATGCGCTATCTCAGCCGCCACTGGCAATATAACCATCCGATTTATGACTGGTGTTACGTCGCCAATTTTCAGGATTCGCGCTGTCCAACCGTCTTGAAACTGCCCGCGGGTAAAGGTATTCAGCTTAAAAAAGACATTGAAAAGTTGATGGCAAGAATGGGCAAATCCCTGCCGCTGGCCTTCGACAATGAGATGTACTATTCCCGCGCTGACATGCTCAAATCCCGCTTGAGCGAGCAGCAGGAAGGGGCACTGGCGACATTGAGTCAGGAAGCCAATAATCAGAGTGTTAGCCTTTCCATCACAACGACAGGTGAGTACCAGTTTATCGCCCTCAATGGTGAAGAGCCCCACACCGAAGACAGCTTCCTCGAACTGTCCGAGAAAGAACAAAAACGCTTTGATACCGTGATCCGCGAACTGGAAATTCAGCTACGTGGCATTATCCGCAAACTCACAGAGTGGGAAGAAGATTACGCAGAGAAGCAACAGAAGCTGGATGAAGACATCGCGACCGAGGTGGTCTCCCACCTTATTGTGCCGCTGATTGAAAACTACCGCGACCTGCCGCAGGTGAAGAAATACCTCAAAGCCATGCAGGCAGATATCCTCGAAAATTTGGATATTTTCTTGCAGGAAAGCGAAGAGCAGGCCGCCCTCGCCTACGCGGCGCTGGATAAAAAACTGCCTCGACGCTATCAGGTTAATGTGCTGGTCAGCCAGGAAGAAAATGTGCCGCCAGTGATCGTGGAAGACAGCCCTTCCTACCACAACATTTTCGGTTACGTTGAAAACGCGACGTACAAAGGCACCGTCTTTACTGATTTCTCGCTGATACGTTCCGGTAGCATTCACCGCGCCAACGGCGGCGTATTGCTGATTGATGCAGTCAAAGTACTCGAACGCCCTTATGTATGGGATGGCCTGAAACGCGCACTGAGTTCCCGTAAAGCCAACCTGAGTTCGCTTGAGCGGGAAGTGACCCTGAGCGGCACGATCTCCCTTGAGCCAGAGCCGATTCCACTGGATGTAAAAATCATCTTGTTTGGTGACTACCAGACTTATCGCTTGCTGCAAAACTACGATCCGGAGTTCAGCGAACTGTTCCGCGTGACCGCAGATTTTGAAGATGACATGCCGCGCAACGACGACAGTGAAATGAAGTATGCGCAGTTTATCTCCAGTATCTGTCACGACAGTAACCTGCTGCACTGCGACAAGGGTGCTATCGCCCGCATCATCGAGCACAGCAGCCGTCAGGCAGATGATCAGGACAAGCTCTCGCTGCACTCGGCAGACATCGCTAACCTGTTGCGGGAATCCAATTATCAGGCCAAATCCCTGGGTTCGAACCTTATCCGCGCATCGCATGTAGAAAAAGCGCTGGCCAGCCGCGATCTCAGGGTCAGCCGTTTACGCGACCACGTCATGGAAGGCTTTGTTACCGGGACAACCCTTATCGAAACCAAAGGCAAAGCTGTGGGTCAGGTAAACGCACTTTCTGTGCTGAGCACCAACGATTTCAGCTTTGGCGCGCCAAACCGCATTACCGCCACCACCTCGTTTGGTGATGGTGAAGTGCTGGACATTGAGCGCAGCGTTGAGCTGGGCGGCAGTATTCACTCTAAAGGCGTAATGATTCTAACGGCTTACCTTGCTTCACTGTTGGGTAAGCACGCTAAAATCCCGCTGACAACCCGCCTGACATTTGAGCAGTCATACGGTGGTGTGGATGGTGACAGCGCCTCAATGGCTGAATTCTGCGCCATCATTTCTGCCATTTCAGGCATTCCGCTCAGGCAGGATCTCGCGATTACCGGCTCGATGAACCAGTTTGGTCAGGCGCAGCCTATTGGTGGTGTGAACGAGAAAATAGAAGGCTTCTTTGATGTCTGCACCATTAAGGGCCCGAAATCAACTCAAGGGGTGATCATTCCTCGCTCCAACGCTCACAACCTCATGCTGCGAAAAGACATTATCCACGCGGTCGAAAAAGGGAAATTCCACATTTACGCCATTGACCATGTCAGCGAAGCGATTGAGCTTTTCACCAGCACGGTGGCTGGCAAACCGGATGCCCGCGGCAAGTTCAAACCAGACACAGTGCTACACATAGCGGCACGAAAACTTGATGAATTACGTACCAAAGCCGCTAAAAAGAAATGATTCGTAAACCCTCCAAACAAGAAAGCCGACGCGAAGTCGGCTTTCTCTTTAAAGCTTTCCATCAGCCATAGGCAATCGACGGCAGCCAGAGTATCAGTTGCGGCCAGAACACCAATACCACCAGCGCAATCAGCTGCAGGATGATGAACGGGATAACCCCTTTGTAGATGTCTATCAATCTGACTTCCGGCGGGCAAACGCCTTTGAGGTAGAACAGGGCAAATCCCACGGGCGGCGTCAGGAAACTGGTCTGCAGCGCCATCGCCACCAGCATGACAAACCACACCAGCTCTGGGTTATCCAGACCAGGATAAGTACCAATTTCAATGTCCAGCCCCATCACCACAGGTGCCAGCAAAGGCAATACAATCAGGGTGATTTCAATCCAGTCTAGGAAGAAGCCGAGCAGGAAAATCACCAGCAGGATAAAGGCGACCACGCCATAAGGACCAAACGGTAACGCTTCGAACGCACTCTCGATAAACTCATCACCACCCAACTCGCGCAGCACCAATGCAAAACAAGTCGCACCAATAAATATCGCGAAGATGTAGGCTGTGGTTTTATAGCTGTCGAGTAGCACTTCTTTCAGCACAGAGATGGAGAAACGCTTGTAATACATGGCCAGTACAATCGCACCGAACGCCCCCACACCGGACGCTTCGGTTGGTGTGGCAATACCGGCAAAAATGGAACCCAGCACAACGATGATCAGCATAAAGGTCGGTACTATCGCCTTGGCAACATCTTTCACCACGCCCCAGTCAACGCCCTTGGCATCGTCCGGCAAAGGTAAAGAATCCGATTTCACCATCCCCATGATCAGCAGATAAACGATATATATCGCCCCCAGCATCAGCCCAGGAAACATAGCGCCCATGAAAAGGTCACCCACTGACAATCCCAGCTGATCAGCCATGATCACCAACATGATGGAAGGCGGTAGCAGGATCCCGAGTGTACCAGCGGAAGCCACCGTACCCAGGGCAAGCGGCAGGTTATAACCTTGCTTCATCATTGCAGGCAGCGACATGGTGGCGAGCAGCACCACCGATGCCCCGATGATGCCGGTTGATGCGGCCAGGATAATACCAATTGCCATGACCGTGATGGCAAGACCACCATGAACACGGCCAAACAGTGCCTGCATGGCGTGCATTAGCCTGTCTGCCACCCCGGATTTATCCAGCATATTCCCCATGAAGATGAACATCGGCAAGGCCACCAATATCCAGTTGTCCATGATTTTGTAAAGCCGGTTTACCACCAGACCAAGGGTGGTGAAATCGAGCCCTGTCCAGGTATCGAGGTAGATATCGGCATAGTAGCCAATGAACGCAAAGGCGACACCGACACCACCCAACACCCAGGCGACGGGAATACCGAGAAACAGCAGGATAATAAAACTGCCAAACATCAACAGGACAAGGATCTCATTCGCTTCCATGGGAACCTCCCTGACGTAAAAGCGCGACGGCACGCAGCAGGCGCGCAAGACTGGCGAAGGCCAACAAGGCGGCACTGAAAGGAATGGCAGATTTAATTAACCACCGCCATGGCAGCCCGGAAGGTGCATTGGAACGCTCACCTACCCGCCACGCTTCATACACGAAATCAAGCGAGTGGATAAAGATGACGTACATAAATGGCCAGACGAAAAACAGCACAGTGATGATTTCAATCCACGCTTTGGCTTTTTCCGAAAAGCGGTGATAGAAAATATCGACGCGCACATGGGTGCCGGTAATTTCCGCGTACGAGAGGCCAAACAAAACACCAATGGCGTAGAGATGCCATTGCAGCTCTTCCAGTGCAATCTGGCCGTTGTGAAAGACTTTACGAAGCACTACCTGCAGGATGATTACCGCGACGAGGACCAGATAGCTCCAGGCAAACGTTCGGCCGACAACACGGACGACGTGCTCAATGCTGTCTGCCAGCGGTGATGCAGGCAGTGAGTGGGAGGGCTGGGTCATAACTCGCTCCTTCACCCATTACGATGGAAAAAGCGGGCAGCATCCTGCTGCCCGGAATTTTGCTTGTTTACTGGTTGGTACCGCGCGGCAGGAAGGCTTTTGACTCCCAAACCTGGTAGTTTTTACGGAACTCAGACATGTCATCCCACACTTTGGTGAAGTAAGGGTCTTTCTTCTGCTCTTCCACCACTTCCAGCCAGGTGTTCTCGAACAGGTTCAACATTTCATCGTTCCAGTAACGCAGCTCAACGCCTTGCTCCTGTGCTTTTTGCATCGCTTCAAACTGCATCGCCTCACCCTCGGCAATCGAGTTGGTCATGGACGCCATACACAGGGTTTCAATGGAGGACTGTTGGTCTTCGTCCATCTTGTTCCAGGTATCTTTGTTGATCAGTAGCTCAAACACCGTCGCCTGCTGGTGCCAACCTGGGAAGTAGTTGTACTTGACCACTTTCTGGAAGCCAAGACGTTGGTCGATCGCAGGTTGAGAGAATTCACTGGCATCAATCGCGCCTTTCTCCAGCGCCCCGAAGATTTCACCACCAGGCAGCTGAACCGTACCTACACCCAGTTTTTCCATTACCTGTCCGCCAAGACCGAAGAAACGCATGGTCAGCCCTTTCAGGTCTTCAGGTTTGTCGATAGGTTTTCTGAACCAGCCAGACGTTTCCGGAGAAATAATCGCGCAGGGAATCACCTTCACGTTGTAACCCGCTTCGTCATACATGCCTTGATACAGTTTCATGCCGTTGCCGTAGAAAAGCCATGCCATATACTCCGGCGCTTCCGGGCCGAAAGGTACTGCTGAGAACAGGGCTGCGGCTGGCATTTTGCCTTGCCAGTAGCCAGCTGTTGCGTAACCTGAGTTCACCTTGCCGCTTGAAACTGCGTCCAGAATTTCAAGCGGCGCAACCAGTTTACCCGGCTCATAAACCTTCATTTTGATGGTGTTGCCTGAGACTGGCTGAATACGCTCGGATACCCACTTGATAGGGGTGCCCAGCGCAGGCAGGTGTGTGCCGAAGGCAATAGGGGTTTTTAGCAATACTTTGTCAGCCAGCGCTGCGCCTGAAAAACAAAGTGTTGCCAATGCCGCTACTTTCAGTGTCGTTGTGGTTACCTTTTTCATTGTCTACTCCCTTAGGGTTGAGGCTTAGAGCACATTGAGACTGTTAAAAACTTGTTACCATCTAGACTAGAGTCGAGAAAACAAAAAAAATATCAGTTAGAAAACGGACTTAACGTCCATAGCACTGCGTACGCCCACTACGTAGTACTACGTAAATCACTCAGGAAGAGCCAAATCGCAACACTATGCTGACAAGAATATCAGGCACCAGTATTCCGCTTCGCTCCAAGCTGCTTTTGCTGGCTATGCTCCCTTTATTACTGATGTTCGGGCTGATTATCGGGCTTGTAGTGATTCAATCTGACAACCTGTCTAAGAATCAGGCCAACCTGATCCGCTCAGAAACGCTGGCGTCAAAAAAACAGGAATTGCTCCAGTACGTAGAACTCGCTCGCGCATCTATTGCGCCAATTTATGATCCCGCCGACGAAAATGACGAAACAGCAAAGCAGCGTGTCATCGATATTCTTAACAACCTCACCTATGGCGAAGACGGGTATTTCTTTGCTTACACTTATGACGGCACCAGTTTAGTTCTTCCTTACCAGCCGGAGATGGTGGGTAAAAATATCTGGGATGTTGAAGATTACCACGGGTTCAAACTGCTGCAGGCTTTGATCAAAACTGCCCAGCAAGGCGGCGGTTTTGTGGATTACTACTGGCACAAACCTTCGCGCAAAGAGCAGGTGAAAAAGCTCAGCTATGCCATTGGCCTTGAAAAGTGGGGCTGGATGGTGGGGACAGGTGTCTACATTGATGACATCGACAACCAGGTAGAGAGCATTCACGGAAAAATCGATGAGACGATCAGCAAGACCTTTATCGGTCTGGGTATCGCGCTAATCATCACTATCGGCATCATGGCGAGTCTCGCCACCAGTATTCACATCAATGCACGAGAACTGGCTGATAAAAAGCTTCAGGATCTGAACCGCCAGCTTATCGACTCACAGGAAGATGAACGTACCCGGGTTGCCCGTGAACTTCACGACGGTATTAACCAGATTCTGGTATCCGTGAAGTACCGGCTCGACAACATCCGTGAAGCCCACAACCAAAGCGAACGAGACGAAAATATTGCGCTGGGGCAAGCCACGCTGGATGAAGCGGTTCGTGAACTGAGGCGGATATCGAAAGACTTGCGCCCTGCCCTGCTTGATGATCTAGGGCTGTTGCCTGCCCTGGAAGATTTGGCAAAAGAAGTGACCCTGCGCTCGGGGATGGACGTAATTTTTGAGCACCACATCGATATGCGCAACGTGTCTAAATCGGCGGAAATCACCCTCTACCGTGTAGCGCAGGAAGCCCTCCACAACGCCGAAAAACATGCCCGCGCAAAAGCGGTCGACATGATACTTCAGGAAGAAGAAGGCGAAATTGTGCTCACTGTCGCAGATGATGGTATCGGTTTTGAAGAGCATAGTGTGGTAAATGGCAATCAATCCATGGGGTTGAAGAACATGCGTGAAAGGATTGAGAACCTTGACGGGCAGTTTTCAATCAGCTCTTTAATCCATCAAGGCACAGAAGTGCGTGCCATATTACCCATCGCCCATCCATCGTAGGCAAGGAAAGCCAAAGGAAAGGGAATATACCAGGCGGCATCAGGTTGTCTGGCTATAAGACAAGGAGAGACAAATGACCACGCTTTTACTTGCTGACGACCATGTGCTGTTGCAGGACGGACTGATAGAACGGCTATCCAAGCAGCCGCAGTTCAATATTGTCGGTGCTGCCAACGACGGCGACACGGCAATTGAACTCGCCCTGACACTCAAACCCGACATCCTGCTTACCGACATCTCCATGCCAAAGAAAACCGGGTTGGAAGTGCTTAATGTCCTGCATGAGAAAGCGCCGTCTATCAAGGTGGTGATCCTCAGCATGCACAACAACAAGGAGTACATCATGACCGCCATGCGTGGCGGTGCCAAAGGCTACGTGCTGAAAGATGTATCGTCCCAGGAGCTGGTGCAGGCACTTGATATTATCGCCGGCGGAGGTTCCTATTTCAGCGCCGGGGTGTCCGAGACCTTGTTGGAGGGAATGAACGAGCTGCAAAACAAAGAGCAGGAAGACAATGTCCCGACGCCCAGAGAGAAAGATGTACTGGTGTTAATTGCCAATGGTGCCTGTAATAAAACCATTGCGCGGGAGCTGAATATCAGTGTGCGCACCGTAGAAACACACCGACTCCGGGTAAAAAAGAAGCTTGGGGTAACTTCCACCGCCGGGCTGGTGAAATACGCCATTGAGCAGGGTTGGGTCGATGAAGGGAATAAGCCCTAAATAGGTCTTTCATTAACCATAACATACAGAAATATAATCAGATCTGTCTCATTTTTCGTATCATTACCGCGCATACGCTCTTCAAGTAGATTAATGTGTAAAACATGAATAGTTGAATGATGGAGAGTTGTTATGCATCAGGAACAATTCCCTGTCCCAGCATATCCAGATGTGACATTTCCCGGCATCTCGTTTGTTGACCTGACCAAACGCGCCCCCAATTACCTCAATACCGCGAAATGGTATGCACGGTTACTGATATCCGCTGCCTTTCTTGTACTGGCGAAAATTACGACCGTAACCTGCTACTACTTTGATCTTACTGATGACGTGTTTTTTGTGGCCACCATGGTCGTCACATTTATTCTCTACCTGATTTCCATGCCGGTGCTGACCAAGGCGTTTGTGCATTCCCCACCGGTGCGGGACAAAATGCGGGCATCACGCCGCAAGTTTTACCATTCCTCCCTTGCCAATACGCCGCTGCAGGATCGCCTCAACGTCGCCAATAATATCTGGGATGCACTGAAGGATGAGCAATGGACGCTTTGCATCAGTTACGCCCATACCAATAACAAAGAGCGCACCCTGTATTGTTGCCAGCAAATCGGCAAAATTGCTTCTGAAATCACCCAGACTGATCCAGATATTTTTTGCGATGCTATGCTTAAAACATCTAATAATCAAAGAGGTAGCCTGATGTACTTCTTTGACGTCCTGATCATGCTTGGCGAACACCAATTCCACCAAGAGAACGAAGAAGAGAAGAAAGTCCGCATTACTCAGCGGTTAATGATTGATGACTTTTTTACGCACCACTAGCCAAGCCCAACTTCGCTAACCCGGAGCGCGTATGAAAATAGTTTTGGTCACTGGCGGCAGCAGTGGCATCGGCCTTCACACTGTGCTGGCATTCCATGAAGCAGGACACAAGGTGATCACCTGCTCACGCAATGAAGAAAAGTGGAATCAGGCGCTTGCCCGTTTCCCTCAGCTTTCAGCCGTTGACTATCTCCCCCTTGATCTTCGCGATGTGCATCAGGTCGATCGCTTCTTTGGCTATATCCGCGAAAACTACGGACATATCGATATAGCGGTGAACAATGCCTCCCCTGCTCTGGAATCCCGTGGTGATTTCGAAACCCGCCCAATTGACGCCATTTACAGCACCATGATCAGCGATTACTGGGTGCCAGCACTTTGCGTGCGCTACGAGTTGCCTTTGATGCAGGACGGCGCTTCGATCGTCAACCTCAGCTCGGTCAACGGTATCAGGCCAACACCCAATGCCGCCATGTATTCCAGTGCCAAACACGGCGTTGAAGGCCTTACCCGCTCGGTTGCTGTTGAGGCGATTAAAAAAGGGGTTCGGGTGAATGCCGTTGCACCGGGCGTAACCTGGACACCGCGTTGGGAAAACACGGAAAAGGAGCTTGGCATGGCGTTGAAAGCGCAGGTTTCCCGTCAGGTGCCCAAAGGCCGATTCGCCACGCCGGAAGAAATCACTGACGCTATAATGTTTATGGCCTCAGACAAAGCAAACTACATTGTCGGCCATACCTTAGTTATCGATGGTGGTTTAAGCCTGACTTAACGCCATGAATAAAAATGAAAAGAGGCTGCACCATGTAGCCTCTTTTTTTATTCGCCGGATTTTAGTGCTTTTGATTTTGGCGCTTTTGTTTTTGACCTAAGGCTACCCGCCCTGCGCCCAACAGGGTTATCGCCAGCAGGACAAAGATATTCATGCTGCCGCCACCACTTCCTCCACCTGAATGTGTCGGTGCCGGTTGGGTAAACATAGGCTGGTTACTGTCAGCACGTGTCGGTTTCACTGGTTGGTTGTTTTTCACTTCACGGGCAGTTTGCTCTTTCAGTACACGCGCTTGGTTCTTACGCTCCAGACCCAATTGCTGGAAAACCTCCTCTTCAACCACCAGCAGCGAGGTGTAATCCGTCAACAGCCCATACTCTAACGCGATATCTTCGATGGCCTGTTCTTTGTCGCTGTCTTTTTGCTCAAGGTAATCCATTTGTGCCTGCAGGTCGCGAATGGCAGAGAACGCCCACATTCTTTCAAGTTCCGGATGCGAAGAGGCCACGTCCGGCAACATCACTTTCGTGCGGTATTCGCGGGACTCACCAGCAATATCCATGGTCAGGGTCACCTGCGCCTCACCACCTTTGAAATAGTGACCAAAGACAGTCAGCTGTTCACCTCGGTACAGGCTACTGATTTGCTCAGGTGTCAGGTCTTTGATTTTTACCCCATCTATATCGAGCTGAATATTGCGGTACGCCTGATGAGTCAGTTTGCTGGTGATGTTCATCAAATGACCAATGATGTCATCTGCATTGGACACAGATGTCGCCACACCGTTGGATAACTTGGTCATTGGCACCAGAAGTGGCGTGTTGGCACTGTTACCCATAATGAAGGTGAACAAACGCACATCGTACTTTTCCATCAGTGCAAAGAAGTGGCGCTTTTCGGTAACACCTACATTGGCGACACCATCAGTCACCAGAACAACACCGGTTGGGCGATCGTCATCCAGTTTACGAAGTGCTGCTTCCATACCTTCATACAAGTTGGTGCCATTGCTGGGTTCAACCTGTTCTACGGCCTGCAATGCCTTATCGATATTTGCCTGATTGACTGCAATAAAGCCTCCGGTCAGGTCATAGGTGCTGTTATCAAACATTACGATGCGAAAGCGATCCTGCTCGGGCAGTTTACCCAACCCCTGACGTACACCTTCCACCAGCGTTGAATATTTCCCGGACATGGAGCCAGATTTATCCAGTACGAATACCCAGTCACGCCCCTGAGTAACAGGGATCAGGTCATCACCCGGTGTGAACGTAAGTTTTACGGTACCGCGCTTTGACACTTCCGGGTCACGGTATGCCACCATATCGACACGCCCCGGCAATCCATCCTGCAAACGCCAGTAGAAAACCACATCCTGATCTAAACGCATGGCTGCTTGGGATTGTGATGCCCCGCCTTCTCCAAGTGCAGCGGCTGTGTTATTGCTTACCGTTGCCTTCCAGGTTGTATTTTCGCCATCAACTTCCTGCGCAATCACCGCTGAAGGGTGCGCCGGCAGCCTCACGCCATCTACCGGATACGATGAACGCAACGTCACGTTAAAGGAAAAGTCCTGCTCCACGGCATCATTGCGTGTCCAGAAGCTGGTTTTCGCTTCGTCCACGCCACCCTCTTCCAGTGGATAGACGTAGCGGCCAATCCCATGATCCAGCAGCGCATCCTGCATATAAACCAGCTTCACTTTCACACTTTGCTGCGGCTGGACAGGGAACACCCGCATATCAAAGGTTTTGTATTCGTCTTTTTCTGTGAGTGCAGTGGCATTGCCCTGCGCTTTCTGGTCGTCATAGATCTTGCGCGCTTTCTCCTTGGACACCGCTTCTGCGATGACGGGAGAACCGTTTATCCAATAGATAAACTCCCCAACCACGGCATTTTGCGGAACAGGGAAAGAGTACAAGGCTTCCAGTTCAACATCGTTGGGGTTGTAAAACGTTTGCTCAATAGAGGTTGTCGCATAACCGTCCTGAATCGCGACATCGACGTGATGGGATTGAATTTGAAGATCGCTGTACTGGCTGTTCACAGGCTTTAACAAACCTGCCGCCAACGCTTTTGGTGAAAATGCTGCAATAATCAGGGTGATCAACAGCGCGCCCCAGATGGCGAATGGTGAAATCAATTTCGGTCGGTTCAGCATCATTGCCTCCTTTACCTTCTGAATTTGGAGAAGTGTTTCTCCCGTTGCTCAGTAGGTTGCCCCAAGGCTTAGTTGCCACAAAGCCCATCAAGCAAAGTGGCAAATGATGATACTGACGGTGCTATACAGCGTGACTTTTGGGTGACTCATCCCCGGATTCGTAATCGTCAAACAGTGGGAATGTCCATCGGCGCAGCGCAATGACCATAGAAGTGCCGTGACGTTCCTGCATCGCCAAGTCGCTGTCACTGTTGCACGACTCATAAAACTCTTTCACCAACCGCTGGATACGCTGCTGGAATTTGTAGTTGGTCGGCAACGACATGAGTCCGGTTGACATCACCAGCTTCTCATCATCTTTAGAGAAGTGAGTACGAAAGAAGGTTTTGATCACCTGCTGCTGGAAAAACTGCTGGATAGGACCTCCGGCGATCCAGGAGAACGAAGGCGAAATCTTCAGTTTGATCCGGTTCTCAGGCATCAATTCGATCACTTTGATGCGATCAAGATGGGCAAGCTTTTGGATAAGTTGATGTTCAGTGAGGTTATATTGTCCCAGGATTTGTTCAAATCGATATCCGTTGGTAATGCAGACTGCCACCAGCAGTAATGCTCTGTCTGCAACAAGCTGTTCTTCCTGCTCCCAGGTCAGAGAAGAGAGGCTCTGGCTTTCTTCTTCTGCCAGTTTGAACAGTGCCGTCATTTCCAGATCTATCAGGCCACATACCGCCGAAAGCCGCTCCAGGCTCATGCTCCCGCCATTGGCCAAAAGCCGCTTTACTGAGCCTTCACTCAGGTCGAGTGCTTTCGCCACATCCTGATAGTTCACACCCCGCGCCTTCAGCTGCTTTTTCAGCGCCTGAATTACCTGATCACACTCTGACATTACTCTCTCCTTGATTGCCCACCTAACGTTAAGCGCAATCGAAGCAAATGCCAAGACGAACTCACCGAATGCGAGTCATCGCGCTTTACGGTTGATTCCTAGGATATTTTCTAGGTGCGGGAGAAAGCCAACAACCGCTCAATGAACAAGTTTACCGGTGCACTTCCTTTTCTTCTGGCATGCCGGATAACCGAAATCGGGCGTTTCGTACCATCACAATTAAGTTTGATGCGCTTGAGTGTCCCTCGCTCAACTTCCTCGCTCACGGTGGCGGCAGGAACAATGGCGATCCCGACTTCAGCCTCAACGGCTTTTTTGAGTGTATAGATATTGTTGTGAGTCATGCGGATGTCCACTTCAACACCATGTTGATCCAGCAAAGCGTCAATCGCGACACGGGTCGGGATCCCCTCTCCAAAAGCAATGAAAGGCTCATCCTCGATATAGGACAGTGAGATGGATTTTTTGTGGGCAAGACGGTGTCGGGGTCCCGTGATCAACACCAGCTGGTCTTCGGAAAATGGCAAGGCTTCAATCGTGGGTCTTTTTTGCGGATAAGCAACAATGCCCACGTCTATTTTCTCTTTTTGGATATGTTCGTAAATTTCCTCGCTGTGACGATACTCCAAATGCACCCGGATATTGGGAAAGGCTTTCATAAACGACGCCAGAAAGTCGCCGATTTCATACATGCCAACGCTGTGAATGGCCGCTACACGAACATGCCCCTCCATGATGCCCTGATGGAAATTGGAGCGAACTTTGATGTTTTCACACAGCCGGAGAATTTCTTTCACATCCTCCAGAATTAGAACCCCTTCCGGTGTGAGCTGGGTGGTCTGGGAAGTGCGGGATAACAACTGTTGTCCGAGCGCATGTTCCAGTTTTTTGATATGCACGCTCACAGCGGGTTGGCTGATGTGGTTAAGTTTGGCAACCTTAACAAAGCTCAGTTCTCTCGCCAGTTCGTTGAACAGTTTCAGCTGTGTCAGATTCATATGAATAGCTTTTCGTTATTGAACTCATAATTTAATAACATTTAAGTTACATCCCTGACTATTGCATAATTAAACCTATTAATAACATTCTCAATAGTTAGAAAATCAGGATGATTGCAATCGCAAGCCCTGATAGGAACAAGGAGGGAATCGCGATGAGTCAGGCCATTCAGATCGGCACTGGAAGTGCATCAAAAAAAGCAAACAACAACGCTCCATCGCTCAATTTCGACCTCAACAAAAAATCCAAACAACTGGCATGGAATGCGGATGGAAAGTATCCCTACACGAAGAAAATCAACGTTGTCGACTACGAAAAGCACAAACACGAATTACAGATAGAACTGCTCAAGATGCAGGGCTGGGTGAAAGAAACCAACCAACGCATCATGATTGTTTTTGAAGGGCGTGATGCTGCAGGTAAAGGCGGAACCATCAAGCGCTTTATGGAACATCTCAACCCCCGTGGTGCCCACGTGATCGCTCTGGAAAAGCCGACGGCCAGAGAGCGCAATCAGTGGTATTTCCAGCGTTACATTGAACACCTGCCCACCAAAGGCGAAATCATCCTTTTTGACCGCTCCTGGTATAACCGCGCCGGAGTGGAAAAGGTCATGGGATTTTGCGATGACAACGAATACCTGGAATTTCTGCGTCAGGCACCAGAGCTTGAACGTATGTGGACAAACAGCGGTATCAAGCTGTTCAAATACTGGTTTTCTGTCAGCCGCGAAGAGCAATTCCGCCGCTTCAAATCACGCCAGACCGATCCCCTCAAACAGTGGAAGTTGAGCCCGGTCGATCTCGCATCGTTGTCAAAATGGGACGACTACACCAAAGCCAAAAATACTATGATGTTCCATACCCACACCAAGGATGCGCCCTGGACTGTGATTCTGTCTGACGATAAAAAGCGTGGCCGCCTCAATTGTATGCGCCATTTCCTGAGCCAGCTTGATTACCCCGGGAAAGATCATGAAGTTGTAGATTCTGTCGACACCTTGGTGGTGAAAAACCCTTAGTGAGCCAAAGGTACACCACTGAATAACCCAGGGAGGGAGTATGGGAAACATCGCAAAATTGCAGCTCAAAGTGCAACAGCGTTACGAAGAAGCCAAGTCCGCGTCAGACCTTGCTACAACCGCGAAAGAGCAACTGAAGCGCGCGACGGAAGCGGTCAGAGACGCAGAAGAAAGTGAGAAACGGGCAGGCAAGAAACTGAAAGAAGCAAGGAAAAAGCTAAAAGAAGCGCAATCCCTGGAAGTGGCAAAGAAGAAAGCATCAAAGAAAAGCGCGATCAAAAAAGCGAAGAAAATGAGCAAAAAGAAAAAGAAGTCTTAGCACCAGAACGGCAAAAGCCAGATCCAACCGGATCTGGCTTTTTATCAGCGATTCAAAGTCAGCATACTCAGAGCGCCAGTGCTTTTTGTTTTAACAAGGTTACCGGAACACGGAGGATCCGCATGTTCGAGCTATTCGTTTCCAAAATCACAATGGCCGTTTCATCATCTAACTGATAAATATCGGAATAAGATGAAGCACCTTCCACCAACTGGATAGGACCTTTCCAGCTCTGTCCTTCATCAAAGCTAAACCAAAGCCCCAGATCTTGTCTGGCGTTTGCACCTGCAGGCTCACCTTGAGGGTTGGTGAAGAGTAGATAACCCGTACCGTCCGCTTCCCTGAACCGGGTGATTGAAGCATCCACTGCTCCCGCACTCATATTGCTGAATACGCTGGCATTGTTGCCTGCAAGCAGCTTCCAGGTTTCCCCGCCATCTTCACTCAAAAACTGCTGACGTCGGGTGTAGTTCACGCCATCGACAACATTGTTAAAATCAAGGCGCGCCGTCAGCAACAGGTTTCCATTGTCCAGCTCAACCAAGTCAGACTCGCTTGGCTCAAGCGTTTCAAGTGAGGTACTGGTTTTCCAACGATACGGCAGTGGGAGGTTTGCCCCTGTATGCCAATTCAAGCCACCATCATCGCTATAGACAGACATCACGTTGAGGAAGTAGCGGTCTAGCGTAATCGCCGGATAAATCAAGCGGCCGTTGTGGTTACCGAGAATATTTTGCTGGTGGGACAAACGGATACCGTGACCAGGCCCCGGATTAACACTGGAGTTTCCATAAAAACTCATCGTGTTGCCGGATTTCACCTTAGTCCAACCCAGTCTTTGCAGATCTGTCTCTGTCGTAGCAGGGTTTTGCTGGGCCAAATTGTAAGCATCAAAGCTGACTAGGGATTGCCCTTGCTGGGTCAGCGTCAGATCCTGCACGTGAATTCGTCCATCAATGGCCGTGTCGGCATTCCCGAACTCAATTTGGTTACTTGATGACGCTTCCCCTTGCCAGGAGGCAATCTGTACGCTGTCAACCCAAAGGGAAACCACTTTACCTACCGCATCATACTGCCACTGATATTGATGGAATCCATGGGCGTCATCACCGTGAGCCGCTATCGTAACAGGCGTGGTGTCACCATTGAGCTCTGCAATCAGGTCGCCTGCCGCATTGATGCTCAGTGTCATGGAAAACAAACGACCTCCATCTGACACCTGAACCCGGTTTGAACCGCCGTTGTAGATCCTTAGTGTCGTGTCCAGTTGCCAATCCTTTGTGCTGTCCAGATTGGCGCTGCGTCGATAGGTTTCAGCCCCGCTCCAACCCGCAATCTGGAAGCTTCGCTCTTTTACCTGATTGGTAATCTCGACAGGTGCCTGCCAGTTCTCAGACGCAATGTCATAGGTACTGTAAAACACACCGCTTGGCATCCAAGATCTGATCGCATCTCCATTTTGCGCCGCCCCCGTTGGCCATCGGACATAAGATACCAATACACTGTCTGTTGACGGGTCGTAGACCGGACGCGGGTCAGAAAAATCAAACTCATCGCTCACATTAATCTGCTCTGTGAGGTTTAATTCCGCATTCCAGGTAACACCTCCGTCTTTTGATACCCTGGTGAGAATGTCGTTGGTGTTATTTGTTGAGCCAGGGTCTCCACCACCGACACGTTTTTCCGCAAAAGCAGTAACAACCCCCGGCGTCACCGTACTCGCAACGACGGACGGAATTCTGTCTGGGCCAAAGAAAATGACATCACCCTGCACTTCAAACTGCACATCTCGATAGGCTGCGACACCATTAGTATGCGAGGAGCCATTGCCCCAAACAATCATGTTTTGTGAGGTAGCACGTGGCGTGATCTGATCCTTAATCAGTTTGCCATCAAAGTAGAAACTGGCCGTGGGCGTATCACCCGGGTGATAAACAACTTCATATTTATGGTAAGCGGTGGCGGCATCCCCTGTTGCAAGAATGGTGCGTCCACTCTGCCCTTCAAACTGGACGCCCAAATCCCCATTGCTATCCAGTGAGAGTATGGGCAAAACACGGTTTGTACCGTTGGCATAGTAGTTGGTGATATAGCCACCACTGATCATTTTCATGTCAGTCGTTAAGCGCCACCCATAGCTGGAAGCGCGACTGTTCTGGTCGGCTGACAGTGTCGATTTCCACTGCGCCCGCCCATTCACGCCTTGAGCTATCCAAGCCGGAAAGCCTTCACTGGTCGATAAACTGCCACTGCCGCTTGCACTGTGGTCATCAACCCACCCTTGCTCAGAGGGCTGATCCTTTTGAGGGTCTGACGTTGCTATAAATTCAAAAAGCTCAGCATTGACCAGTGATGAACTACACCAGGCCGCCACCATCAATGACATGAGCTTTGTTTTCCTGAATTTCATGTTTTCTCCCTTTAGTAGAGTGCGGCATCAACAAGTCATTCACTGCATCTCCTACAGACGAAATCATGGTCTTTGCCACCAATTTGCCCATATTGTTTGATGGGCTTTTCCCCACCTACCGCTGTGGGCATTTTTAAGCACTCCTCAAGTGATACAAAAAGCTGAGGAATCGAGATGTTGACTATATTGAAAATAATTTCTTTTTATTAATGTAATGTAAAAATAATTTTTATCAATAATCAAAGCCCTTTCATCTCGATTACCTGACACCCATTCAAAATATGTGCAACTAACCTCATTGCAGCGGGGAAAGTGCGTTTTAGTGTCAGAGCAATTTGAAAGCAGCGATGGGAAAAACGATGGCTTGTCGGGTCGGGAAATTCGAACGAACTATTTGTTACCGGGAACAGCAATATGAAAAGAAGGCAATGAGGAAATTTTGGGGTCAGTCAGGAATAGATAAAAAAATACCTCTTTACCAAACAAGAATATTAATAAAATTCAGTTGGTTATAGAGGTATTGTTACTTTATGGTTGAATTATCGGCGTGTTGATACAACCATAAGTTGTAAACATAAATAACCATTAATTTCATAGCCTTACGACAAATACAACCATAAGTTGAATTAGCCAAAAACAACCATATGTTGAGATTTTCGTGACACTGCAGCTTTCGCAGTTTTTCCCTTGAAAGAAAGTTTCAGACACTTCTGGAAGTAACAGTAGTAGAATCTGATACGAGTAGGCACTTACCCAACAGCACACGCCCTACGACCAGAAGGCTGCACGCCAAGAACAGTGTCGTGCATAAAAACGCCACCCGAAGGTGGCGTTTTAGTTGTTACAACCACAAAAGATAAATATCCCATATATTCAACGCATTATGGAAGAGTAACGATAGGTTGCCATATACTGTTACCTTGCAATTAAGCCTATAACAATAAGACGTCAACTTTTACGAACTTGAGAAGGAAGGATATCCGGATGCGTGAAGTGAGTAACTGCGTATGAAGCCACATTTAGCATGGCTTCATATTATCAGTCTAAACAATAGAAAAACTAAACGCTGAAGAGTCCATCTTCTTTGGAGTGATCTTCTTAGTTTTGATAGGTGTGACGTTAGATTCCAACAATTGTTGCTTTAACTTTTTATTCTTAGCCAACTCTTTAACTTGCTGGTCTAACAAATGGCTAGTAGAGAATGACTGTGCTTCCACAGCGGGTGATGTCGAGCAGCCAGCATATCTTAACTTGTTCATACCTACTCCCATTTCTCCAGACTGCAACGCTTGGTGCAGTTCCTCAGTATGCTTATAAATCTCATTATACATATCAACATCAAGTGGCGCAAAAGATTCACAAACTAAGCTTCCAGCCAAAGCCCTATAGAAATAATTAATTTCATGGTCAGACTTGGGGTCATTCTCAATCGCATGTTCAACGGCTCTTTTAACACAGTAGTTATCTCGATAGTGCGTAAAAGCCATGCCCCCACCACTTCCGTCAAACAGAACACCCAGTTCACTTTGGCAGTTAAAACGGTCAGGAGTCCATTGATCCAACGACACAGATACGTAACTGAGTGAGCCTCTACCAAGCTTACGATAATTGTCGACGGCAACTGTATACTGATCGATATTTATCATCCCAAGCTTAAAAGATTGATTTAAAACTAGTTGCTCATAATCGCCACTATATAAGATCAAGCAAGGCTGTAAATCAACGCCATCAATAGGTTGATCAATGTATAAGTACTTGTTTATCGGAACATCACACCGTACACCATCCGGATCTGACCACATTGAATCGCATGCGGCTGATTTATCGTCAACGATGTATGTTGTCATTTAATTGTAGCTCATTGATAAAAAAGAAATTGAAGTATAACTATGTAATCTCCAGAATCAAGTACACTTGGTGAGCATCGAGTATGGAAGTATGTATAGTCGGCAACTCAATAGACATTTTTGAGCCTTTCTTCGTACTGCTTTCATACTCTACGGTGGTATCTGATCGTTGGAACTTGTCAAATTCCACTTTGCCCTACATGCAGTTTTGCAGACGCCGATAGAGGTTCACCTTTATGTCTCCAAAGATATTGTCCTTTTTCCATGAAGAAATGATTTTTCTCGAATCTAACCAGGTGACCAAGGCTTGATTCTCAGGAGTGTCTTTTAATCTTGGCGAATAGTAACCGGTAGTTATTTCAGAATAGGGCTTGGGCAGATGGGACAAGACATCACGCACATCAATATCACTCAAGTTAGAGTGATATTGATTAAAGAGTGAAATTTGTGTTGCTACCGGAGAGGAATGCTTTATTAGAGCACTAGCAACGCTTCCATCAAGATTTTGCAGAGTCACATCTGAGTTAACTATGATAGACCCAACGAGTGCTAAACGTTCTGGAACATCAACTACCGAGTGTAAGTCCATCAACTCGATGACTTTTATCTTGTTATGCTGAGAAATTTCCAATTGCAGCAGATCTTCCAAGATATCATCGTCCAATGAAAAATCTTCTGGTTGCTCCAAAAATTTATCGACATTATTAGCCACAAACTGCACTTGCAACGCTCTGTCTTGGAGTGCATTTAAGCTATCAGTAGAAAATAAGATCTTCGATTCCTGAATAAGTATTTTAAGTTTTGTTGGCTCAATCCCTTCAGGAAATTGGGTAAATGGCTTTGGTAACGCTCGCACATACTCTTTGTAGTTGATATCAGAAAATGAGTTCTCGTTAACCAGAAAGGAACGTATCGACTTCGAATCACAATCACTAGGGATCGCTCGTTTCAGAATAGCGGCTCTAACAACGTCTCGATCGAGATACTCAGCCAAACTCTGCGCCTCAAAGGCTCCACTTTCCATGAAGGTAAGGCAGTTTTCCCAGCTCGGTGCAATCATGGTCAACTTGAAGAGCAGTGTATGCAAACTCTCGGGCACTTCTGCTAACGTAGGTAATTGTGTTGTCTGCTTTTCAAGAAACTCTTGGAGCGAGCCTGCGGCAATCTCTTCACGGCGAATTACGTCCAAAATGGCGGAGGTATCCTCCTCGGTATTTGTTTCAATAGCCAACAGAATATTTCGTAAGTAATTGTCAAAACTACTCTCAATTCGATCTATTAAGACGTTACTATTCGTCGACCGTAATGCCGTGAAGTTCCTTGTTCGTAATGAACTGAGATCCGTCCCTCCCAATATCTCTTGATAGGCGAACTCTAAGTTCGCAAATGTAAGTTCAAAAAGACCCTCTTCAAACATTGTGTTCACAATGTCAGGGTGCGATTTAATTGCTTCAAAGTCTTTGACCTCGAAGTTAAGGCTAGTGAACTTTTCTGGTTCGATAACAGGCGAACTAATCAAAATCTCAGATAGATTCTCTGATACAAATACAGAGAGTTCCTCGAAGTCCCTTGATAATAATTCAAGTGAGTGTTCTGTTAATCCCTCAATGAGCTGAGTAACGTGAACGAGATTGTTAGTACTGGAAAGTACAGTGGGCACTAGGTGATTCCAGACTTTCGCTAAGCCTTGAAGAAGCTTAGAAACATCTCTCCCGCTATCGTAATAAGCAATTAAGAAGCTTTCACAGCTGGTATAATCAGCCATTATGTACTCAAAAAGCTTATCTAATTGACTTTGATATCGGCTTTCATCGCTCAGAAGACTATCAACAAGTGAGGTATTTAAAATGTAACTTTGCCCGAAGTCCTCATCTCGCATGGCTGCAATAACTTCGTGTGGGTTATCAATCGGAAAATCAGGCTCGGGCGAAATGAATGCACGTATTTTGATAAGGAACTTGTTATCACTTGGAGACATTCGACCAGAGTGAAAAAGTGATGTGTATTGGTAGTACGTATCATCCAAATGACCTTCCAGAATCAGAAAACGAGCTAGCTCCGCATTCCTCCCTAACTTTTCAAAAAGCTCCAGAGAACGATCACCATTCAAGCGCAACAATTCATTGAGTTTAGCTGTGCGAAGTGTTGCGATCTTTGGTCTCAAATCGCGCATTTTTCGCAGCGTAGCTTTTTTGCCTTCCTCAGACTTACTTTCTATCTCCTCCTTGCGCTGAAGATAGGTTTTGTGAGGATCTACTTTACTTTGGAGTCCAGAAATGTCTTGGTATTGAGTATAGTTATTCGCAAAGTAGCATATCACTCGTTGTGCCTCAATGAGTTGCTCGAATGAATCACAGTTAGCCAAAGAATGAATCTCCACCGGCGTATTGTGTTCAATACCAACGCGTATTGTCCTCGGAGAAAGCATCTCTAGAAGTGCCATTGCGTAAATCTGACGCAGCTCCCTCAAATCAGAAGGTGTCTGACGCTCTCCTCTCTCAAGCTGATTTTCGAGTACAACTATCTCTGCTCTAAATTTTTTCTCTCCATGACTTATTAGTTCATCTTTGAGGTTCAATAATGCAGCGAGAGTTCCCTCACCTCGATGTAATTCTTCAAAATCCCGCGGATAAACATTCTTGTATATCAAAACCGCAAGAAGTTTGCTGGCATCGAGCAAATTCTCTCCATCTGTTTCCAAATTAGCCACATAAATGCTGTATTCATTAAAGATGTTTTGAATCAAACGTAGGTCGTTTAAATAACGGGATACCTCTCTAAGAAACTGGCGATCAAAACCTTCCTCAATCGCAAGTCTTGTTCCCTGTTTCAAGACCATATCAATTGAGTTTGATGTATTTATGATTGGTATTACGGGGATGATAAATTCGAAGAACTTGGTTCGTTCGGTGTTCATAAACATGTCATCGCGCAGTGCATATAAAAACCGCACATGTCGTTTCACACCTACGTTTGCGTTCACAAGATTATTAATCTCACGCAATGTAACAAAAATATCAGCGTTCTCGAATCGATCTAGATCCTCAATGATTACAAGGTCATAGCTGGTTTCTTGGAAAAAATAGACAATCTCATCTAAATGACGATTCAATATCGATGATTCGTCGTCAGATGCAGGTTTAATTTCGACATCTTTTAGCGAAATACCCTTGAGTGACAATCCAAAACTCATGACATAGAAGTGATGTAGAGCAGCCCAAAGGAAAATAGCTGCAAACACGAAGAAACCAAGATTGACTGAGTTTTCTAACGCTATGGGAGTGAAATATGTGCCACTGATGACATCTTCTCGCTGGTGAAACACATACCAAAGCGAGAACATCCCAAACATTATGTAAAGAGACTTAAAGATCGACCAAACATTAGGCGATTGAATTCTTTTGAAACGAGATAAAGGTAGTTTGTTTGCATCTGCTCCGTAAAGCATCTGCTGTAAAATACTTCTCTCTATCTCCTGTCGGTCTACTGCTTCTGCCCTGATGTCGGCTTCGGTAATGAAGGTCGCAAGTGAAATATGGAGAACTGGGCGTCGATACGTTTTCAGGAAGGATTGGATAATGCTGCTCTTTCCTGAGCCATAAGGCCCTGTCAGAGCAATATTGGAAATCTTCGGATTGTTCGTCGCAAACCGTAACGCTTCCGAATAGGTGCCAGATTTATCTGCCTCATCTGTTGGCGCCAGATCTACAAACTTCGATTGCATATCGCTAGCGTTATCTTTTCGTTCCAGCCAAGACGCTGTTCTATCTAGCCCTTTAATGAGCCAACGTACAAATGAGGTGATCATTTTATTCATATATATGTGATTATTGGATTTATAAAAATCAGAAAAATGATGAAAACAGATGCTTTGTGTTATCAGTCCATTACGTGACATTAATATGGTTGCGAAGCAATACGGTGAGGATTATGTGTTTCAACTGATAGCCAACACATCATCCTCAAGGTTAATGTCACAAGCTCTCTCCCTTCGAACCACAATAACACCATTTTTCCTTTCTTAACATACATATAGAGCGAAGAGGCATTTTAAAAGAGATGAGGACGGTTTAATATCCTCCCCCTTTTTTCTGCCGCAAAAGCCTTACATTTTGAAGCCATGTGGGGTCGTACTTAAACCACTCTGTGTAACCATCAAAGCCCGAAAAAGGTGCTCGGATTAATCGGGAATGCCACTCCTTTTCGGTGGTAGCAGCTTCCTCTCCGCTCATTCTGAATAGTTCAATGATGTCGAACGAAAAAGGGGTGGCTTTCTTTAGTCTCTTTAACCTATCTTCCAAAGTATTGGCAATGCCAACTTTCACATATTGACCGCAATCGGACCGCAAAATATAGACGTAACCAGGTTGGTTTAATTGAAACCCCCAATTAGCACACTTCCTGCAACCACTCCCTGACAAATGAACGCCAGCCAGCTGTTGAAACTCACCATGCTCAGGACAGATAATCGTCACTCGCTCGGTTTCGCCTTTGTAGTCAACGAGATCATAGCTGTACTTGGAGCCATGTTTACGAATCGCGTCTTTAATAAACTGCTCTTTGGTTTTGAGCATATTTTTGGATATTCTCTCATTGCCGCAAGTCGGGCAACCCTGTCCTCTTAAATGATCGCCGGGGCGTTGCCAAAAGGAGCCGTGCTTCTTACAGATAATTTCTAGCTTGGTTCGGTCATCAAGATATCTCGCATTGGTATAACCATAAACACCACCATGTATTGAAATGGCGTCTTCGATGAATGAAGTTATGGATTTTCGCTGTTTGTTCCCTCTAAGAATCGAAGCACATTTATCGCACCCCTTGCCTTGTAAGTGGCAAGATGGAGCCTGAAGAAACTCTCCGTGCGACGGACATACAATTGTCACTTTTGTTTTTGCAGTTTGATAGCTTGCTAGGGAATAGTCGTACTTATCTCCATGCACTTCCTTTGCTCTAATAATGAATTTACTCCCTGCTTTTTCACGACGCTTCTGCCCTGCTACCAAACTTTTGCATGAGTTGCACCCTGCAGGACGCAGATGAACTTCTGGGGATTGCTGAAACTCGCCATGTATAGGACAAATAATTGTTACGGGATTTTTGCTATTTGAGTAAACAACCTTTGAATAGTCATAAACTCCATGATGCAATGAACTAGCGCGTTCAATGAAGGTAGAGAGGTTACTCCTAGTGCCGCTTGTAACGATTGTAATCCCGCATAACTGGCATCCTCTGCGAGACTTCGTGGCTACGTGGGAGTATGCCATTTGTTCAAAATCACCATGAGTTGGGCAGGTGATAATGACTTTTGATCTAGCATTGGTATATACAGTCTTTTCGTAGCTGTATTTATCTCCGTGTACAGATCTGGCTTCTGCTATAAACTGCTTTGTGTCTTTCTTTTTACTCAACTGTGTAGCTTCCCGAAATGCGCCATGAGTACTAGTCTTTACCTATTTTTAATAACCAAACTCAATCTATTTTAAGCATTTTATTTCTTTTTAATGGATGACTCCAAGAGGAATAACTACCTTATATCGGCCAATCCAGCCAATCACCCTGATTTCTGATGACGATGCCGTATTTGGCGAACAGTCTCACCCGAAACCATTTCATCGACTGGAATATCAAGAACCACATTTACCAAAGTTGCCATTGAGGAGTGACTTAATTTGAAGGATGGAATCTGGCGGTTGCTCTGAAGGTCTCGATCTACTGCAAGTACATAGTCTTTGATACGTGCCTGTCTTCCCTCCATAACAGCTGAGGGCAGTTCAGTGCTTCTTGGAATAGGAGCATAAGAATAGTGTTCTGCTAATGCCTGCACCAAATCTACAGTTTTCGGCCAGTACTTGCCATCAAACTGATATCTCAGGCTTTCTAGTTCATCCTTGAGATAAAAGTCATAATGACCATTTCCTTCACTGGCTAAATCGATCAACTCAACGACCGAGACATAACTTTCATGTTCATAGCCTCCCTGTTCGAGAATTTCATTGTAAAGCCGGATATCAGCGGCAAGATTTAAAGCATGTTCTTGCATTCGTTCGTGAAGCATCGCCAACTCTTTCTGATTCCCCCTCTTTTCTGCGACAGCTTCCTTATCGTACTGTTTTTTTGAATACCAAAAAGTCTCCAACGTAAGTTGTAACGCTGAATTTCCAATATGGCGTTTATCAAACTGAACTAAGAAGTCTCCCTCAAATCCAGGTACTTCCATTATTTCCTGATAGATTGATGCCATTTCATCATGACGCTCTAAGGCTCTCTCTATTACTGGATGCCATGAGTTCCAGATTTTGTTTTCCTTCAGACTAGCCAGTTCGCGTTCGATATACCTTTTGCAATACCCTGCAGTATCAATATTCATTCTCTCGTTTTCCTAAAAATCAAACTAACAAGCCAAAGATACCTATCACAACGCTCAACTTCCGTGTCTGAAGAAAAAAAATTCATTGATTTCCGATACGGCATTGGAACAATTATTCCGCCTCATTATTAAGGTTCTACACCACTACCGCCGCAGTGTTGGCACTCAATAGGTTGGAACGGATATCCTTCTGCCTCCCACTCCTTTTGCGTTTTGACCTCAGGTTTAGTCACACCCTTTCCATCACAGACATGGCACTTTTCTTCTGGCTTAGTCATTTAGTCATCCTTTCACAAAGTTTTCCGGTACTTACTAACCCTCTCAGGAGCACTAAATAGCCCTGATTAGCTGATCATATGAGATTTATGCTTTCAGTACCTTATCAGCATCTATAGTTTTGAATGTTTGCGTAAAATTTCCGAGGATTCATCGACTCCAATTTCTTAAATCTCATACAGAAACCTCCCCAAACCTCCACCTACTCTGATAGATATCTCCGCCGCTCATGACGGACTATAAGCATCATAAAGGATGTTGATTGGGTGTTTTTGCAAAGACCTTCCCCGCACAGCGACGAATCTCTCGAGAACTTCTTTATCCGAGTGGCTAATCGCAATGGCTATGAAAAGGTGGACAGATTCCTGCTCGCCACGAAGCGTTATTTACTAAGCGTTGACCAACGACGTTACCAGACTTTTCCAACAGATATTTGCCGCATCAATCCGTGTTCCTCTCAGCAGAACTCTTCGAGCAGAACTAGCGCATTACACCAACTAAGCCAGATGACGTTTAATGAAAAGACTGAAATACTTCAGTTACCCATTAACCGTACCTCAATGAAGTTCTCTCCTTCGACGAACGGTTTAGTACGTGGTAGTGAAGTGATTCCTCGCTCTCTATTGCGAATAACACCAATTCCTGCATGCCCTTGCTGCTTAAGTGAGTTTGGATACGCTAACTACCTCTGGCATTTTTCTGGTTATCAGGTATGCCACAAGCATAAGATTGCGCTGCAGAACCACTGTGATAGCTGTGGTACAAAGTATGACTACCGTCTATCAGGTCTAAGCGGAACTTGTGGCGAATGTGGTGAGCCAATAACTGCTCCCCAAGAGGTTTGCGAACATAGCCTGTCTGTTTCCGAGTGGCTTGCAGGGCAGACATCTACACCTTTGCCTGATCTTCCAAAAAGCTATCGATGGGGGTTGGTTCATTGGTGGACTCAAATTTCTAATGTTCCGTTCAATGCAGAAACTTTCGTTCAGTTTTGGAATGATTGGCCTGATGCATGGCATAAAAGGGTTCAGGAAGAAATTGAGTTCAGGTTGGAACACGCCACCGTAGATTTACCTGAACTTCGCTTGAAGGATGTTCTCGGCAACCTCTTTTTCTCAAGCATCTGCCTGCCTGAGAGGAACCTCAAGTTCAACTGGGCTCTGCGCGATTTGCTCCAGTTCATTGAAGAACACCTTTGGGATAAAGGCGGGTCGATTGCCAACCTCAGAATGAACGCATTCGAAGTCGCCGTGTTTCTGAACTGTTCGCTAGACCAGGTCGCGTCATTAGTTGCCCAGCGACAGCTAAAGCCAAACAAGCGAACAAAGCCCAATGTTCCGATGAGCAACTCTGATTATCTGTTCTATCTGGGAGATGTATATTGCCTCTGGCTCTCGGAGTTCCAAACTGATGCGTTCAGCCGTTCTTTTTATACGTCTAGGTGGTAGGTATGACGTTCAAAGAGCTGTTGAACTCAAAACCCGATGATTTGAACGTTGCTTTGAGAAGAGCATTTCGCCCATTAAGTGATGCGATAGAGATATCAGACTCGCCATTGGATGCGATCACAGTGCTTGTGAACCTAACTGATAGAGTTGCCGATCAAAAGAACCTTCTCGACCGTGAGCTTTGTAAATTGAAGCTTCGAGATGAAAAGTGGTGGAGCTTGTGCCTAACAACGGTGAAGTTCAGGCAAAGCCACAATGTGAAATTTCCGGATTTCCGTGCAAAAGGGACTGTTCGTGCCTTACCTCTTGGTGATTTACCCTCTTACCTTTTGTCCTCGTCAAAACTTGCTCCCCTTAATTGGGCATACGCAAACGACTCAAAGTATGTCAACAAAGCAGCTTTCTTGACCAGTGAGTTCTTGTGGGATGGTGAGCAAACGTATCTGGCAAAACTGCTTTCTGATGAAAATCATCCAGCTTGGAGCGCATTGTTCAAACTCGGTTGTTTGAAGAGAACTCGCCAGTCAGTTATTAAAAGCCTGTCGAAAATACCTCCGTTGATCATCGAGGTATCACTCGAGCCCAATTACTTGCCCCAAATTTCGCTGCCTGATGGAAAAGGTAGCTACATATCCTTGTCACCGGTCGCATCACAATCTGTACAAAGCCATTGTTATCAGGCACTGGAGGGTGAGTTCAAGTTCTCCGCTATCACGAGCCATGACAGAGCCACCAATATGGGGGTGTTGTCGATGAGTTGCGGTGGAGCATTTCGTATGATTCGCTCTAAGCCATCACCTCACATTGGGAAACATCACTTTCTTACAACCCGACAGGCATGGTTAACAAAAAAGTCCATCAAAGCGCTTGCAGAGTATCGTTCTTCTGAGAAATGGCTGTTGCCGATCAACCAATTACAATCACGTCTTGCTCCAGTGAAAAAAGCAATCAAAGAGATGTTGATGCTCTGGCTTGAGAACCAAGATTCCGCGGAACACTCGGCGATGCAGCTTTCCGAACTCTTTAACGATGACCTTTCGCGCACAAAAAGCGGTGGTCAGTTCGCTTATGATCCAACACTCACCAAGCTTTTCATTAACATTTTCAAAAGCACTAATTCTTCTTCCCCCAAAGAAACAGGTCAAAGCGACAATGACAATGGTCGCTACTTGCTGCTACCCAACATCCGCATATGCGGTGCCTCAGCGTTAAGCACACCGATTACCGTTGGCATTCCTTCACTGATGGCATTTTTTGGATTCGTGCATGCGTTCGAAAGAAATATAAAAGAAACCATTCCGGAGTTCAGCGTTGAATCTTTTGCAATATGCGTTCATACGATCCATACCGAAAGTCGGGGATTGACTAAAGAGCACTATCAAAATGCAAAAGGGGAAATCGCTGTACCAGCGATTTACGACAACTGGCAAAGTGACTTGGAAATTAGCCTGATATTGCACTGCAACACTCTCCGTTCAATCGACACTGACAGGGTCATAAATCTCATACCTGTACGATTGGCTCGAGGCTCTGCACGTATACGTATCAGTGACTTCAGTAACATCAAATCGTATAGATCAATTCGAGAAGCAGTTTTTGCCGTTCCCACCGAAAATGGTCGCTGGCTTTCCACACATCAAGACTGTGAAATCAAAGACACCAGCGATGTTATCAAGGCTCTCAGCGACGATCGCGCTCTGACAGTAAGCTGTGTTGGGTATCACCTTCTTGAACAGCCCTGTATCAAGCCCTATTTGCTCCGCGGATACCCGCATGCGTTTTGTGAATCAACTCTGGGGCTAGTAAAGCTCAATCAACTTACCGACAAAACCAATCTCGAATCCTTACTTTGGCAGTTAGTGCATAACGATAGCTTTTTGACATTAGAAACGGGGAGCTAGGAAAATGGAAATACCATATAAATTTTCGTATGAACGCTCTATTGAGCCCAGCGATGTTTGTTTTCTCGCAGTATGGCCTGATGAACATAGTCAACCACTACCGTACGACTCTAGAACTGCCCTAGGAATGAGAGAGGGAATGGCTGCAGCATACACACAATCGGGCCAAATCGACCCAAATGCGACTGAAGAGTACCTAGCTCAGGGGAATCCGCATGAGCTTCATTTTTGCAGTGTGCCTTATGGCGTAGACCATATTAGATGTGAATTTTCAGTCACGTTTCTACCTGAACTCAGAAAACCTAACGTTTGTAGTGAACGCGCAGTGCACAACACAATGATCGAATTCGTTAAACTCTATGAGTCTAAGGTTGGGTGGACAGAACTGGTTTCACGATATCTATTCAACATCTGTACGGGAAAATGGATTTGGCGCAATGCAAAAAAAGCGTACTCGTTAGACATTGAAATAAAGTATTGGCCCTCGAATGGACAGAGGCTGAATTTCCATAACACTACAAATGACTATCCGGATATTAGGAGTTTTGAAGACTCAGAGCATTGGCATACTTTGGTCAATCTAATTATCGCTGCTTTTTCAACGCCTCAGACAAAAGCCATACTCGAAGTAAATGCATATTTAAAGCTACCAAGGACTACACCATTCTACCCAAGTCAGGCTTATAAGGATTCAAAAAAACGAGAGAATAACCGGATTTATCAAAGCACCCTCGTAGAAGGCGAAAACTCCCCCATTATTGGCTTTTACAAGACTGGTGCAGCCATAGCAATGATTGATGACTGGTATCCAGATGCAGAAGATCTTCTGCGGGTTAGTCACTATGGCGTTCATAAACAGGATGTTACTTGCTACCGCCATCCATCTACTGGAAAGGACTTCTTCTCGCTCCTCCAACGCACTGAAGAGTATGTTGAAATACTTGCATCAAATGCAGCCATTTCACAAGAGGCGTTAAACGATATGCACTTTATGATGGCAAGCCTCATCAAGGGTGGGATGTTTCAAAAGAAGAGAAACGAGTCATGAAATGGTTTCTTAAATCTATAGCCTTTCTTCCCGAGCTCAGGAACAACGAAGCCCTAGCGACTAAATGTATTCAAGTACTTCACGGGTTCAATTACGCTCATGATACTCGCAAGATCGGCGTCTCTTTTCCATTGTGGTGCAATGAATCTGTGGGTCGTGCTATCACGTTTGTTTGCACCGATAAGTGGGAACTAGAGTGCTTATTGAAGCAGTCATACTTTGTAAAGATGCAGGAGCTCGGCTACTTTGATGTTTCGACTCTTCAAATTGCCCCTAAAGACTGTTCATACGTTGCATTTGAACGTAAGCACACCATAGACAAGACAATGCCGGGACAGAAGAACAAGAGACTACGAAGATTGGAAAAGCGGGCTCTAGCACGAGGTGAACAGTTTGAACCTTCTCGCTATGCAAAATCTGAGGCTCATATCATCGAACATTATCACTCATTGAAAGAACAAAGTTCGCAGAATGGTTCACCATTTCGCCTTAACATCGTGAAGAACTGTTCACCTAGCCGCACACCTACCGGACACTTCAGTAGCTATGGTCTCGCTAACTCCGAAGATAACTACCAAGTTGTTCCGCTGGTTGAACCCTTTTTTCAGACAGCAATTTAACTTATTGTTTCTAAATGGTGTATTCGAAGAGAAAATAAAAAAGGTTTTCTCTCAAAAATAGTATAACCCTTTGAACAATCTGCATTATCCTTAAAAATGTTACAGTTCACGGCCGCATAGGCCGCTGATAACATTATCATTAAATGCGTCTACTTTATTCTCTAGTTCACGGCCGCATAGGCCGCTGATAATATGTCAGAAATCATCGCATCCGGCTATCAAATGTTCACGGCCGCATAGGCCGATGCAAGCCTCACATGACTAAAATCAGGGACTGTAACATTACAAACAGCCATCAGGCTGTTTGTTTCAACCAATAATGAGGACTATAATCCTCTTTACTGCTGCAAAGTAGCTGATAAAAAACGAACCACTTTTATACGCGTTCAAGAACAAAACCACGGCTGAGTAAGCCGATCATTCAGGGAAGTAGTTCCCTTACATCACACTCTAGTACCTCAGCAATTTGATATGCCTTCTCGAGTGTGATGTTCACTTCCCCTCTCTCAATTCTACCCACGTAGCTTCTGTCAATATCCGCCAGCAAAGCAAGTTTGTCCTGGGAGATGCCTTTATCCCGTCTCGCATTGCGCAGTTTGAGGCCAAAGCGTTTAGCTAAGTCTTTCATTTTTCAGAGCTCACAAAATGAAAGACTATCCGTTCTTGATGCCTATATTGCCACGGAATATAATCCGCATTTTTCAGCATTGGGCCGAGCTATGTCAGAAGTATTTAGAATCAATCAAAATCTCTATGAAGCGCTTTTGTCATTAGGAAAAAGTCATTTCACGATCTCAGTAATCAGAGACCATCTGTTGGAGTTCAACGGTGCTCAAGACAATAAGCAGGCTGTTCGACTCGCTGTTTCAAGACAACTTCGGAAATTGGAGGAAGCGGGGCTTGTTAAGAGTTCAGGTGACGGAAGACGTAAGAGTTTCGAGAAGACCGAACGCTTCGACACTGTTCGTTTCGAGTTTAAAAAGAATCGGCAGTCAAAATGCCTTATGGCAACGGCCCTTAAAGATGAATCTAAGAATATCTATGAGTCGCTGCGCAAAGAAAAAGTAGACATAGAATCAGAGTTGACCATTGCATTGGACGAAATTGAACAGTTCAAAATGCTGATGCATCGTTCGGATACGATGAGGGAGATCCTTGCCAGCGAGTACAATGTTGCAACCCGCAAAGCTGCCTCTCTAATGGCAAAATTGAACGTATGGGCAAAGGCAATTGAATTGACTGCAGAGCACAGGGGAAAACAGTGCTGAGAACTTGGCAACGAGACTGCATAAATCAAGCCCTGCATAAATTTAGTCACGGCCAAAAGCGATTCTTAGTGCAAGCAACGCCTGGAGCAGGAAAAACCTTCATGGCGGCTTGTTTGGCAAAGAGTTTATTCGATTCCAAAATGATTGATTTTGTTGTCTGCATCTCCCCTTCAAAAGCGGTTGCCAAAGGCATCAAAACAACATTCTCGTTCACACTAAATTGCCCTTTTAACGGGAATATCGGTACGTTAGGGCTTTCTGTAACTTATCAATCCCTTAGATATCTATCCGACGAATTTTGGAACGCGCTATCAAAGCATCGAGTACTTTGCATTTTTGATGAAATTCATCACTGCGCTGGGAGCACGGAGTTTACCGCTAATGCTTGGGGAAGCCAGATTCTGTCGCGAATCCAAAAAGCATCAACGTTTACGCTCTCACTAACAGGCACACCTTGGCGTTCAGACTCTCTGCCATTGACCCTGGCAGAGTACAAAACCGAAGGTCACTTAGCCTGCGACTTTCAGTACACTTTACAAAAAGCGATCAATGAGCGCGTGTGTCGGCAACCAAAGATAGTATTAATCGATGGTGACAGGATTGAGCTGGAACAAAGCGACCAACCAACGGAGTATTTCGACTCACTAAAGTCGTTAATTTCCATAGGAAAGGTGAATTATCAGAAGGTTCTTCATCACGACAAGGCTTTAGATAATATTCTTGGATTAGCAGTGAATCGCCTTGGCACAATTCGTCAAAGTAACCCAAATGCTGGCGGCCTGATTGTGGCGTCATCGATACCTCATGCAAATCAAATCTTTAGAGAACTCACACAGGTACATAAACAAACCGCAATTATTGTCACTTACCAAGACTTAGAAGCACTTTCACGCATTGAGCAGTATCGTAGTAGCAGTGACCAGTGGATTGTTAGCGTAGGAATGGTAAGCGAAGGAACTGATATTCCGAGACTCCAAGTATGTTGCCACCTAAGCAACATTAAGACTGAACTGCATTTTCGACAGGTGCTAGGCCGAATTTTGCGGACCACAGATGCACCAAATCAAGAAGCTTGGTTGTACACATTTGCCGAACCATCACTAACGACATTTGCAGAAGAAATTGAACAAGATATTCCAGATAGTTGCATGTACGTTTCTTCAGCCTCACTTGGCACGGTTGCGAGTGCAGAAGAAAAAATCGGGATGACCGAGCAACTTTCAAAAAAGTCGACATATGAAAGTGATACGCAGACTCTCACTTGGGGAGCTGAGTTTACTGACATGACGAGGGAGACTGGTGAAGATTCGGTTCAAACGACCATCCAGCTAAATCAGTTTAAACAACGTGTCATAGAGGCTTTTCGTTACACCCACGTGTGAATGACAGTTCATTAGCGCGTTCTATTCTTAGGTGTCAGGTCCCATATGAATGGCTTGATTACTCCGCATCAAGATTTCTGTATTCTCAAGAGTGGATAGCCAAGTTCATCCTGCAACTAAGGACGACAGCACATGCAGATTAAGCTCCATGCCAATGCAACCACGACGCCCAAAATCCGAAAACAAATTCAAGAATCGGATAGGCCTGTTGCCACACTAGCCCGTGAGTTTGGTATTGCCGAATCCACAGTACGTCGTTGGAAGCACCGCAATACCGTTGAAGATGGCTCTCATACCAAGCACAACCTGGGCACGACGCTGAGCAAAGCCCAAGAAATTCTTGTCGTGGAGTTGAGTAAAACGCTACTGCTGCCGTTGGATGACCTACTCGCATTAACCAAAGAGTTCATCAATCCCGACGTATCGCGATCTGGTTTGGATCGATGTCTCCGTCGCTGCGGGGTTGGTAATCTAAAAGCTCTGTATCCAGAAACCGAACCTAAGCCGTCGCCTAAAGCATTCAAAGCCTACGAGCCTGGCTATGTGCATATCGACATCAAATACCTGCCGCAGATGCCTGACGAGCCTCGTCGTCGGTATCTATACGTTGCGATCGACAGGGCGACGCGCTGGGTATACTTGCAGCTCTTACCAGACAAAACCGCCAGAACGTCAAGACGCTTTCTCAAAGCGGTGACCCAAAAGGCACCGTTCATTATCAAAACTGTGCTGACTGATAACGGTAAAGAGTTCACAGACCGTTTCTGTGTAACAGGACAGCGGCAGCCTACCGGCAATCATCAATTCGACAAGGAATGCTCAGAGCACGACATCGAGCATCGACTTATCTCACCCGGGAAGCCTCAGACGAATGGAATGGTGGAACGTTTCAATGGTCGTGTATCTGACATATTGAAAACAATGCGATTCGATTGCCGGGATGATCTAGAGGCCACTTTAATGCGGTATCAGTACGTCTACAATCATCACATTCCTCAAAAGGCTCTTGGGCATACCGCTCCCATCGAGCGTCTGAAAAAGTACTATCAGGCTTCACCCGAATTGTTTCGCGTAAAGCCAATCAATCACCGGGGATCTGACACTTAGGTATTAGCCATGATTGGCTAACACGATTGTGCCCCTACTCGTGCCAGGGAGATCTGTTCTGGCATGATTCTGCCCCTTTCCGTTTTGGCGAAGGCTAACGTCATAATTCTCATATCGAGAGTTTTCGATAGATTTCCTAATCCTAAACGAGAGGTTGGTAGCAATACCCACCTTGTTGTGCTTCCTCATTCGTGATCTTGTGGCGAATGATGACACTCTAATCAAAACATGCACTTATGCTAAGATAAAGTGTTCGGGGGATGCACAAAAAATCCTAGAGTGGGATGTTTAATTACCCACTTTTGGACCTAATAAATTGTCAGATCAATAGGAGAGACATGTTAGATTGCATTTATTGTAAAACAGAGCGTTTTCCGCTAGGAAAAGGATCTAAAGAGCATGCAGTTTTATCCTCTTTGGGCGGAAGAAAGGTGTCTAGGAATATTTGTTGTGAGGTTTGTAATAATCGTTTAGGAAAGACAATTGATGATGGGTTATCTTCAAGGATGTCCATTCTATCAACATTGCTAAACATAACTACAGGTCGTAACAAGAGTGCCCCAACGCAAATAGACGCGGTAAAGCTAGGTGGTGAATCCTATAATTTGTTACCTAATGGGGAAATGCAACAACGTAAGATTAAACAAAAATGGAAAACGGAATCTAGTAAAACCAGTTTTCAAGTTATAGCTAACACCGAAGAGCAAGCTCTAAAAATCGTTGAGGGTCAATTGAAATCTCGTGGTAAGTCTCTAAATGACGTAGAGAATGGAACTATCACGCTAGTGTCTCAATACGGAGCTCAAATTAATGAAACATTTTCTTTCTGTGAAGATGACTTGAGGTCTGTAGCTAAAATGGCTCTTACGATGTTAGCTACAAAAGTATCCCCTTCGAGACTAAGAAATGGCGAATTTAATGATGTCATCGAATACATCAATGGTAGTGATGAAAATATTGAAGATTTCGTTTTCTCTGACACAAATTCCTATTTCCCAGAAAAATATAATGTGTCTAGCATAAATCATCGTATGTTTTTATATTCCTCTCGAAGAGAAAAGTTGTGTATTGCACTTGTCGAACTATTCGGAGGATTTAGGTTTAGTGTTTTGCTCTCAAGACATTGGTCTGGCCCTGACATTTCTTGTTGCTATGCCATAGATCCTGTCTCCTTAGAAAAATTAGATTTAGACATAGAAATTAACAGCAGCCTGCAAACAATTCTCATTACAAGAGGTTGCATCCAATCGAAAGCTATAAAACAACTCGCTCCGCTATTTGACTATATATCAGAACTGGATATTCAAAGAGAAAAGATGCGCATAATTGAATCGGCAATGTTGCAACATAATGTGACAACTATAGATGACGAATGTAGTGAAGAGTTGTTTGAAACTATCGAAAAAGGGTTGGCGGATATGTATCTTAGAAGACCTAGGAAGCATAGCAAGAAACTGGTCTAACAAACGAATCAACGAGGGACATTTACTCGTCGCGCATTTTTTCATAGGAACGCTGTGATTCGGGTGTTTCAATCAGTTTAGGTTGGTAAACGACCATTATTCTAACGTTATGTGAGTTACTGAGTTTAGAGGGTGATAATGACAATAAATGACCGAAATAGGCTGGCTTTCGGCTATACAAATCATGATGCTTCAACGAAAAATTTTCTCCTGAAGAATTTCAATAAGGCAGTCAGTTACAACTCAAACTTCTCAGACTGCACATTTGATCGTACTTCGCTAGTCGGAACAAAGTTTAAATTTTGCAATATGGTTCGTGCATCGTTTAAAGGTTGCTTAGTTCGTGGTGCGTTATTTAGAAAGTGTAATTTGGAGTGCGCTATATTTTCTGATTGTATTATTGCAGCATCGACTTTCGAGAAAGCAAAACTTAAGAATGCGCAATTCATAAACTGTAAATTTATTGGCTCAACGAACTTGCGTATATTCCTTCCGGAAAATTATTTTGTCAATACTCATTTTTACGAAACTTATCCGTCTGAAAGTAACTTTGATCTCGCTCTTGTGGAGGTTGTAAATCAGCTCAGAGAGCATGATTTTATCCGTAGGTCGACGGTCTTACATCGAAAAAAAGGAAAACTGGATACAATCTCTTTAGGAGTCCTGGTTGAAGAGTTTGGTGAAAGTAATCTTGTCGCTATTCTTCCAGAAGCTGCGTTGTTAATTGAGCGTGAGTTTCATACCCTCAGTTACATACAAAACGTATTGCGTAAAGTCGTAAACGGTGGTAGCTTTTAAATCCCCCGGTCTTGCCACCCATAGAACTCTGGTGCTAACGGTTAATGCTAGTCTACGGACTGATGCGGGGTTACAGCGTTAATTGTTTCAAAGTTAGTGGAGGTATTGCCTATGGTAATGGATGTTTTAACAATTTCATCTTTTGTTGCGTTAATTCTATACAAAGTGGTTGTAAATATCAGTTCTATGTTTGGTGGTGAGATTAACCTTCAGCGCTATAAAAAATTCACATAACAAAAATGAATAAGTGTCACATAGCCGACACTTTATCTGGGTATTGAACAAGCCCGTTTTCCAGACACAACATGATCACTGACCCAAATTCAAGTTATCCGAAGAAGAACATTTAGAGCATATGGTCTAACTGATTCTTGTCCCGTTTTGAGTTTCAGGGCCACCAATGACGCTTGTAAACTGAGCAGGAGAATTCACGTTCAACGCACTTAACCAAGTGCTTCTTTAGGCGTAAATTTTCTATCGTCATCTATCTTTGACGATAGGTAATTCTCCCAACCAACATCAATCGGTGGCTCGACTACCTTCAACTTCTTAATATCAACAATAAAAGGGTTCACTAGAGCACAGGCTCCGCGACTTACTTTTGGTGCTGCTAGCGATAGATGTTGTAACGATATGTGCTGCGAACCATCGATGAGAGCAAGTTTCGATGCTTTGTTGATAAGGCGTCTGATCAGTCGCATGTTTCCTTTAGAAAAAACGTAAATTCGCTTCATCATTTCTTCTGAAGCCAAATTCGAGCTATTTCCGAATGGTAAAGCCTGATCAACCAACGTTAAAAATGTTTTATATCTCGTAAGTTCCTCTTGTTTTTTTACTCTAAATGGCTGTAAGTGATGCTGTGATTCGAATCTACCGAGTAATTGATGATTAGCATCTAATATAACTGTTGAATATGGCATACCGAACAAGACAACGGGCACTTTAGACTGAATAATTATCATCTTCAGCCAGTCTGCCACATTATGGAGGACATCCTTACTTCTTCTATCTATCATATGCTGAAACTCATCAATAATGATGAGTTCGACACAGCATTCCCGAAGCAAATCTATAACGCTTTTCATCAGTTCGGCAGGATCCCTTCCCCGACCAAAAGCGAATGGGTCTCCCATTGCTGACAGCAAGCTTTCTGAAGCAGTAATTGGGTTTGCATTGGCAGGTAAAGATGTAGATAGAATAGGGATAACAGATCCATCGACGCCTTCTTTTCTTGGGTTATCCATTAGGTACTTATCTATGATTGTGGTTTTTCCTGAGCCGCTATCTCCAACAACAATCATGCATTCAGGCTCAGATATACGATCACTATCTTCTCTACATTCTTGTATATCTGCCAAAATTTCATTTATCTGGCTATCACAGATAAAAATTCTCTTCACTTTTTGATACTGACTTCCCTTATCGTTCATTTAACTTCCCCTTGGACAGAATCAATTTTCCATCCATCAGTATTCACTTCCACCCCCCAATCGATTTCATCTTCATCAAGTAAATTCTCCTGAGGTTGAACATCCGATTTAGTTCGCATAGCATGTTCTAATACCCTTTTAGACTTTGAGGCATCTCTAATTCCCAAGTTGGATTTTTTCTCACTTCTAGAATGAAACGCATCATAAATCGTATCAAATATAACTCGCCAAGCTTTAACAACATCTTTGTGAACATAGTTTTTCCGAATATGGCTTCGGGCAAAATCACAACACACCTTATGCAGCCACTCCGAAACAGAATAGGCATAATCAGGATTCACAGATTCGACAGCGAAAAACTCATTCTTATCCATGTCTAGAACATAGATTTTTCCCATGTTCGTAGGATCGTATTTAATCCTTACCTTAATACTCTTTCCTTTAAAACTATGCTTACCAAAATAAAGTGCTAGAGTGCGACTTGAATAGCGAAGAGTTTTTTTAAATTGAATGCCATTTTTGTTTAAAGAAACTTCTGCATTCTTACCTAGATTAAACCGTAACTCATCGCTAGTTCCTTTGAAAGGCCTAGGGGGAATCGCACTTTTTATCGATTCAGACCAAGCTAGGTTGGGTATGTTTGTTTCTAGGCAGTTCGGACTTGATTGATAGACGTCGATAAGCCAAACGTGGATAATTTTCATTAACTGATTGTGAGTGATAATCGCATTTTTTTGCGGATCATAATCACCACGAGCAAAAATGTTGGTGAAGCTTTTTCCTGGAATACCAGATAAAAGCTTGTTATTGATTGTGCGAAAATATCTTTCCACGGCGCCTTTTAGCCAAGGCTTCTTCACAGGATTTTTTTTGACTTTTATGTGAAGTGTTTTACACGCTGTCACAAAGTCTTTGCTGTTGAATTCAGCACCATTATCAACGACTAAGTGTTCAGGTATGCCATAACATGGCCAAGTGTTCTGAACTTCCGGATAAAGTTCTCTAACATAGTCTTTAGGTAAGATGGCATTCTCTAAAGCCAAAGAAACGGATAAATAACTTGGCGGCTCAAAGCCAAGATAAAAGCCTACAACGCTTTTAGTATGCGTGTCAAAGAGCAAAGTTAGCCAAGGTCGACCAAGGGGAATAGATCGTGCCTCGTCGATAACGAATAGGTCCAATCTTGTATGGTCTGCTTCAACTCGTTGTAATACACGAGTGGTTTCAGGTCTTTGCCCTACTTTATTATAAAATGCATCAGCCGCTTTCTTCCCTTTTTTAATGAGTAGCTTGTCATAATCCGGGGTCTTAACTATCCGTTTTCTAAAACCCTCTAGTGACAACGGAGTTTTTAATTTCGTATCATGGCATTCATTATGTCGATCTATTTCTGTTTCCAAAACAATATAAGCTTGCTGTATCGTCGGTGATTCTTCTGAAAAAAATGAACGAATAGCACTCTCAATGTATTCCTCAGCCTCAACTGGAACTCGCTGGCTCCGATTCCCCTTCGTCACGTCTGGTATCAGGGAAGAGAGCTTAAATTCTGACTCTTTAAAAGACTTCCAATAGCGCCAGATTGATGATGAAGATGGCACATTTTGACCAAATTTTTCCTCAAGAAACACCTTAGATTGCATGATGTTCTTTTTGGTCATATTAGGCCCATGAATATCCACAAGAGCATCTAATATATTGTATCTATAAATTGCTTCGTCTCTTCTCTTTTCATCAAAAGCAAATATGTCGGTATAAGCTTCTTTGAGTTCTTCTCCAAATGCCACACCGACGGAAATTTTGGGTTCCGACGTATTGCTATCTTTTTGGGGAAAGAAGCTCCCGAAATCATGAGAACCTCCAGTATCATCACTCATGCCTTGCTACCTGCCCAAATTAGCGTTTCATGGTTGATAGGACTATGCCAATCTAACTCAAGGAGTTTCTTCGCAATTAGGTCATACAATGCGGGCAAAATAATTGTTGGTTTTCCTTCGCTGTTGCTCAAAACTTGTGAAACTCTCAACTCTCCATATCTTTGGAATAATTTAAGAAGTCGTATCTGAACATCATCGAGGCGATCTGAACATGCATATCGGTGGATGATTTTTAAATTGTCTAGTAGCGGGTAAACCTGGATATCTTCTTCCGTCAATATTTTTAGGTCGTGGCCAATAGACAATGCATGATGTCTCTGAGCCTCAAATTTTTCTAAAAACTCATCTTGTTGAGTTATCCACTTAGGTTTGACTTCATAGTAAGAAGCATAGCCATCGAAAAAATGGCAAAGCACATCGGGAGTGTAACGATGCAAACGACCATTTAGCTGATATTTAAAGCCTAATGGCTGTGTTTCGAACGTTTTTATCTGAGGAGAGAATTCAAAGTGGAAACAGGCATCGAATTCAAGATCTGATTCAGTCATTTGCACGGAGTCTGTTTTAAGACTGACAAATCGGGAAATGTTTTTGACTTTGGAGTTTCTGAGGACTCGCTTTTTGACACTCATAAAAAACAACCATACCGTAGTAAACCGTACAAAGTGTGGTACACTTTTTAAACGCTCTCAAGGTATGGTTGTCTTAGTTTCAAGGTTTGGTTGTTTTAGTTCAACGCATGGTTGTTTTTACACGGCGGTTCAAAAAGGCGTGATTACTCACGACCGAATACGTTGTTTTCTTGCTCTTGAACGCGGATAAACGTCGTGCGCTTAGTCAGTTCTTTCAACTGGGCTGCACCTACGTAAGTACAGGTAGAGCGTACGCCGCCAAGGATGTCGGCGATGGTGTTGTGCACTGAACCGCGGAATGGCAGCAGAACGGTTTTACCTTCTGCAGCGCGGTATTTCGCAACACCACCTGAGTGTTTGTCCATCGCTGACTGTGAAGACATACCATAGAACTTCATGAACGTTTTACCGTCTTGCTCAATCAGCTCGCCGCCGCTTTCTTCGTGACCGGCCAGCATACCGCCCAGCATCACGAAATCAGCACCGCCACCGAAAGCTTTTGCTACGTCACCGGCGCAAGAACAGCCGCCGTCACCGATGATACGACCACCCAGGCCGTGCGCTGCGTCAGCACATTCGATGATTGCAGACAGTTGCGGGTAACCCACACCGGTTTTCACGCGGGTAGTACACACAGAACCAGGGCCGATACCCACTTTAACGATGTCTGCACCTGCTAGGATCAGCTCTTCAACCATGTCACCGGTAACCACGTTACCTGCACTGATCACTTTGGTTGGGAACGCTTCACGTACTTTCTGTACGTACTGAACCAGATGCTCAGAGTAGCCGTTTGCGATGTCGATACAGATGAAGATCAGCTCGTCAGACAACGCCATAATGTCTTTGGTTTTCTCAAAGTCAGCTTCTGAGGTACCGGTAGAAACCATGACATTGTTCAGCACTTGCGCATCAGACGCAGAGACGAATGCCGCCCAGTCTTCAACGGTGTAGTGTTTGTGAACTGCAGTCATACAGCCATGTTCAGCCAGTGCTTTCGCCATGTCGAAAGAACCAACAGAATCCATGTTTGCAGCAATAACTGGAACACCAGACCATTGACGACCGCTATGTTTGAAAGTAAACTCGCGGGTTAATTCAACTTGAGAACGGCTTTTTAGGGTAGAACGTTTCGGGCGAAACAGTACATCTTTGAAACCCAACTTCAAGTCTTGTTCGATACGCATTTGTCTTTCCTTTCCAAATTAAGACATGCCCTTTCGGACATTTGCTCTCTGAGTGTTTTGCTGTTGGCAGACAGCTTAATACTTAACCAGCGAGCAGGCACAAAAAAACCGGAGCGTTGGCAGACGCTCCGGTTTTCAGCATTATAGGAACAGAAATTTTTTAAACAAGCCTGATATTCCTAATTTTTTTGTGATACCTTTTGTCAGATTACAACCTCGAAAACTCCTTTCCCAGCTCGTTTTTTACCCACCCCTGATGCGCTAATTCCGCGCAATTGACATACAAATCAATCGATTAAAATAAACACTCTCAATATACAATTAATTGCACCTTCACTCGACTCACCGCGTCTGTCCCAAATGTCAGGAAAAAAGCGAAAAAAAAGCTCCCGATAAACGAGAGCTTTGGTCTTAATTTCCTATGAATCAGATTTTGTCCCAGGCGTCAGTCCAGAATGGCGTTTCACCCGGCGCATAAGATGCGTTGGCACACCAGCCAGTGAAAGGCCAAGGTTTACACTCGTAAGTGTTACCATCAGTACCTGTCACTTTATCTCCCGCAGCATAAGCAGTACCTGCCGCATACGCTGGGTATTTACCTGGCTCTGGTGGATTCACTGTGCCTTCTTCCTTCGCGGTGAACATCGCTGTCTGGCTCAGGCCATCGCTTTTCACATCCACTTTATACTGACCAGCAACCATGCCAGAAAGTTGTAGCGAAACTGCTTTAGTCCCTTCCACTTTCACAACCGTTGAACCACCCGCTACGGCTACGCCTTTGCTGTTGGTGACCAGCACAGTCACATCCATTGCTGTTGCTGTTTTCAGGGTCAAGCCCAGGGTTGCGCTGCCATTTGAAAGTACGTACTCAGATTGCACGCCAGACAGTGTCAGAGACGGTGTTGGTTCTGGGTCTACCGAACCGCCACAATCGCTGCTACCCACTTCCTGCCATACACCCCATTGACCTGTAGTGCCTGGCTCCTGACCACTTGTCCACCACCCGGCTTTCCAGGTTTTACCGTTGTGGCTGACAATATCACCGGTGTTGTATACCGTTGATTTATCCCAAGCAGTGCCACAGCTTTCACCACCACCGGCAGTCACTGAAACAACGCGTTCCACTTTCACAGTCTGACCTGCGCTGTCGGTAACCGAATAAACCAGACGGTAATCACCAGCAACTGCTGTATTCACTTTACCTTCCAGTTTGATGGCTTTAGTCAGGTCACCATCTTCCGCATCCTGTGCACGAACACCGGCCATGGCGTCAAATACATCACCCACTTTCACAGAGACTTTTTCAACGCCGGTGAATACCGGTTTCTCGCTGAACACTTCCACGGTACGGTTAGCTTTGGTCACATTGCCGTCTTTGTCTGTCACGGTGTAAACCAGACCGGTTGTGCCCAGACGTGAAGTGTCTACTTTGCCTTCAACCGCAATACGTGGAGTCAGGTCACCGTCTTCCTTGTCTATAGCGGTAACACCAGCCATTGGGTCAAACGTTGCATTCTGGCGAACACGGGTGTTGGTGACGCCTTTGAAGACAGGTTTACCATCTGTTGGGCCCAAATCGTCAACAACACGGACGTCAGGGTAGCCTTGGTGTGAACCGTATTTGTTGGTTACACAAGCTTCATAGTCGCCGTCAACCAGCGCAGAGTAAGCGGTTTGATAACCCACCAGCTTACATTGGAACGAAACTGGCCAATCCGGTGAATAGGTATAGTCTTGCTCCCAGTTGGTGTAAAGCACGTCTGTCGCGCCATTCAGGTTCAGGCTACCGTATGGGGTTTGCTGCCAACAGGTGCTGACTTCATCAGCCTCCAGCTTGATGTTGAAGTGTTTCACCAAACCTTCGTAGTAACGAACGCGGTTAACAGGCTGACCTTTGTCTTTGTTGTGTTCGCCACACTCAATACCACCGTTAATGATATTGATGGTGGTACCAAAGCCATAACCAATGCCCGCGTCTTTTTCACGTTGGGACGGTACCCAGGTACGGTCGATGACATGCAGCATTGCCGGTTTTGGCGCCTGAGGTGTCAGATAGAACCAAATCGCTGAAGCCATGTTCAGCCAGGAATCTGCTACCTGCGCAGGGTCATTCAGCAACACGGTCGCGTCACCATCAAACATCACCTCAGAGAAAGGACCATAGTTGAAGTGATAGGAAAGTTGCTTGGCGCCACGGCCAAAGTAACCTTGCCCTGGCGCACACGGCCAGCGAGCGTTTTGCCAATCGTTCTGGCCACATCCCGTGGTGTAACCTGGTTGACCTTCAGACCAGCCCATTTCGCGCACGTGAACTAGCGCCTGTTGCCACTCTTCCAGACCCAGTGGGTTGTCCCAGACGTTATCGACGGCAATGTGGCCACCGGTTTCCTGGGCAAAATGCGCAAAGGCGGTAATGATTGATTTCTTACACAGCGCATCAGAGTCGCGTCCGTCTGTGTACTCGCCACAGAATGCAGGGAATTTACCAATCGCACGCAGGAAGCGGGTGTAGGTATATTCAGGAGCCGCCATATGGGTGAGGAAATCCCAGTCAGAACGTGGGAATACGCGCTCAACACGTTTTACGTTGTCCGGGTTGGTCGCCAGGCCTTCTTCAATGCCGTTTACGATGTCATTAGGCAGTGTTTCAAGCGCTTTTGCCCACACGTCGTACATTGGATCATTTTTCTTCGCTGCTTCCGCTGCCTGTACCTCAGAGCGCAACAGCACATAACCACCGGGGTTTTCTGGATCAGGTTGCGGGTTCATGGTTACAGCGCCCTGAGCCATAAAGCTCGCCCCCATTAAGGCGGTGAGTAAAGCCGTTTGTTTCATGGTGTCGAATCCTTATCGTAAAAAAATGCAGCCACTTAGCACGTGGATGATTCCGGTTACAGGCATATTTTTTGATTGGAGTGAGCTGCCTAACTAAATGGGAACAACCTCAAAAATCTTTATCACTCAACAGCTTCTCATTGCCTGAAACAATCGCCGTTACTATATGCACAGCCATCCCTTCAAATTGGGAGCAAATTATCACAGCAGCATTTGGTTAACTTTCTAGGATGAAAAATTGGACTGGATTCGTATTTACACGCTGAATTTGCGGCGTATTCAGGATAGGAATTTGCGTTTGAGCCAAGCATACTGTGCAACACATTAATAAAAACCGCTCAAGGCATGACGCTACAGCCCAAATGGGCAAACCGACATTGTTTGCTACGCTTTACCAAGGAAGTGACTGATTAGTGCAGGAAATAATGGAAACGGCAGAGACACTGATTGAGCAGTTCACGGCGCTCGGTGACCCCAAAATCGCGGCACATTCGGCGAGATTCTTCAAAAGCGGATTGGGAGAATATGGCCATGGCGATAAGTTTTTAGGCATACGTGTGCCTGAGATCCGCCACTTCGCCAAAGCGCACCGCGATGTTTCACTCAAAAGCGCATCCATTTTACTGAAAAGCGAGTGGCATGAAGTCCGGCTTCTGGCCCTTATTATGCTGTCCGAGCAATTCAAAACCTCGTCTGCGGATAACCAGAAGGTGATTTACGACTTCTATCTTTCCCGTACTGAACACATCAATAACTGGGATTTGGTAGATTGCTCTGCACACATTATTGTCGGTGGGCATTTACTGGATCAGGGAAAGGAAGATCTCTATACACTCGCCAATTCCCAGTCACTTTGGGAGCGCAGAATCGCCATGATGGCAACGTTTGCCTTTGTCAGGAATAACCAGTACTCCGACACCATGAAGTTGGCGCAAATGCTACTCGAAGACAAAGAAGACCTTATCCACAAAGTATCTGGCTGGATGTTGAGAGAAGTTGGGAAAAGGGACACGGCATTATTGAGAGCATTTCTCGATGCACACATGAAGCAGATGCCGAGAACCATGCTTCGTTATGCGATTGAAAAATTTGACGACAAAGAACGGCGACGCTATCTCGCCCGCTGAGCCTTACAACGAGCGAATTTTCTGGTCGAGTTGGTACCCTTTATCTGTCACCAGTTTCTCCAACACTTCCACGCGCTTTTTCAGCACTGCCAGCTCCTGCTGTACATCACTTTGTCCATGTTGTTGGTTTTGAATTTCAAATTCTCGCAGTTGAGCCCGGTAATCGAGGAAACTTTTCAATGTCTTCGCGCCAACATTCAATGCCACCAAAACCACGACGAATAAAAACACATCCATGTTTATTCTCCTTGTGTTTGTTCCCGCCCTTTATAAATGAGAATTGCCAACCTCTCCAAGCACAGTTCCATAACACTCTGACAAACATCAAAGATCAATTATGAAAAAAAGGAGCCGAAGCTCCTTTTGTATTAATCGATTGACCATCTCGACAATGTGCGTTTGAAATCCTGGTAATCAAATTCATTGATGAGCTGGATTTCACCATTGCTGCGGAGGCAATAAATGGACGGCATACGAAGGCCATTAAACCAGTTCAGTTTCACCATGGTATATCCGGCGCTGTCTGCAATGTGCAGGCGCTGCCCCACTTTCAATGGTTCATCAAATTTCGCTACACAGAACTGGTCACCGGCCAGACAAGAGCAACTGCCAATCACGTAAGTATGTTCGCCGTTTTCACTGGCTTCACTCACGGTAGCAGGCTCGTTGTAGATCAGGGTATCCAGACGATGGGCTTCTGTCGCACTGTCAACGATAGCGGTTTTCAACTCGTTTTCGACGATATCCACGACCGTTACAACCAAATCAGTAGTTTGGGTGATCACCGCTTCGCCCGGCTCAAGGTATAGCTGTACGCCATGACGTGCGCCAAATGCTTTTAGCGCCTCTGCCAGTTTTTCAATGTCATAACCCGGCCAGGTAAAGAATACGCCACCGCCCAGGCTTATCCACTCAAGCTTATCGAGGTAGGCGCCAAATTTTTCGGAAATGGCATCCAGCAGAGCAATAAAGGCTTCCACATCTTTGTTTTCACAATTCATGTGGAACATAGCGCCGTTCAGTGACGCAAATACTTCGGGATCAATTTGGTCAAAATGCACACCGAGACGGGAGAACTTACGCGCTGGGTTGGCGAGATCCTGCCCTGCGTAACTGACGCCCGGATTCAGGCGCAAGCCAATCGATGCCTTGCCTTCCACCAGATGACGATACGCGGTCAGCTGAGATTGGCTGTTGAAAATCATCTTGTCACAGATGTCAGCCACTTCACGCACATCGTCTTCGCTGTAGCCAACGCTGTAGGCGTGGGTTTCACCGCCGAAGGTTTCATAGCCAAGCTTCACTTCAAACGGGCCGCTGCTGGTCGTGCCGTCAAGGTAGGGCTTGATGATGTCGAACACACCCCAGGTCGAAAAGCACTTCAGTGCCAGCACCAGCTTCACGCCAGAGAGCTCTTTCAGGCGTTTGGCTTTTTCGAGGTTTTCAATCAGCTTATCTTCTTCAATCAGAAAATAAGGGGTTTTCAATTGATTCATCTTTTTTCTCTACAGAAAAGCCTGCGCCATGTGTTTACATCAGCGCAGGCTGTTTTTTCAGACCGCGATTTACTTCAGGATGTTGATCACTGGCTCGCTTGGTGTCAGTTCCTGCACGCCCCAATCCAGACCAATTGACGGCATCAACTCAAGGAATGGATCCGGATCCAGTTGTTCCATATTGAACACTCCTTTGCCGTTCCATGCCCCTTTGAAGTAGAGAAGTGCCGCGGTGATGGCTGGCACACCGGTGGTGTAAGCAATCGCCTGATGTTCGACATCTTCATACGCCACTTCGTGGTCTGCATGGTTGTAGATAAAGACGCTGCGTGGCTCACCGTCTTTAGTACCCTGAACCCAGGTGCCGATACAGGTTTTACCTGTGTAGCCCGGAGCCAGTGAGGTTGGGTCAGGCAGCAAGGCTTTCAGCACTTTCAGCGGCTCAACCACAGTGCCGTCACCCAAAGTGACAGGCTCTGGGCTCAGCAGGCCGATATCGCGCATGCAGTTGAAGTAGTTCAGGTAGCGCTCACCAAAGCCCATCCAGAATTCGATGCGTTTTGCTGGAATGAACTCCTGCAGCGAACGCACTTCATCGTGCGCCATTGAATAAACTTTGAACTTGCCCACTAACGGGAAATCGAATTCCATCATACGGGTGTGACAAGGCACTTGTTTCCACTCGCCTTCTTCCCAGAAGAACGAGTCGCCCTGGATTTCCAGCAGGTTGGTCTCTGGGTCGAAGTTGGTAGCGAATTTCTTGCCATGATCACCGGCGTTCACATCCATCACATCGATGGTGTCGATTTCATCAAACAGGTGCTTAACTGCATAGGCAGCGAATACGCTGACCACGCCTGGATCAAAACCAGCACCCAGAATACCGGTAATGCCCGCTTGCTCGAATTTCTCGCGGTAGCCCCACTGCCAGTCATACGCCTGAGGCACTTGCTGGCCTTCGGTACAAAGGTCAACAGCGACAGAGGTATCCAGATAAGACACTTTTGCCTGATAACACGCTTCCATGATGGTCATGTTGACCCATGGAGGACCAGCGTTGATCACCAGATCAGGCTTCACTTCGTTGATTAATGCGACCAATGCATCCACATCGTCCGCATCCACCGCGCGGGCTTCCAGTTTACGGCTCGTATCTTTGAGGTTATCGCGACCCTTGATGGATTCAATAATCGCTTCACACTTTTTCACTGTGCGGGAAGCGATAGTGATATCTCCAAAAACATCGTTGTTTTGTGCGGCTTTGTGCGCAATTACCCAGCCAACACCACCTGCGCCGATTTGTAAAACTGCCATTTTTTCATCCTTTCAAAAACGCTGAAATACCTTCCAGCCAATAAACATTAAAGTGAAGTCTGCTTGACGATCTCGCTGCCGAGCGTGTCGATTTCAGTCAGTAGTTGCTCAAAATCTGTCAGTGACAGGCACGGGTTGAGCAAGGTGAACTTAAGTGCCACATGGCCATCCACCACGGTTTCACCGACCACTGCTCGCCCTTGAACCAAGCCATCCAAGCGGATTTGTTTGTTCAGTGCATCCAAATCCAGCCCTCTATCGCTCCCGGTGTAACGGAACAGCACTGTCGAAAGACAAGGAACCGCCAGAAGCTCAAAGTGTGGACGCTGGTTGACCATGTCTGCCACCTGCTGGGTTTGGTTCAGCAAGTGATCAACCATGGAGCCCAGAGCCTGTGGACCCACGTTTTGCAGTGTCATCCACACTTTCAATGCATCGAAACGGCGCGTGGTGGCGATAGATTTGTCCACCAGATTTGGCAACACATCTTCTTCGCGGTTGAGGTAGTCCGCGTGATGGCGGATATAGCCGAAGTGGGCTTTGTCTTTTAGCAGCACTGCGCCACAGCTGATCGGCTGGAAGAACATTTTGTGGAAATCGACAGTAATCGAATCCGCACGCTCGATACCTTCCAAGCGCGCATGATGGCGGCTCAGGATCAGTGCACCACCATAGGCGGCGTCAACATGCATCCACAAACCATGTTTTTCCGCCAGATCAGCCACATCGTCCAGATCGTCAATCGAACCGTTGTCCGTGGTACCCGCGGTGCCCGTGATCACAAACGGGATCAGCCCTTTAGACTTGAGCGATTGAATCGCTTCTTCTGCCGATTCGATGCTGATGGTGCCGTCAGTGTAGGTATCCACACACACCACGGCATTTTCGCCCAGCCCCAATAGAGAGGCGGATTTTTGCATAGTGAAGTGGGACTTTTGGGAGCAAATTACACGCAGCTTGTCGGCATAATCCGGCAACCCGTCTTTTTGCACACTGTGGCCAGAAATAGTGTTGATGACATGATCGCGCGCCATCAGCAGTCCCATCAGGTTGCTTTGTGTACCGCCGCTGGTAAACACGCCATCGGCGTTGTCATCAAAACCAAAGCGTTTGCACAGCCAGTCTGTCACTTCCTGCTCAACAAAGGTCGCCGCACTCGCCTGATCCCAGGAGTCCATCGACTGGTTCAGGGCAGTGATAAAGGCTTCTGCGGCCACAGCAGGTAGCATTGGCGGTGTATGAAGATGCGCAATGCAATGCGGGTGCTGAACAATGATGGAGTTTTTGCCAATCAGCTCGCTGGTTTCTTCAATCACGTCCGTCAGGGATTGTGGGTTTTCACCCAGTTGCGCACGGTGGATTTGAGATCTCAGAACAGTAGGATCGACACCGCTGTAAGGCGAGTCTGTGGTTTCAAACAGCTTTTTCAGCGCCTGGGTGCTTTGGTTCATCGCGGCTTCAAAGCCGTCTGCACCTTGCTTGCCGACATGGATAAAGTGATCCCGCCAGCTGCGCTGGATGCTGTCGAGCGGCTGTGTGACTGCGCGCGGTTCCACCAGAGATTCAATCGCGGCTTGCAGCGCTTTCAGCGCAAAGTCTATTTGCTCGAAAGTGATGATGATTGGCGGCAGGAAACGCAGCACTGAGCCATCGCGACCGCCTTTTTCAATGATCAGGCCACGCTCAAGCGCTGCACGCTGGATAGCAATGGTCAGCTCAGGTGCAGATTGCGGCTCACCGAATTTGTTTTTCTTCCCGGACGGGTCGCAAATTTCGATGCCCAACATCAATCCTTTGCCGCGTACTTCTGCAATACAGCTGGTCTTCTCGGCAATTTTTTCCAGACCACGGCGCAGGTAGTCACCGGAGATCTGGGCTTTGGCCGCCAGATTGTCGCGGCGGATAATTTCCATCGCTTTTGCGCCGGATACCATCGCCAACTGGTTACCGCGGAAAGTACCGGTGTGCTCGCCTGGACGCCAGGTATCGATCTGCTTATCAAACACCAGCAGGGACATCGGCAGGCCGCCACCAACTGCCTTCGACAGACAGAGAATGTCCGGTGTAACACCAGAATCTTCGAATGCGAAGTGGGAACCGGTTTTACCAATGCCGCATTGGATTTCATCAAAAATCAGCAGAATGCCGTGTTCTTGGGTAATGCGGCGCAGTTCTTTGAGCCAGTACGCTGGTGCAGGAATCACACCACCTTCACCTTGTACAGGCTCTACGATAATAGCAGCAGGTTTCTGCACACCACTTTCGTCATCCGCCAACATACGCTCAATGTAACGCAGCCCCTGACGCGCACCCTGCTCGCCATGCAAGCCATAGGGACAGCGTAAATCGTAAGGAAAAGGCAGGAAATGGACATCGGCCATCAGACCCTGGCGACGCGCTTTGGTATTCAGATTGCCCATCAGCGCCATGGTGCCGTTGGTCATGCCGTGGTAAGCACCGTGAAATGCAGCAATGGTGTTGCGGCCTGTGGTCTGCTTGGCCAGTTTGATAGCTGCTTCCACTGCATCCGCACCGGATGGGCCACAGAACTGCACCTTGGCATTTTCGGCAAAATCGGGTGGCAGAAACGCCATCAGTTCACGAATAAAAGCATCTTTGGCAGGCGTGGTGATATCAAGCGTCTGGTAAGGAATGCCAGCGTGGAGCTGCTCAATCAGCGCTTGGTTAATTTCAGGATGGTTGTAACCCAAGACCAAGGTACCAGCACCAGCGAGGCAGTCGAGATAAACCTGACCACGGGTATCTTCCACCAGCACGCCGTTAGCCTTTGCAATAGCGACAGGCAGTCGACGCGGATAAGAACGCACTTCAGACTCGTAATGTTCCTGGCTTAGCAGCAACTCATCTGGCGTGAGATCGTGGAGACCTTGCAGAACAGGAATAGCACCGGCTGCATTTTTATCCTGCGTTTGGGTCGGAAATTGAATCATTTTTATTAATCTTCCATGTTCACCACCAATCAAAAGCCCTTTGACGCACTAAACCCCTGCACAGCGCCTGTGCAAAGGAAGAAACGGCAATGTCATGGTGAAGCACACCCCCGAAATATTTCGGGAAATACCCGTCAATTCACATAATGTGTAATTGGCGGAAACCTAAGTGTGTAGAGCGGCGGTATCGTCTCAACAGACAAACAACACGTCTTTTCGCGTGGGAAAATGTTTGAACGGATAGATAGCGTCTCTTGTGATCAGGTAGATCAAGGCTCAGTAATGATACTGAATTTGGGTAAGACGAAGCGGAAGTGTTGATATTCATTAATCACTGTTGGGATCCCCATCAATATGCCCCGATCTCCTTGAGACCAGACAGCTCTATTAACGCCCTTCTACTGGAGAACCTCTCTCCAGTACCTACGTGCGACGACAACTTCTTCAACATTGCGCCGCGTGTGTCTCGAAAAGCTCTATGTTCGAGATTGTCGCGCAAGGTAACACAGACGGATTTTTAAACACAAGTGGAATTTAACCTCTCCCACAACTTTTCCTCCAAGGATCGTTACAATTCAGCTAATTATTGGATCTGACTACGGGGGCATTGGGGAAGCCAAAACCTTTACGGGCACGACTCATACCCTCTCTGAAAACGTCCTAGGGGCTGTTGACCTTTGGTGATGATTTTTGCAGCAGTTTGTGGGGATTTTATGCAAGGCAGAAGCTTCGATGTGTAGCTAGCCTACATGAGACGCTGATAACGCAGCAGAAATTCCCCACAAACGCTGCCCGAAGGGTTCTGCCCTAAGCGTTTTATGCTTTGTTGAGGTGTATTTGCTTAGAATACTAGGCGGCACACACCTCGCCGCGCCTAAAACGCTTATGGCTAGAACAAAATTTAACCACCAAAGGTCAACAGCCCCTCGTAAACGATAAATTTTTAACGAGCCCACATTTTAGACACCCGGCTGTACTACATTGAAGTCTAAACTACTATAAATCTATCTGCTCCAAGAATTGATTTATCCTATTGTTTTAAATATATTTTTTAGTTGGATGTTGTAAATAAAATGAAAAAAATCATTACATCTTTGCTTACAGCAGCCGTGCTCGCCGGTTGTGCGACTGGCTCTACACCTGAAGCCAAAAAGGCCAATGCGTGCAAAGACACTCAAGAAGCGCTCCAAACCATTTACTCAGAGCACCCGGGGTCCCGGGCTGCTGTTCAAAAAAGCCTTGCTTACCTGGTCTGTACTGGCAGTGATACTTACCTGTTTGCGGCCTCGTCCGGTGGTGGTGTTTGTACCTACCACAAAGGTGGCAAAATCACCTACTACCGCTTTGCTACCCTTGGGGCTGGACTTGGCATTGGCCTTAAGAAAGTCGCTTTCGTTTACGCCTTCAATAACAGGAATGCAATGAAGCGCTTTGAGGATTCTGGCTGGGATGCAGGTGCGAAAGCCGATGCAACTGCCAAAGCGAACGATCAGGGCGATCAAGCTAGCGCCAACACCTCTTTTGATGTGGACGGTGTAAAAGTCTATCAATCTGCGATCTGGGGCGCTGCCGCACAGGCAACAGTGCAGGGTTACAAGTTTTGGAAGACAGATTTTACCGACGACTTTATGTCTAACCCTGAATAATGGCTGTTTGGCCAGATAAAGTTAAAGATTGCCGGATGAGGATACTTGCCCGGCATTTTTCGTTTTGGTGAAGAGCGTTGTCGCGATTGTTTTTGCAGTAGATAAATGCAAAAAGGCCTTACCAGCATTGCTGATAAGGCCTAATTTAATGGTGCCCCGGGCCGGACTTGAACCGGCACAACGCGAACGTCGAGGGATTTTAAATCCCTTGTGTCTACCAATTTCACCACCAGGGCACGCAATTCTTTAATTGCGACGGCAACACCATCGAAATGTAATTTGGAGCTACACACGAGGTTCCTGATCTTCAAGGCTTAGGCGTGACCTCAACCTTGGCAAGGTTCCTTGCGTATCACACTTCCGACGTATCGAAAGTTCTACTTTTCCACTAAGAGAAAGTGGAGCGACACACGAGGTTCGAACTCGTGACCTCAACCTTGGCAAGGTTGCGCTCTACCAGCTGAGCTAGTGTCGCATTTGGTTGCGGAGCCGGATTTTATCCGAGCGGCGCTTCCGTCGACGGCCTGAGGGTTATGACGAACAAAACACTCAAACTATCTGAATAATTGGTTGCGGGAGCCGGATTTGAACCGACGACCTTCGGGTTATGAGCCCGACGAGCTACCAGGCTGCTCCATCCCGCGTCCGTAATTCATCGTTCTAGTACGATGACAACTATTCCCATATTCCAAACTCTCTAAGGAGATTGGAGCGATACACAAGTTTCCTTGCGCATCTCACTTCCGACGAATCAAAAGTGACGAATTTGGAGCGACACACGAGGTTCGAACTCGTGACCTCAACCTTGGCAAGGTTGCGCTCTACCAGCTGAGCTAGTGTCGCATCATGGAGGCGCGTCCCGGAGTCGAACCGAGGTCCACGGATTTGCAATCCGCTGCATAGCCACTCTGCCAACGCGCCTTCGTTTGTCTCGCTTCGGTAAGTTGCCTTCCTCTGCGGTACGGGTTGGCATTCTACATAAGTTTTTATGGCTGTCACGCACTAATTGCGACGATTCGGTTCGTTTGCTTCTTTATCGAGCAAAGATGATAAATATCAGCCACATTGATCAAAGTTTTAGCAAAAAAACCTGGAAATAATTCTCACACCCTACACACACAAAGGGCTACACGCAGATACAAAAAAGCCAGTGACTGGTCACTGGCTTTTACATGAATCGCGTTTGAGGCGATTAAATCGCTTCTACGTCGAAGTCTACTTCTGGGTTAACGTCTGCTTCGTAATCCACACCGTCAACACCAAAACCGAACAGCTTGAGGAATTCTTCTTTGTATTCCACGTAGTCAGTCAGCTCTTTCAGGTTTTCAGAGGTGATTTGCGGCCACAAGTCACGGCAGTGTTGTTGAATATCATCACGCAGTTCCCAGTCATCCAGACGCAGACGGTTCTTGTCGTCTACTTCTGCTGCTGTGCCGTCTGCTTTGTACAGACGTTGGCTGAACATGCGGTAGATTTGCTCCATACAACCTTCGTGTACGCCTTCTTCACGCATTTTCTTGAATACCATTGCGATGTACAAAGGCATCACAGGAATCGCAGAAGACGCTTGGGTAACCACACTCTTCAGTACGGCAACGTTCGCGCTGCCGCCGGTAGCTGACAGTTTCTCGTTCAGTGCCGCCGCTGCGCGGTCCAAGTCCATCTTGGCACGACCCAGTGCGCCGTCCCAGTAGATTGGCCAGGTTAGTTCGGTACCGATGTAGCTGTACGCCACGGTTTTACAACCGTCAGCCAGTACGCCTGCATCAGACAGTGCTTTGATCCACAGTTCCCAATCTTCACCGCCCATGACGGTTACGGTGTCTTTGATTTCTTGTTCTGTTGCTGGCTCTACCGTTGCTTCGATGATTTCATCTTTATTGGTATCAACCGCAGTTGAACGGTAAACCTCGCCAATAGGCTTCAGTGAAGAACGAACCACTTCACCGGTTTTTGGCAGTTTACGCACTGGTGACGCCAGTGAGTAAACCACCATATCGATCTGACCTAAGTCTGCTTTGATCAACTCGATGGCTTTCTTTTTCGCTTCGTCTGAGAATGCGTCGCCATTCAGGCTTTTAGAATACAGACCTTCTTCCTTGGCGAATTTGTCGAATGCGGCAGAGTTGTACCAACCTGCTGTGCCCGGCTTCTTCTCTGTGCCTGGCTTTTCAAAAAACACACCGATGGTCGCTGCACCGCCGCCAAACGCAGCAGCAATGCGCGATGACAGGCCATAGCCGCTTGAAGAACCTACAACCAGTACACGTTTTGGTGCATTTGCGATTGGGCCCTGGGCCTTGGTGTATTCGATTTGCTCTTTTACGTTGGCTTCACATCCCTTTGGATGTGTTGTCGTACAGATAAATCCGCGAATTTTCGGTTTGATGATCATATTCAACCTTCCTTTCAAAGTTGGGCTTAGGATAAATACTTCATTTTGTTTTGGCACTTATTTTTGTCGTAAAACCCCACTTTCGGGCAGTGGTTGGAGGTGTTAGCAAGAAAAAACGCCGCAGTTGCGGCGTTTTTGAGAACATATCGTCGATTATGCAGCCTTTCCTTTTTTACGGCTGTGGGGCACTTTTTCAGCTTCGCCTTTAAACCATTCCGGTTTGAAGTTATCCACTTGAATCGCTTCGTAGCGCAGGGCGTTGGCATGTTTAATCTTGTCGACCTCTTCCTGAGTAAGGATGTTTTGTTCAAGCGCTGCATTCAGGCGCTCTTCCAAGGTTCCTTTACGCGGGACTTTCTTCTCTTTTGCTGCCGCAGCGAGTTTCTTCTCCAGCGGCTTAACATCCTGCATGGCATCGAAAGCACGCTCCATAATGGCAATCGGATCGCTTTCTTTGTTGCCCACGTAGCAAAGGTGTGTCAGACGCTCGCGGTGTGCCCCAGGGGTCATCAGCAAGTCTGCAATCTTAGTCGCCAACTTGTCTGACGGCGCTTTGTAGTGCATACCCAGTGGGAACAAAATTGCACGCAGCGAGAATCCAACACCTTTTTGTGGGAAGTTGTTAAACGCACCATCAAACGCCACTGCGCATTTGTTCAGGCAGTATTGCAGTGAGTAGTGAACCAGTGGCAGGTCAGTTTGCTGGCGACCTTCATCTTCAAAGCGTTTGAGCACGGCTGATGCCAGATACAAATGGCCTAACACATCACCCAAACGGGCTGAAAGCATTTCACGGCGCTTCAGTTCGCCACCCAGAGTCAGCATCGCAACATCCGCAGTCACTGCCAGCGCACGGCTCATACGGGAGAGTTGACGATAGTAATCTGCCGTTTCACCGGACACCGGCGCGCTGTTCAGGCGCGAACGGGTGAAAGCATTGGTGAAAGACATTAGGACATTCTTCGTCGCAAAGCCGATATGTTTGATGAGCAGTGAATCAAACGCTTCTGCGCCTTTTGATTCATCTTTCTCTGCCGCAGCTTCCATCTCTTTCAATACATAAGGGTGACAACGTGTCGCACCCTGACCGAAAATCATCAGGTTACGGGTCAGGATATTTGCACCCTCTACGGTGATCGCCACCGGCATACCAAAATAGTGGTGGCCTACATAGTTCAGAGGCCCCAACTGGATAGCACGGCCCGCGTGGATATCCATCGAATCATTAAGGATGGTGCGTGCCAGCTCTGTCATGTGGTACTTGGCAATGGCGGTCACGATCCCCGGTTTTTCTTTCATATCCAGCGAGGTGGTTGTCAGTGTACGCGCCGCTTCAAGCATATAGGTGTAACCACCGATGCGACCCATGGCTTCTGCCACACCTTCAAATTTGCCGATATTCATACCGAACTGTTTACGGACATAAGCATAGGCACCAGTCGTACGCGCCGTTAAGTGCCCCACTGCCGTGCCAAGCGCCGGCAGAGAAATACCGCGGCCCGCTGACAAACATTCCACCAGCATGCGCCATCCACGGCCAACATATTCCTGTCCACCGATGACCCACTCCATTGGGATGAACACGTCTTCCCCTCGGGTTGGGCCATTCATAAAGGAGAGCCCAAGTGGATTATGACGCTCACCAATTTCGACACCTTTATGGTCAGCTGGGATCAAGGCGCAGGTAATGCCCAGTTGCTCTTTATCCCCAATGAGACCATCAGGATCATGAAGTTTGAACGCCAGCCCCAGCACGGTGGCAACCGGCGCGAGCGTAATGTAGCGCTTGTTCCAGGTCAGACGGATGCCCAGAACCTCTTTGCCTTCATGCTCGCCCATACAGACAATACCTTTATCAGGAATTGAACCTGCATCGGAGCCTGCCTCTGGGCCAGTCAGAGCAAAGCAAGGCACCTCATCACCATTAGCCAGACGTGGCAGCCAATAGTTTTTTTGGTCTTCTGTACCGTAGTGGGTCAGCAGCTCGCCCGGCCCCAGTGAGTTCGGTACCATCACCGTCACCGCCGCACTTAGGCTGCGGGTTGCAATGCGAGAAACGATGGTGGAGTTGGCAAACGCAGAAAACGCCAGACCGCCAAATTCTTTCGGAATAATGAGGGAAAAGAATTTTTCCTTCTTCATGTATTCCCACACTTCCGGGGGAAGGTCTTTATGTTCCTGAACAATTTCAAAGTCGTTCAGCATTCCCAGCAAGGTTTCCAGCTGGTTTTCCATAAATGCTTTTTCTTCGTCAGTTAAACGCGGCTTCGGATATTGCAGCAATTTGCGCCAGTCAGGATTTCCCGCAAAGAGTTCGCCATCCCACCACACACTGCCCGCTTCCATTGCTTCGCGTTCAGTCACAGACAAAGGGGGAAGGACTTTCTTAAAAAACTTAAAAGCGGGGTCGCTAAGGTAACGTCTTCTTAGTGATGGTTGAGCACTCATGATTCAGATCCTTTTATTCGTAACACGTTAATTTTGTTTTTATAGTTTTTATCCTGCACTGCGCGGAATGTTGCGCGGCACAAGTGACAGTTCCTGGCCGATCGGTGCATCCACACCCGCAGCCAGATAAGGGATTAACCTGTCGATGATGTCTTCAATAGAAACATCATGACCAAAATCGTTTTCAGCTATTTCGCTGAGCGCCACATTAGAGGCCATGGTGAAAATCACTGCGCCCAACGTGAAATGCAGCCGCCAGAACACATGTTCAGGTTTCAGGGCGGGGTTAGCTTTAGTGACTGCGCGGGTAAACAGAGAAAGTACACTGTCGTAACGGGTGGTGATGAACCAGCGCAAGTGGCCTTGTACATCGGTATATCCGCGGCCGATCAATTGCATGAATGTGGAGGCACCGTGTCGACGGAAGCTATCCAGCCCTAACAGAGGCTTCTTGGTACAGGCAAACACCTCTTCCATTGAAATGTCGTCTTTTACCAAAAGTGCCTTCAGCTCTTGCTCCAGTTGGGGCATGAACAATTCCAGATACCGCGCCAGAACCGCCCGCACCAGCGACTTCTTATCACCGAAGTGATAGTTCACTGATGCCAGATTCACCCCTGCTTTGCTGGTGATGGTACGTAGTGAGGTGTCCTTAAAGCCATGTTCTGCAAAGAGTTGCTCTGCGGCATCAAGGATTTTCCCCTTGGTTTCGCCTTTTCCTGCCATTTTCATTCACCCGTATTAAACACCTGTTTAACTTTACATCCCGATAGCATTGATAACAACTAAAAAACATTTATCATCATCACAGAAAAAAGATGTGCTTTCAGATGCACTTTTAACCCTTTGTAAAGCATGATTTTTTAAGAAAACCAGGTAAAAAAGTGCTCAAGATTGAGAAAAAAAGTACAGTTCGGGGGAACCAAGTGAATATCGGCAGGTCACAATTAATGCCACTGCTTTTTCTTAGAAGTTTTTTCTTCTGAAGCCCGAACTCAATGTGAGTACGGGCTTTTTTTCGTTCTGGCGGGTGATGAATAAGAGTGGGTAAAGAGAAAAGGAAGAGATCGAAAACTTTTTTAAATATTTTTTGAACTAACTGAAATAGCCTCAGTCAGAGTAACTGTAGATAGCGGATAAGTGCCTTAATATGTAATGCTGGCCGCCACACATGTCTTCTGACTTATCCCTAGATGCTGCTGCTTTTTCTTACTCCTGCTTAAAACTTTTTGCTTTAAGATCGCCCGCTCCCATGGATGCGGGCTTTTTTTTATTTCAATGTTCTCGGGAATATGAATATCAGCCTTGCAATGGCATCAGGTATGGCGATGGATACCTCAATTCAATGCCAAGCACTTTCAATGAAAAATCCGGACAAATCCGTTTACCCTCTCCCCCCTCAGCAACAAATTGTGGTTCTGGCAACCCCAGTTCGGCGGCAGCCCATTGGTAATAATCTTCGCGGGTTGGGTGCGCCGAGGCTGATAGATGAAGTATCTCTCCACCTAGCTGATTCCCAATGACGGCCTCCATGGCAGAGATACAATCATCACGGTGAATAAGGTTGACCGGGTCTTTACCATTAGCGATGCCCTCCCAGCCAGCCAGAAATTTTGCTGGATGGCGTGAACCACCGACCAGACCCGAAAAGCGCACTATCACACCATTCTCGGGAAACTGCGCTTGCACGTAGGTTTCCAGCTCTCGGTGTGCGCGGCCTGATGCAGTGTCTGGATGGCATTCCGTACTTTCGATCACGTTTCCTTTCACTTCCCCATAGACAGAGGTCGTGCTGACGAAAATAAACTGCTTCACATTCCCCGCTTTGGCGGCATCAATCATTGCTTTCATTGCAGTGACAAAACCATCACCTTCAAGTGTCTTTCTGCCGGGCGGAATATTGGCGATAAACACATCGGTGTCAAAAAGCAAGTTTGTGGTCTGGGCAGAATCCGTATTGAAAATATCGAAGACAACCCCCTCAATCCCTTTATTTTTCAGTAACGCCACCCCTTCATCCGTACGTTTGCTGCCCGTGACAGCGTACCCTTTTGATAGGAGGTATTCAGCCAATGGCAAACCCAGCCAACCACAGCCGCATACTGATACTGTTTTATATGGTTTCGACATCGAAAGTTCCCTGTAAGCAAATTTCAGCAACCCCAAATATTCATTCGAGACGTGCCACAAGAACGGAATGCAACCCGCATTTGGTGAAAAAAAACTCCGCCATTGTGTAATTAAGCAACTAAAAGCGTGAATGAATACAAATTTTTTAACGGCAATTCTTGGTTAAAATGTCTTTCGACAGGTTCAGCCGTTAGACTCGACTATAACATTGTTGGACTTCGAAATATTTCATCCATATACGTCACCTTACGCCGCCCTGATAACTGGATAGCGAATACTGACAACTTAGACAGCGGAAGCGACGCGGTAATCTGAATGAACACCCTAGAAAAAATACAAAAAAATATCGAAAACTTTAGTAAGTCAGAACGAAAAGTTGCAGAAGTGATCATTGCATCACCACAAACAGCTATTCATTCCAGCATTGCAACGCTGGCTAAAATGGCTGACGTGAGTGAGCCGACAGTCAACCGTTTCTGTCGCCGACTGGATACTAAAGGTTTTCCTGATTTTAAACTTCACCTTGCCCAGAGCCTTGCGAATGGTACGCCTTACGTTAACCGTAACGTAGAGGAGCACGACAGTGCCGATGCGTATACCTCAAAGATTTTTGAGTCGACCATGGCGTGTCTGGATGTGGCGAAAAACAGCATTGACCCACACCAGATCAACCGCGCGGTCGATTTGCTGACCCAAGCCAAGAAAATCTCTTTCTTCGGTCTGGGCGCATCTGCTTCCGTTGCCCACGATGCACAAAATAAATTCTTCCGCTTCAACATTCCTATCGTCTGTTTCAACGACATCGTGATGCAGCGAATGAGCTGTATTAACTGTTCAGACGGTGACGTGGTGGTGGTTATTTCACACACTGGCCGCACCAAGTCTCTCGTTGATGTTGCAACACTGGCGAGAGAAAACGGCGCAACGGTAATCGGTATCACCGAGAAAGGCTCTCCACTGGATAAAGTCTGCTCGCTGACCATTACTCTGGACGTACCGGAAGACACTGACATTTACATGCCAATGGCAAGCCGCGTAGTACAGATGACTGTCATCGACGTACTGGCGACCGGCTTTACACTGCGCCGTGGTCCAGGATTCCGTGAAAACCTCAAGCGCGTCAAAGAAGCCATCAAAGACTCCCGCTTCAACAAAGAGTCGCTGACGTAAGCAGATTGCATCAATAAAGGGTAGACACAATGTCTGCCCTTTTTATTTCGTCGCAGGTTGGCTCAACTACACTTTAACTACTGATACACAAAGCCAAGCCGCTTCGCCTTCATTCGATTGTTCTTCAAAGCAAGCATTTATTTCAGGAGAAATTCATGACCGCTCCACTTCGCCGAACAAAAATCGTAACCACATTAGGCCCCGCAACAGACAAAGAAGGGGTATTGGAAAAAATCATCATCGCCGGTGCCAACGTTGTGCGGATGAACTTTTCCCATGGCACAGCCGAAGACCATATCGAACGCGCGAATAAAGTCCGTGCTATCGCCGCTAAACTCGGCCAACACGTGGGTATTCTTGGAGACCTGCAGGGCCCGAAAATCCGCGTTTCCACCTTTGCCGATGGGAAAGTCCAACTGGCCGTTGGTGACCGCTTTATTCTCGATGCCGATTTACCCGCTGGAAAAGGCCATAAAGAGCGCATCGGTATTGATTACAAAAACCTGCCAAATGATGTCGTCCCTGAAGATATCCTGCTGCTGGATGATGGCCGTGTGCAGTTAAAAGTGCTGTCAGTTGACGGCGCCTGCATTCACACCGAAGTTACTGTGGGTGGCCCGCTTTCAAACAACAAAGGCATCAACAAAAAGGGCGGCGGATTATCAGCCCCAGCCCTGACAGAAAAAGATAAGCAGGACATTCTCACCGCAGCGAAAATCAAGGTCGACTATCTGGCCATCTCTTTCCCGCGTAACGGGGATGACATGCGTTTCGCACGCTCTCTGGCAAGGGATGCCGGTCTGGAAACCCGTCTGGTTGCCAAGGTTGAGCGTGCGGAAACTGTTGCGACTGATGAGAACATTGATGACATTATCGAAGCGTCTGACGCTGTGATGGTGGCGCGTGGTGATCTGGGCGTGGAAATTGGCGATCCGGAACTGGTGGGTGTGCAGAAAAAGCTGATCCGCCGCGCCCGCTCTTTGAACCGCTGTGTGATCACCGCCACCCAGATGATGGAATCGATGATCAAAGCCCCGATGCCTACCCGCGCAGAAGTTATGGACGTAGCGAACGCCGTATTGGATGGAACCGACGCAGTGATGCTGTCAGCAGAGACAGCTGCCGGTGACTACCCGATTGAAACGGTGAAGGCGATGGCGGAAGTGTGTGTTGGTGCCGAGAAGATGCCGTCTATCAACGTCTCGAATCACCGTCTGAACAAAGAGTTCGAGTTGATCGAAGAAACTATCTCTATGGCATCCATGTACGCGGCGAACCATATGCCGAAGGTTAAGGCCATGGTAGCGCTGACAGAATCAGGCAAAACGGCTTTGATGATGTCGCGTATCAGTTCGGGCAAACCGATTTTCGCCATGTCGCGCCATGAATCTACACTGTCACGCGCTGCGCTCTATCGTGGTGTTACACCGGTTTACTTTGACGCAGATACCGGTGCGGGCCCGGACATCGCCCATCAGGCGATTGAACTATTGAAAGAGAAAGGCTTATTGAAACCTTGGGATGTGGTCATTTTCACCCAAGGCGATGTGATGGGTTATGTCGGCGCAACCAATACTATGCGTATGATCACTGTGACCTAAACTTGCTCCCCTTTATACGTTCAAAAGCCCGCGAATGCGGGCTTTTTCGTTTATTCAGTCAGCGCTTCAACCAGCCATTTTCCGCCGATTCACTGAGCAGTTCGGTGACTTTTTGCCACAGAATGGCTGAGCCTTTCTCGATTTTTCTGTTCACTGTCAGTGCCTGCTCAAGCGAAACACCGTGCTCTTGCCAGCTTTGGCCATCATTGTGATAGTTGAGCAGCATGGGGAGCATTCTATCCAACGCTTTCCCAAACCGTGCTTCAGCACTCTCCCCTGCTTCAAATTCCAGCCAAAGCGACAACAATGCCTCGCCCTGCTCTTTGGGTAACATCCCAAACAACCGTTTTGCCGCTTTAAGCTCCTTTTCTTCCTGCTGTTTGACCGCTTCCAGATCGTAAACAAAGGTATCGCCAGCATCGATTTCCACCACATCATGGATTAACAGCATTTTCACGACCTTGGCGATGTCTACAGGTTCATCGGCATGCTCAGCAAGCAACAGTGCCATTAAGGCGACCTGCCAGCTGTGTTCGGCAGAATTTTCCAGACGGCCACCATCACACTTGATCCGCGAACGGCGTAAGACGGCTTTCAGTTTGTCGATTTCGATAATCAGCGCCAGTTGTTGTTCAAGACGCTCTCGCTGGCCAGTACTATTCATTGATTGCGGCTACCCAGTCTTGGTTGATGACGGAGGTCAGAATGTGGTCTTCCCATTTTCCGTTGATCAGGAGATAGTCTTTGGCTTCGCCTTCTTTTTGGAAACCCACTGCCTGTAATACAGCTTCACTGCGCTTATTACGCGGCATGTATGATGCTGTCACACGGTGCATATTGAGATTGTCAAACAACCACTGGTTAGTCGCCTTCAAAGCACGGCGCATGATCCCGCGCCCTTGCGCGTTTTCCGCCAGAGAGTAGCCTACGTTACAGGCATGAAAAGGAAACTGCATAATGCTGTTGTAAGTGATCACGCCGCAGATTTCCTCACTCTCTTTTTCAAAGATAAGGAAGTAGTAAGCCAAACCATGTTTTTGCAGCTCGGAAAGCTGGACAACCCGACGGTCCCACCCTTCTTGGGTAAAAAAAGAATCAGGCCTCAATGGCTCCCAGGGCGTTAAAAACGTCCGGTTTACTTGAAAATAGCGAACCACCGACGCGACATCTGTCTTCTGTACAGCTCTGATGACAAGATCATCAACGATCAATCTTGGGAAAGGGTTTATAATTTCGACTGACAACTTGCCCCCTGTCTAACTGTGTCGTGATTATGTACTTCGATAGCTTTGATTCCCCACTGGGGAAGATACACCTGCTGGCCGATGAGTCTGGGTTACGCCAGTTAACCCTTTGCCTTCATCATCCTTTTGAGCAATGTCGCGATTGGCAGCACTCTCCCTCCTTCCTCGCCCCCTATAAGCAACAGGTCCTTGAGTTTTTAGAAGGAGAACGAACTGACTTTGACATACCGCTTGCGCCCGAAGGCACCGAATTCCAACACAAGGTATGGCAAGCCCTCCGGGACGTCCCTTACGGCGAAACCTGCTCTTACAGTGATATAGCTGAAGCCATTGGTAACCCGCAAGCCTGTCGTGCCGTCGGCATGGCCAACAATGTGAATCCGATCCCCCTTATCATCCCCTGCCACCGTGTTATCGGACGGGATGGTGCATTGGTCGGTTACCGCTATGGCCTGGAGATAAAGCAAAAGCTGCTCGATATGGAAAAAGAAACGGCGCACTGAAGCGCCGTTTTACTATTTCTTGCCAATGCTGTATTCGCGCAGTTTATTCGCCACTGCCGTATGCGACACACTCAGGCGTTTAGCCAGTTTCCGTGTCGACGGATAACTACGGTACAGGTTCGCCAGAATACCTGACTCATAACGCTTCATGATGTCGTCCAATGAGCCGTCCAGCGAGTCCTCTGTCAAAAATGCCGTCTGCTCTGTTTCAGGAAGCTGGATATCCGCTTTGGTCAGGCGTCCGTCTTCTATCTGGGTCATGGCACGGAACAGCACATTGCGAAGCTGGCGCACGTTCCCTGGCCAGGAATACTGGTTCAGCAAATCCAACACCCCGGCTTCAAGCACCGGATGTTCTTGTCCCAACTCAGCAGCAAACTGGTTCAGGAACAGCTCTGCCAAAGGCTGAACATCAGACGGACGCTCGCGAAGTGGCGGTACCGTCAGCGACAACACATTCAGGCGATAGAAAAGATCTTCACGGAATTGTCCCGCAGTCACACGCTCGGAAATGTTTTTCTGCGTTGAGCAGATAACGCGGACATCAACTTTGATTTCCTTCTCTTCACCAACCCGGCGGAAGGTGCCATCTTGCATAAAGCGCAACAGTTTGATTTGCAGATGCTGGCTCATTTCCCCGACTTCATAGAGGAAAACCGTACCACCGTCGGCCTGTTCCAACTGCCCTTTTTTGCCTTCATGGTCCGAACCCGGAGCACAACCGAACAGTTCGGTTTCTGCGGCATCGTCCGGCATGGATACACAGTTCACCAGCAGAAACGGTTTTTCTGCGCGGTGTGAGCGTTGGTGACACGCTTTTGCCAGCATTTCCTTGCCGGTACCTGTCTCACCCTGAATAAGTAGTGGTGCATCCAGCAAAGCAAACTTCTTGGCCTGGTTGACCAGGGTGCGGAACTTACTGGACTGCCCCACCAGATGCTCAAATCCATGCTCGCCCGGCGTGCGGTAAAGCGTGGTGGGCAAATGGCTCATGGATACCTGTTTGAGCTGAATTACCGCACTGGCCAATACATCCCGCTGCTCGCTGTCTGTGACGTAAACCGGCATCACTTCCATCAGGTAATCCATACCGGACATGACAACCTGACGACACAGTTGGCTGGCGTTATCACGCTCAAGCCAGTGGCTGAAGTTAAATTCGGGAAAGAGATTATTGGCTGTTTCGCCAAGCACGGCGGACTCTTCGCAGCCCAGCAAACGGAAGGCGGCCTTATTGGCCATATCGACTTTACCGCTGAGGTTCACTGAAAAAACCGGATCGCTCAGGGTTTCGAGCAGCGCCCGCAATTCACGGTGTTCGCGCTCTGCAGGCAGGAACTGAATTTTGCGGACATCAGTGACGCCGCTAATCAAACGAATTTCAGACATCAGCTGCCTGAACTCATCAAACTCAATTTCCGGGCAGTTCAGGTAAATAATACCGACCTGGTCGATTTCTATGCCGCGCAAATCAATATTGCGGCGCGCCAGAATATCCAGCAGTTCCCTGGTCAATCCCAGCCTGTCTTCACAAAAGACCTGTAGTCTCACGGTGTAATCCTGCTAACAAAGGGCTGACGAACTCCATTTTCTCCCATCAGCCGGTTGGAATGAATGCACACGCTGCAACGATTTTTTGCCGCGTGCTCCTGCACCCCACGCCATATTCCTTGGCGTACATTAAAGTGTCAGGAATAGTTGACAGTGTTCGAAGTGTGCGCCCGATAGAAGTGCGAGTCAAGCGACAGAACGTAAAACGTGAGAGACAAAAACAAACCTGAAATCCCACGCAAACAGGATCTTGTATTTCATCGATACCGTGCTGCAGAAAAAGAAACAGCGCCATCAGGCGCTGCTTTTTTTGGAGGTCAGTTGCGTGAGCAATTGTCGGCGCATATCCGATAGTTTTGGCGGTTCGGTGCCGACATAAGGAAGCGGACGCATAATGGCCATCGCTTTGTAGCCCAGACGTGCTGTTAAAAGGCCGACACCCAGTCCCTGTGCTGCGCGGGCAGACACCCGTCCGGCAAGGTCGACAGACAACATGTCAGTGCCCACATCCGTCAAGGCTTCACTTGCACCGGCAAACGCCATGTTCACTAGCACCAACCGCAACAGGCGAATGCGCGACCAGTAGCCCAGTTTCACGCCATAGACATTCGAAACCTGCTCCAACAGGCGGAAATTACGCCAAGCCACCAGAAGCATATCTGCCAGGGCAAGCGGGCTCAGGGCAACCATGACAGCGGCTTCTGTTGCATAGCGCGCGACCATCTTGCGTGCCTTGGTGTCTTGCTCCGCCACGACGATTTGGTCATACAGTTCGAACACTTCGCGGTCGTTATGGGTAGCCGCCAGCGAGTTTTGCCAGGTGTCATAGCCGGGCGTGAGTCCGACAGCCGATTGCTTGGCAAGCTTTTCGCAAAAGTGTTTGGCTTTGCCAATGCCGTCTGCCGCCATGATTTCGACAACCTGTTCGCGCTCGTCCTGCCGCCCTTTCAGGCGGCGGAGGGCAAACAGTTCACGACCCAGGGCGCCAACCCCCATCGCAGCCAGCCCCGCAACAAAACCGCTCCAGCCTACGGTTAACCAATCACCGCTTTGCACCGCAGTGATCACGGTATCAACCGTCTGCCAACCAACCAGTGCCAGTCCAGCCGTTGCCAGTATGCGCCAGCCCCAGCGCTTTTTACGCGGCGGATTCAGCACAGCCGCAACCTGTTGCTCTGCATCACTTTCCTCGTCGATAGCAGCAACAGAAAAAGTAACCTTGTCTTTGTCGAACTGCTGTTGCAACGTCAACTCTGGAGACGCTGCTTTTTCGCCATCTTTATCTTCGAAAACAATGGCTTTTTTATAATCGTTCATCTTTTTCCTTACCTGAGCTTATCGCCCAGCAAATACTGTAATGCCTTGTCGACCCGGATATGTGGCAAGGGCTCATCCACATCCGTTGGCATTGGGCGAAACTGACGGAACTCAAACTGGTTGTTCTGCCAGAAAGTGTCACCCGGCAACCGCGATGGCACATCTCCCGGATACATCAGGATGGACTCGCCATCTTCCAGAGTGCCACGCAACGCAGCGACAGATTCACCTTTGTGGTTGACCATACCGGGCTCGGTCGCCTGAATGGACGCGAGACTGACGCATTCCATATCAATGCCTTCAAAAGCCGCTGTTTGCCACGCTTCATGGATAAGCTGCTGGAGCAACGACACCAGATTGGGGTGTTGATCCGGTGTCACGTGGTCAGCTTTGGTTGCAGCAAACAAAATCTTATCAATGCGCGGTGAAAACAGACGGCGCAACAAGCCGCTTTTGCCGTAGCGGAAGCTTTGCATCAACTGCTCGATAGCCAGCCGCATATCATTGAAAGATTCCGGCCCAGCGTTGAGCGGCTGCAGGGTATCCACCAGCACGATTTGTCGGTCTACCTTCGAGAAATGATCCTTGTAGAACCCCTTCACGATATGCTGACAATAGTAGTCGTAGCGCTGTTTTAGCATGGCGTAATTACTGCCTGCTGGCGCAGATGCTAACTGGCTCTCGCCATATTGATCACTGACCAGCGGAAAGAACTGTAATACCGGTGCACCGGCGTATTCTCCCGGCAGGACAAACCGCCCAGGCTGAACCCAATGCAGACCCGCTTCATCCTTACAGGCATGAAGGTAAGCCGTGTATTTTGCTGCAATATCAGCAATGTGCTTTTCATCGGCCTCTGCCATTGGGTCAAAGTCATTGACCGCATCCAGCCATGTTTGCGCCAGAGCCTGTCTTTTACCAGTCAACACGCCGCGCTGCTTGCGCGACCATTCGTCAAAGCTCATCGACAGCAATGGCAGATCCAGCAGCCACTCGCCGGGATAATCGACAATATCCAGATAAAGGGTTGCCGTTTCCTGCAGTAGCCTGAGTGCGCCTTTTTCCGGATGGAAACGAATCGCCAGCCGGATTTCACTCACATCGCGGGTCGGTGAAGGCCATGCGGGCGGTTGCCCACGTAATGATTGAATGCCTATGTCGTAATCAAACGCCGGGATATGCAACTGTGTTTGCTGGACACGGCGGGCACCGAGCACCCTGCCTTCCCTGACAGGCCGGAACAACGGCATGCGCGGGTTAGTGGCACTGTGCAGGAGTTGATTGATTAACGAGGTAATAAATGCGGTTTTGCCTGCCCGGGAAAGGCCGGTTACTGCGAGTCGAACGTGTCTGTCGAGAGTCCGGCTGACCCATTTGTCGACCTGACGCTTCACGGTTTTCATGAAATGCAGCACCCCTCAAAAGGTAAATCCCCCGCAAAGCAGGGGAAGAGGATACAAATAACAGCTAATGCCTGGTCAGAGTTTTTTGAACTGGCGATTCAGCTCAAACTCTTTGGATGTCACGTACGCTTCCATTTTGGCAACGCCACGCTCCATCTCTTTAATTTCTTCATCAATGTCTGCCAACAGTTTGCTCGCAGACTTACCCTGTTGCCAAGGCTTTTGTTTCACTTGATGTTCTTTGTTGTGGTGGGTTTTCTGCGCTTCTTCAGGTGGCATTTTTTCCAGAATCAGCATCGCTGCAATGTACGCCACGATAACGAAGAAACCCAAACCAATCAGAAATGCTGTCACGGTCAGAATCCTCACCAGCCAGACTTCCATCCCAAAGTAATCAGCGACACCCGCACAAACGCCACCGATTTTTCCGTTTACAGGATCACGATACAACGTTTTGCTCATTGTTTATGTCTCCAATTTGGCGCTTCCTCATCCAGAATGCGCTCAAGTGAGTGTATCCGCTCCTGCAGCGCTTCTGCGCGATTGGCCAGCGCCTGCAGGTGTTCATACTCGTCGCCGCTGAGCCCCTGTCCAACCTGTCGCTTGCTGCGGTAGTGGAGCCATAGCCACAGTGGTGCCACAAAAACCAGAAACACCACCAGTGGAACAGATAGAAACGCCATTGACATGCCAACTCCTTACCCTAGCCGGGCTTATTCTTTATCCTTCAGCTCAGCTTTCATGCGCTCAAGCTCTTTTTCGATTTCGTCCTGTGCCTGAAGATCGGCAAATTCGTCTTCCAGACGTTTACCACGCCCAATGCTGTAGCTGTCTGCTTCGGCTTCCAGTTCGTCAATGCGGCGCTCATATTGCTCAAATTTCGCCAGCGCTTCGTCTGTGCGGCTGGTATCAAGCTGACGACGCACGTCACGTCGGTTGCCTGCCGCTTCACGACGGATCACCAACGCTTGCTGACGCGCTCTTGTTTCAGCCAGTTTGGTCTCAAGCTCAGCAATTTCATTACCCAGCTTTTCGATAGTTTCATCGACCAGACTGTACTCTTCTTTGAGGGTCAGCAAAATATCATGCACTTTTTGCTTTTCAATCAGTGCTGCGCGGGCAAGGTCTTCGCGGGATTTTTGCAGCGCAAGTGTCGCTTTCTCCTGCCAATCCTGCATCTGGCGCTCAATACCTTCAATTTTCCGTGCCAGTTCTTTTTTGTCCGCCAATGCACGGGCAGACGAGGTGCGAACTTCCACCAGCGTGTCTTCCATCTCCTGAATGATCAGGCGAACCATTTTTTGTGGATCTTCCGCCTTGTCCAGCAGCGAGTTGACGTTGGCGTTAACAATGTCTGCAAAGCGAGAAAAAATACCCATTGTGATGCTCCTTGTTACCGAATGCGCGCTTCGCGCTTAACAATGTGGGGGGATGCCCCGGTTTGCAGTACCTATTACAATCTGCGTGCCAAGTTTATAAATCATTTATTTTCAAAGCATTAGATTAAAACGTGCAATTCCCACCCAGGTGCGTATGATGAAATAAACTAACAGTTGGTATTTTTCACCATGCAGAAACCCGACAACCTCATTGGCCAGTCCGATCACTTCCTCTCAGTGTTAGATCATGTTTCCCGGCTTGCGCCGCTGGAACGCCCTGTGCTGATTTTGGGTGAACGGGGGACGGGTAAAGAGCTTATCGCGAAACGCTTGCATTATTTGTCACGTCGTTGGGATGGCCCTTTGGTCAGCCTCAACTGTGCCGCGTTGAGTGAAGGCTTGATTGATTCTGAATTGTTCGGCCATGAGGCCGGTTCTTTCAGTGGGGCGAAAGGCCGCCACAAAGGGCGGTTTGAGCGTGCAGAAGGTGGCACCCTGTTTCTTGACGAACTGGCTACCTCACCGCTGGGTGTGCAGGAAAAACTGCTGCGGGTAATTGAATACGGTGAATACGAGCGTGTGGGGGGAAGCCAGGTTCTGGGTGCTGATGTCCGCCTAATCTGTGCCACCAACGAAGACCTTCCACAGCTTGCCAGCGTCGGGAAATTCCGCGCTGACCTGCTGGACCGACTAGCGTTTGACGTTATCCATCTTCCGCCGCTTCGCGAACGCCATGGCGACATTCTGCTGCTTGCAGAATACTATGCGCTGAAGATGTGCCGTGAGCTGGGTTACAGCTATTTCTCCGGCTTTTCCCCACGGGCAATTGACACCTTGCACCACTACCGGTGGCCGGGCAACGTGCGCGAACTGAAAAACGTGGTGGAGCGGGCGGTTTACCGCCATGCAGATGAACATTCGCAGGTGAATGTTATCGAGCTCGACCCCTTCCAGGCGCCTTGGAAGATGGAGCCCCTGCCCAATGCAGAGCCAGAGAACACGACCATTTCTTTCCCTATGGACTTGCGCCAGTGGCAACAGGATCAGGAACAATCCATTGTTGAACAGGCGATGGAACAGGCAAGATTTAATCAACGCCGCGCCGCAGAGCTACTTGGCTTAAGCTACCATCAGATAAGAGGGTTGTTGCGAAAATACAATCTGGTGGGTGAGGAAAGCTCGGGATCGGATTAGTTTTTTCGCCAAATCTTCTGAATTTAACCAGATATTCACACCGCCACTTGGTGACTCCGGCGCTTCAGTGGTAGATTAATAAACTTAACTTTATTACGTAATCATTGGCTTATGAGCGCTCTAGGCCGCTTGCTAATGGCAAGCGTTACTCTACTCCTCCTGGTGGGATGCGAAGATCCGTTTTCAGATAATGCCGCGCGTAATCGCGGATTTATTTATTGCGGTCCGGGCCAACCCAATACCTTCAATCCCCAGCTGACTGACGGCGGTCTCACCGCAGACGCGCTATCGAGTCAGTTGTTTGATCGGCTCTTGCAGTTAGACCCTGAAACCTACCAGCCTGCGCCCATGCTTGCCCACAGCTGGGAGGTCAGCCCCGACGGCAAAGAGTACACCTTCTCACTGAGAAAAAGTGCGCGTTTCCAAGTGACGGACTGGTTTATCCCCCATCGTGGACTGACTGCCGAGGATGTGGTTTTCAGCTTCAAACGTTTGATAGATCCGGAGCATCCCTTCAGTGACGTTTCCGGTGGTCAGTATCCTTGGTTTGACAGCATGGACTTTTCAGGACTGGTGGAAGATGTGGTCGCGCTCGATGACTACACCGTAAAATTCATCCTCTCCCGCCCAGACGTTTCATTCCTCTCCACACTTGCTACCACCTATGCCGTTGTCCATTCGGCAGAATATGCCAATGAATTGTTGGAGCAGGGAACTCCGGCGCGTCTTGATACTCACCCTGTCGGCTCTGGCGCGTTTTACCTTGATGAATACCAGCCACACCGCTACATCAGGCTGAAAAGGCATTGGGGCTACTGGAATGGTGCTGCGCCAATGGAGCAGATTGCCTATGACATCAGTAACCGCGGTACCGGCACATTGACCAAGCTCATCACACGCGAATGCGATGTTTTATCTTCCCCTATCGCCAGCCAACTTTCAGTCATTAATGAAAACCCCGATTTTGTGCTCGCCTCACAAACCGGCATGAATGTGGCTTTTCTGGCACTCAATACCCGCCATCCGGCCCTTTCCGAGTTGGAAGTCAGACAGGCGATCAGTCTGGTTATCAACCGCAATGCCCTTATCCAGTCGGTTTACTACAACACAGGAACCCCCGCGACCGGGATGTTACCCCCCATGTCTTGGGCATATGACGACGACGCGGATATCGGTTATGACGTGCAGTTGGCTAACAGTTTGATGGCAAAAGCAGGTTATCGGCACGGGTTTGATATTGATCTTATTGTGCCGCTCACGCCTAAGGCCTACAATCCTAGCCCCCGCAAGGCAGCGGAACTGATTCAAGCTGATCTCGCCCAAATCGGGATCAGGGTGAACATCATTGTTCAGGAAGACATTAACCGTAAGGTGTTGCGTGACGACATCTCGGAACTGGGCATGGTGCTGACCGGTTGGATTGCAGACAACGGCGACCCGGATAATTTCCTCCGGCCGCTTTTATCGTGCAATGCCAAATTTACCGGCTGGAACCTGTCCAACTGGTGTAACCGCTATTTTGACCGCTATCTCGACAGTGCAATCGCCACGGATGACAGGGAAAAAAGACGGGCACTCTACCTTCAGGCGCAGGCGATTCTAAATGATCGCATGCCTGTTATACCGTTAGCCCACGGTGTGCATTATCAGGCGCGTAATGCGTCTTTACAGGGCATTAGTCTTAGTCCTTTCGGAGACAAATCTTTTGCAAATGTGTCTAGGAGCCGCTGATCTATGTTGATCTACGCAATCCGTCGGCTCAATCTTTTCATCATCACGTTTCTGATCCTGACGTTGATCGGTTACAACATCGTCAAGCTTGACCCTTTCTCGGTTTATAACCAACACGATTTCTGGTTTGGCTGGCTGCAATACCTGCGTGAACTGATGCAGGGCAACCTCGGTTTTTCATCCAATGGACAACCTGTGACCCAAGCATTGATGCGGGTACTTCCTGCAACGATGGAACTCTGCTTTTTTGCCTTTTTACTGGCGCTGATTGTGGGTATTCCATTCGGTACGCTGGCGGGTATCCGCAGGGGTTCGACGCCAGACATCATCATTTCATCCATTACACTGCTGACATTTTCCATGCCCATCTTCTGGATGGCGATATTGATGATCATGTTGTTTTCCCTGTATCTGGGATGGCTGCCGGTTTCCGGCCGTTACAACCTGTTGTTTGAAATTCCGCCGACAACCGGTTTTGCTTTTGTCGATGTACTTTTATCCAACCATCCCCAGCGCTCTCAAGCGATTGAAGACATTATCCGCCATTTGATCATGCCGACGCTGGTATTGGCGGTGGCACCGACCACTGAAATCATCAAACTGCTGCGCGATTCTGTGGGCGATGTGATGAGCCAGAACTACATCAAAGCTGCGGCGACCAAGGGATTGTCAAAATCCGAAATCGTTATGCGTCATGTATTGAAAAATGCTCTGCCGCCTATTATTCCAAAATTTGGTATCCAGATTTCGACCATGATGACCTTCGCCATCATTACTGAATCTATCTTTAACTGGCCAGGCATTGGCACCTGGTTGTTAGATGCTTTGAACCTCCAAGATTATGTGGCAGTGCAAGCCGGTGTGCTTGCGGTCGGGAGCATTGTATTGCTCGCCAACATTTTCTCGGATCTCGCTGGCGCTGCAATCAGCCCGCTGGCAAGGAAGGAATGGTATGCCCTCAAATAGTGTTTATATGGAGGAGCGCATTCCGACCCAGTTGGAGCGTTCCTGGAAAGCATTTCGTGAAAACAACCTGGCTGTATTTGGTTTTTGGTGTTTGTGTATCCTGATTCTGGTCACCCTGTTTGCCCCCTGGATAGCACCTTTTGATGCTCAGCACCAAACCGGACACCTGCTACTTCCACCATCGTGGGATACCAAAGGCTCCGTGGACTTTTTCCTCGGGACTGACGATCTGACCCGCGATATGCTCTCGCGCCTGATTGCCGGCTCCCGTCTCACCTTTGGCTATGCGGTGCTGGTGGCTATTGCAGCCGCGATCATTGGCGTGCTGATTGGTATTGTTGCTGGCATGACTTCTGGTCTTAAGTCCAGCTTCCTGAACCACTTACTGGATACCGTACTTTCTATCCCTTCCTTATTGCTGGCGATTATCGTGGTCGCGTTTAAAGGCCCGGGGGAGATGAATATATTGCTTGCTGTGTGGCTGGCATTGATCCCTCGCTTTATTCGCGCCATCTACACCGCTGTCCACGCGGAAATGGAAAAAGAGTACATCACAGCCGCCCGTCTGGATGGCGCAAACAGCTTCTACCTGCTCTACCATTCCGTGTTGCCAAATATCCTTGTCACTCTCAGTACAGAGCTGACCCGCGCAATTTCAGTCGCTATCCTTGATATTGCAGCGCTTGGCTTTCTGGGACTCGGTGCCCAGGCGCCTTCTCCTGAATGGGGGGCAATGCTGGGCGATTCGATTGAACTGGTTTTCACCGCGCCATGGACAGTCACCCTGCCGGGTCTAGCCATCATGATGAGCGTGCTGGTCGTAAACCTTGTTGGTGATGGTCTGAGCCAAGCCATTAACGCAGGAACTGAATAATGCCGTTATTAGATATTCGACACCTGACTATTGAGATTGAAACCCCTCAGGGCATGGTAAAGGCGGTAGACCGCATGAGCCTGACCATCAATGAAGGGGAAATTCGCGGCTTGGTAGGTGAATCCGGCTCAGGCAAAAGTCTGGTTGCGAAAGCCATCTGTGGCGTGACCAAAGATAACTGGCGCGTCAGTGCTGACCGCTTACGCCTTGGCAACATCGATCTGCTTTCCCTGCCTGCGCGGGAGCGCCGCCATATGGTCGGCAAAGATATCGCGATGATTTTCCAGGAGCCGTCAACCTGTCTCGACCCTTCTGAAGAGGTGGGCTATCAGCTGGAAGAAGCCATTCCATCTGACTCATTCAGCGGCAGTTGGTGGCAACGCCTTTCATGGCGCAAGCAACAGTCTATTGCCCTGCTACATAAAGTCGGTATCAAAGATCATAAGCGGGTGATGAAAAGCTACCCCTATGAACTGACTGACGGTGAATGCCAGAAAGTCATGATCGCCATGGCGATTGCAAACCGCCCCCGCTTGTTGATTGCCGATGAGCCAACAAACGATCTGGATCCAATTACCCAGGCGCAAATTTTCCGTTTGCTTAGCCGCGCGAACCAGATTTCGAATACGACCATTTTGTTGATCAGCCATGATTTGACGACAGTTACCCAATGGGCAGACCGTATTACGGTTATGTACTGTGGCCAGTCGGTGGAATCAGCAGGTCGCCAGCAAATTCTTGAGTCACCGCATCACCCTTATACTGATGCGCTGCTGCGGGCAATGCCGGACTTTAGTCAGAACATTCCACACAAGAGCAAGCTGGAGGCACTGCCGGGTTCTATCCCGCCGCTGCAACATTTGCCAATCGGTTGTCGGCTGGGGCCACGTTGCCCTTACGCACAGCGCAAATGTGTTGAGGTCCCCCGCACGAAGAAGGTGAAAAACCACAAATTCGCCTGCCATTTCCCTCTGAACATGGAACAGAAGAAACATGAGCGCACTGCTTGAAGTCGATGGCCTGAGTAAAAACTACCACTACCGCACCGGACTTTTTACCAAGCGGGTCATTGAAGCGGTTAAACCCGTCTCTTTTTCGCTGGAAGCAGGTGAAACACTGGCGCTAATTGGCGAAAACGGTTCAGGAAAGTCCACACTGGCGAAAATGCTGGCTGGCGTTGTCGCACCCAGTGGTGGAGAGATTCGGGTGAACGGTGAAGTACTGGCGCACAACGACTACAAAACACGCTGCAAATTGATCCGGATGATTTTCCAGGATCCAAATACGTCGCTGAACCCTCGCACCCCGATCTGGCAGATCCTTGAAGGGCCGCTGAAACGAAACACCAATATGACAGCACCGGAGCGCGAGAAACGGGTCATTGATACGTTACGCCAGGTTGGTCTTTTGCCAGAGCACGCCTATTTCTACCCACGTATGCTTGCGACAGGCCAAAAGCAACGTGTTTCCCTTGCCCGTGCACTCATCCTGCAACCTTGCGTAATCGTTGCGGATGAAGCCCTTAACGGCTTGGATATGTCTATGCGCTCGCAAATCCTCAACCTTTTGTTGGAGCTTCAGGAGCAAATGGCACTTTCCTACGTCTATGTATCCCAACACATGGGCGTGGTGAAACATATTGCTGACAAAGTGATGGTGATGCAAAACGGTGAAGTGGTGGAAGCCGGCGACACCCAGACAGTATTTGCCGCCCCGGAACATCCGTTAACGCAGCGTTTGTTGGAAAGCCACTTTACGGCCCCGACACTGGAGCGCCGCTCTCGCTACCATGCCACATAAGCTGTTAATTTAATAAATAAAACAAAGCCCTGCGAATGCAGGGCTTTTTCATTTGATTTACTCAGGTAAAGACTGACCTTTCGGCACATTGTATGCGCGGACAAATTTGCTGTTTGTGCTGAATATCAACTTGGTACGTTGCAGGACTTCCTGGTAACTGATGTCATCAATAGTGCCGTTTACATCCAACAGTGCTTCCACGCCCCATCCGTTTATCAGGTAACGGCTAAATATATTTGCCTGATCGTGGGCATTCTGGTCTAGGTTCTGCATCGCTTCACGGAATTGTGCCGTAGCAACATTGAACTCTTCTTCCGATACCCCTTGAGACAGCGCTTTAGCAATCGATTCGAACACGTCATTTGCTTCTTTGGCGCGCTTTGGATCGACGGTGGCAGCAAACCCCCACCCCGTGCGATCTTCATTGTCGACATTGATTTGCCAGGTATTCGGCGCATAAGACAAACCTTTCTGCTCCCGGACAATATTAATGACACGTCTCATCACGATACGTTGCAGGATATCATTGATAAAAGCAGATTCGGCACTATCATCCTGCGCTGTTGGGCTCAGCACGTAAAGTGCAGCAAACCCTTTGTCTTTTTCCTCTTGCGCTATTCCCAACGAAATATCTGCGTCAATTGGCCACTCCTGTGGGTCTTTTAGTGCAACATCTGCTGGCGGAGCTGCAACGTCAATGCCCGCCAGATATTTACCGACAGCACGCTTCAAGCGGCTGGGCGATACATCACCGACGATATAGATTTTGGTATTGTCCGTCGTCTGGAAGAAGTTTTGATGCACTTTCTCGACTTGATCCAATGTGGCGGCTGCGATTTGGTTTTCACCGACAAACATGTACGAAGGATCGTTGTCGCGCAGTGCGTAAAACACCTCTTTATCAAAAGCGCCGCCTGCTGAGGAGAAAAAGTTTCTCGACTCCCCAGTAAGCTTCCTTTTGGCAACCTTTAAAGCCTCTTCGCTGAACGTCGGATTTTGTATTGCATGATGCAACACAAGAAGCGCATCATTCAGCTGTTCCCGTGAAGAACCCAGGTGAACTGCATGACGGGTTGGTGAAACCTCTGGCCAGATAGCAATATTTTTGTCATTGAGATACCCGGAAAGTTGCTGACTATCCAACCCTGCTAACCCGGATAAGAACAATGTATCTGGCATAAGGTAACTTGCCGCCATCATTTCGTCTGGAATGATTGAACGTCCGCCTTTGTTACCCAACACGATTCTCAGGTCTTTTTTGGCTTTCGGGTTTTGTTGATACCAAACTTCCATACCATTTCCGAGTGTCCAAACGCGCAGAGATGGTGTCACAGACCTTTCAGCAACCACTGACCCGGTTTTATCAACCATCGCCAATATCGCTTTGCCCGTCTTACCTGCAGGCGCCTCTCCTTCAAGGCTGAAAAGCTCCCTTGCCATTGCAAGTTGCTTTGTCACTACTGAACGGTCTTCACTTGGGTCAACAAACGCAACAGTGGATGGTGTACGGGACAACATGGACTCTATGCTTCTGAACAAGGAATCTTTGTTCACATTCCTCGACCAGCCCAGTCTCAGAGAGTCTTCGTCATCGACAGATAGATTTGGGTAACTATACAACAGGTTACGGGCGTACTGATCAGCTCTATCCCTTGCATTGAGATTACTGTCGCGCTGAATTAGCTGCTTTTTATTGGCTATACCCCAACCAATAGACGATGCCAGCGATGCATCTGCGCCATGATCACGCAATGTGGCTAAGGTCTCTGCAATTGCCAGTTGAGCCTCATCCCTGGCTTCCTCTGGGAACTGGCTACGAATAATCAGTTGCCGACGCTCACCGATGTTATCAACCCAGACCTGAATACTGTTTTGATCGCCGGTGATGCGTAATGCCACTTCCTGAAGCTTCTGGGCAATTAAATAGGCTGATTCCCATTGCGTCCAAAGCGCATACAAGCCCGCTTTGTCGTTCACATCAGCACTGCCAAGGTCAAACAGCATGACAGTCGATGTACCCTCATTTGGGTAGGCTGTATAGAGCGCGGTATCCTTGTCCAGTTCAGGAACCTGGTATCTCTCCGGTATTTGGGTAACACCGCGTTGCCATTCTGAAAACTTTTCAGCCATCAAGCTTTGCACTTCAGTGGCTTCTATGTCTCCCACTACGACAATATGGGCAAGCTGGGGCTGATACCATTTGTCATAAAATTCACGAAGCGATGCGGGTGTGGCTTGTTGCAGCTGATTGAGCTGGCCAATTGGATCCCGCTCCTCAAGTTTTGAACCTTTCGCAACGTGTTCATATAACTTCAAGCCGGCTTGTTTGATGCCAGCGCGGCTTGCCCGCCACTCACCAATCAACACCTCTTTTTCTTTTTCCACTTCGTCATTTGAAAAAGTCAGCCCCTGCGCAATATCTGAAAACCAGTCCATGGCTTCAGGCGCATAGGCCGCGTTGGGAAGATCCAGTTTGTAAACGGTTTCATAGCCGCTTGTGAACGCATTGGTACCGTGACCAAATGTGACACCGATACGTCGTGCGAACTCGACAAATTCATTACCTTCAAAATGCTCTGAGCCATTGAATGCCATGTGTTCAACAAAGTGAGCGTAGCCGCGTTGCTGGTCTGTTTCCTGTAGGCTACCAGCCTGGAAAATTAAGCGGACAGAAACATCTTCATGCTCGGGGGAAGAAAAGACGTGGTAGGTTAATCCGTTTTCTAAGGTTCCTGTCGACCATCGGTCGTCAACACGAACATTGCTTCCCGAGGTTGCCTGGCAACCTACGAGTAAAAATGCCATGCAGGCAGAAAATACTAATCTCATCAAATACTCCCTTTTTGTTTAAAGGAAATCTTAATGCGGTTAGTAATCAACCCGTTAGGAGGAAGTTAACGGAATTATAAGCAATATTGTTCGATGCGAACGACATCACGTATGAGATTCTGGGCAGGGTTAGTGTTGCAAAAAAAAAGCTGCACGAATGCAGCTTTATCTCTCTGTTTCTGCGTTTAGGCCAATGACTGGTTGATTTGTGTCAGCACAGCCATAGGGTCAGCCGCTTGGGTAATCGGGCGGCCGATAACAAGGTAATCAGAACCTGCTGCCACCGCTTCTATCGGTGTCATAATACGGCGCTGGTCACCTGCATCACTTCCCGCTGGACGAATGCCCGGGGTCACCAGTTTGAATTCTTTACCCAGTGCATTCTTAAGCATGCTGGATTCATGGGCAGAACACACGACACCATCAAGGCCACTGTTGCGGGTCAGCGTCGCCAGAGACATAACATGCTCTTGCGGCTCGCGGTTAATACCGATACCTGCAAGGTCACTTTGCTCCATGCTGGTCAGCACTGTCACACCAATCAACAGAGGCTTATCTTTGCCGTATGGTTCCAACGCCTCACGGGCTGCAACCATCATACGCTCACCACCGCTTGCATGAACGTTCACCATCCATACCCCAAGTTCCGCCGCTGCTGCAACAGCACGGGCGCAGGTGTTTGGAATGTCATGGAACTTCAAATCCAGAAAGACAGTATGACCACGCTCATGAAGCTTGCGCACATAGTCAGGACCATAAAGGGTAAACATCTCCTTACCCACTTTCAGGTGACAACTGCCTGGCTCGATACGATCTACGAACGCCAGCGCCTGATCAATGTTTGGGTAATCCAATGCAACAATAACTTTTGGATCCTGCATTCCTAATTATTCTCCGTCTAGGCCTCTGATGGGTTTTATTGAACCCCACCCCTTGCACGACGGACAATGCCAGTACAATGAGTGAGTAGAGAAACCACATTTCCGACAACGATAATGTGGTTTCACTTTTAACTGTTCCTCTACCAGTTGTTTGAGCGTGTTGAGGCTCGCTTTCGCGCGTCCTTCTTCTGCCTGTTCCACATGCAGTTCCATCAACTTGTGGAAACCTTTCATGGTAGGATTTTTGGTCAACTGGCGGGTCAAAAAGCTTTGTGCCATTGCCGCGTTTTCATGGCTGTTGATAATGTCTGACATCATCAATTCCGCGGCGGCACCGGTGTTCTTCTCAATACAGCTTTTCAGGAATCGAACCATCGACATTTCTTTGTCGAGGTGGGAGTAACAGATCTCCAGTTGTGGCAGCGCTTCACTGATGAAATCCGGGTCTTGCTCCAAGACCTGCTCAAGCGCTTTCGCCGCTGTGCGGTAGTCCTCACGGGCAATATCAAGCCGGGCTAACATCAAGGAGGCACGTACACACGCTTTGTCTGTCGACTGGGCTTTTTTCAGTAGCTGGCGGGCAGTTTTTTCATCACTGTCTCCCATCGCCTGCATTGCGAGTTCGCAGTAGAAATGAGAAATGTCACGTTTCAGTTTGGGCTTGCCAGATTTAACCAGCTTGTTCGCAATCTCGATTGCCTTCTCCCATTCCCGGGTCTGCTGGTAAATGGCGAGTAGCTGTTGGAGGGCAAAAGCGCGGTAGTCAGGTTCTTCGATGAGCTGGTGGAAGATTTTTTCAGCTCGGTCAAAAAAGCCTGCAACCATGTAATCTTTTGCAAGTTGCTGCAATGCCAGATTACGTTGATCCAACGTGAGGTTGGGTCGGGCGATAAGATTTTGGTGAATACGAATAGCGCGATCTACCTCACCGCGTGAGCGGAAAAGGTTACCGAGTGCAAGGTGGGTATCAATCGTCTCGTTATCGACCTGGAGCAGTTCTATGAACAGATCTACCGCTTTGTCTGACTGATCAGATAAAAGCAGGTTAAGACCCGCGACATATTGTCGGGATAGATGGTGCGACTGATCCTGTCGGCGATGACGAGCATTCCTATTGCCCATATACCAGCCGTAACCGGCAGCAATTGGCAGCAATAGAAACAGCAGCTCTAGCATTGACGCTTATTCCTTAACAGGGTCCGTACGCAGCTTATCCAACTCCTGACGTTGCTTGTTTACTTGCTTTTTCAACATGGCGGCGGACATTTTTGCTTTCAGATAAAGCATGCCACAAATCAACCACCCCAGCGCAAAACCAGTACCAAACACGACGCCCAGAAGTAATGACAATCGAAACTCTCCCTGAGCGATCAGGTAGTTAAAATTAACCACTTCCTGATTTTGAGCTCCAAGGGCGAGTGTGATCAGAAAGCACAGGACGAGCAATACGATACCAATAATCTTCACAGTCACTCCCTTTTTATTCTTTGCGCAAGTCAGGGATGTCGAACAGTGAATCCCTACAACTTGTCAACGGTGATACCCGCTTTCAACGCAGTAACGGGCGAACTTTAGCCACTATCACTCTGCGTTTATGCCAACTTGGGTATATCTGTGATTATGCAGTAATTTGGCTTGTCAGACCATTCCAATAGGCATAAAAAAAACGGCATACGTATAGCATGCCGTTTTTTTATTCGAAAACGAGTCAACCTTTAAAAGTTGACGCGATCGCGAAGCTCCTTGCCTGGTTTGAAGTGAGGGACGTACTTGCCGTCGAGCTCAACTTTGTCACCGGTCTTTGGATTGCGTCCAACACGAGGAGCGCGATAATGCAAAGAGAAACTACCAAAACCACGAATCTCGATTCGGTCACCTTCCTCGAGTGTAGTGGCCATGTGCTCAAGGATTTCCTTGATGGCATCTTCTACCTGTTTGGCAGAAAGATGGGTTTGTTGACTACACAGTCTTTCGATTAACTCAGACTTGGTCATGATCACCCCGCTTTTAGTTGTTTCTCAACAGTATAACTGCAGAGGGGGAATTTTTCCCCCTCACTTACATTAATTATTCGCTTTTCGCAGCTTTGAAAGCGTCTGCCATAGCATTACCGAACGCAGCGTCGTCAGCTTTGTTCAGAGTTGCCATTGCTTCTTGCTCTTCTGCTTCGTCTTTCGCGCGAACAGACAGGTTGATTACGCGGTTCTTACGGTCAACACCGGTGAACTTCGCTTCAACTTCGTCGCCAACAGCCAGAACCAGAGTTGCATCTTCAACGCGGTCACGTGATGCTTCTGAAGCACGCAGGTAGCCTTCAACGCCTTCTGCCAGCTCAACAGTTGCGCCTTTCGCGTCAACTGCAGTTACTTTACCCTTAACTACAGCGCCTTTCTTGAAGTCAGCCATGTAGTTGTTGAATGGGTCTTCTTCCATTTGCTTGATGCCCAGAGAGATACGCTCACGCTCAGCATCAACTTGAAGAACAACTGCAGAGATTTCGTCGCCTTTCTTGAAGTCACGAACCGCTTCTTCGCCTGCAACATTCCAAGAAATGTCAGACAGGTGAACCAGACCGTCGATACCACCGTCCAGACCGATAAAGATACCGAAGTCAGTGATTGACTTGATCTTACCAGTTACACGGTCGCCTTTGTTTTGCATTTCTGCAAACGACTGCCATGGGTTAGCTTTACATTGCTTCAGACCCAGGCTGATGCGACGACGCTCTTCGTCGATGTCCAGAACCATAACTTCAACTTCGTCACCCACGTTAACAACTTTAGATGGGTGAATGTTTTTGTTAGTCCAGTCCATTTCAGAAACGTGTACCAGACCTTCAACGCCTTCTTCGATTTCAACGAAGCAGCCGTAGTCAGTCAGGTTAGTTACACGACCAGTCAGTTTGTGACCTTCTGGGTAACGGTTCGCGATAGCAACCCATGGATCTTCACCCAGTTGCTTCAGACCCAGAGATACGCGAGTACGATCACGATCGAACTTCAGAACCTTAACCAGGATCTCGTCACCAACGTTAACGATTTCTGATGGGTGCTTAACGCGTTTCCAAGCCATGTCAGTGATGTGCAGCAGGCCGTCAACACCGCCCAGATCTACGAATGCACCGTAGTCGGTCAGGTTCTTAACGATACCTTTAACTTCCATGCCTTCTTGCAGAGAAGCCAGCAGTTCATCACGCTCAACGCTGTTTTCAGATTCGATAACTGCGCGACGAGAAACAACAACGTTGTTGCGCTTCTGGTCCAGCTTGATAACTTTGAACTCCAGCTCTTTGCCTTCCAGGTGCAGAGTGTCACGAACTGGACGAACGTCAACCAGTGAACCTGGCAGGAACGCACGGATACCGTTCAGTTCAACAGTGAAGCCACCTTTAACTTTACCGTTGATAACACCCATAACGGTCTCAGCGTCTTCGTAAGCTTTCTCCAGTTGGATCCAAGCTTCGTGACGTTTCGCTTTTTCACGAGACAGTTGAGTTTCACCGAAACCATCTTCAATCGCGTCCAGTGCTACGTCTACTTCTGCACCAACTTCGATTTCCAGCTCGCCAGCAGCGTTTTTGAACTGCTCAGCAGGGATAGAAGATTCAGATTTCAGACCAGCGTCAACCAGAACGTAACCGTTCTCGATAGCTACTACAGTACCTTTAACGATGGCACCTGGGCGGGTTTCTAGCTCTTTAAGAGATTCTTCAAAGAGTGAAGCAAAAGATTCAGTCATTAATTTAGTCTTCAATTTTTAAACTTCCACGGGTGTCCTACCACGTGGGGTTGATAGTAATGTCAGTCATCATCCTTGCGACCAACAGTTAAACCCGCTGCTTCAGGAAGCAACGGTAATTTTACTCTTAATATAGGACAATGCTTGTTCCAGCACCTGCTCAATGTTGAGAGAGGTGGAATCTAGAACCAAAGCATCCTCCGCCGGACGTAATGGCGCGACTGCTCGATTGCGGTCTCGATCATCACGTTCCTGAATTTCGCTCAAAAGGCGGTCAAAGTTAACATCTAACCCCTTTAGTTGCAACTGGTTCATGCGACGATTGGCGCGCTCTTCAGCGCTGGCGTCCAGAAAGATTTTCACTTCCGCGGCTGGGAAAACAACGGTACCCATATCGCGGCCATCAGCAACCAGTCCCGGCGCTTCAGCAAACGCACGCTGACGACGCAGCAAGGCTTCGCGAACACGCGGCAAAGCAGCAATTTTTGACGCCGCGTTTCCTGTTTCTTCTTTGCGCAGTTCACCGGAAACGTCTTCGCCTTCGAGGATCACTTTTACCAGCTCACCTTCGGTTTTGAACTGAACATCCAAATGGGATGCCAGCGGCACCAGCGCGTCTTCCGACTCAGGGTCTACACCATGGTGAATAGCTGCCAGTGCCAGTACGCGGTAGATAGCGCCAGAATCGAGCAAATGCCAACCCAACTTTTCCGCCAGCAGCATACAAAGGGTCCCTTTACCGGCACCGCTTGGGCCATCAACGGTAATTACTGGTGCTTGGGTAGACATAGGTATCTCCATTTCATTTACGATCAGAGCAGTAACAATAACTTCGCGATCACTGCCCTTCGGAATCGGTGGCGTATTATAGGTAAGTCTCACCAAAAAAAACAGGCCGACGCTGTGTCGACCTGTATATTTGTACATCCAAACTGTTTCGTCATCTTTCCGACAGTGAAGCCAACTTGTCGAAATAATCCGGGAAGGTCTTAGACGTACACTTTGGGTCGTTGATGGTGACCGGTGTATCGCTCAGTGCCACCAAGGAAAAACACATCGCCATGCGGTGGTCATCATAGGTGTCGATGTCTGCATGCATCAGTGTTTGTGGCGGCGTGATCGTGATGTAGTCTTCGCCCTCTTCGACAACAGCACCTACTTTTCGTAGCTCCGTTGCCATAGCAGACAGACGATCTGTCTCTTTCACCCGCCAGTTATAGACATTGCGGATCGCCGTGGTGCCTCTAGCAAATAACGCAGCTGTTGCAATCGTCATTGCCGCATCCGGAATGTGGTTGAAATCCAGGTCGACCGCATTCAGCTCACCCCGGCGGGCAATCACATAGTCGTCACCCCATTCTATATCTGCGCCCATAGCCGCCAGCGCATCCGCAAATTTCACATCACCCTGTACGCTTTGCTTGCCAATTCCTGTCACCTTGACTTCGCCACCCTTAATGGCAGCAGCCGCCAGGAAGTAGGAAGCCGACGAGGCATCACCTTCCACCAAAAATGCACCTGGTGCGATATAGGTCTGGTTGCCCTTCACATGGAAAGTCTGGTAATTCTCATTGACCACTTCCACGCCAAATTGCGCCATGATGTGCAAGGTGATGTCGATGTAGGGTTTAGAAACCAAATCCCCTTTGATGCGGATATGGGTGTCACCACTGAACAAAGGTGCTGTCATCAACAACGCAGTCAAAAACTGGCTGGAGATGGTGCCATCAATTTCCACGTCACCGCCCTGAATGTCTTGGCTGACAATTTTCAGCGGCGGATAATGTTCATTTTCCAAATAGGTCACATCCGCGCCAACGGTGCGCATAGCGTCAATCAGGTGACCAATCGGACGCTCTTTCATCCTTGGCTCACCCGTCAGCACGTATTCGCCTTGGCCGATGCACAGTGCAGCCGCGAGTGGACGCATCGCCGTTCCGGCATTGCCAAGAAAAAGCTCTAGCGGTTCAGATGTTTTGAACGGACCACCAAGCCCTTCAACCACACATTCTGTTTTGTCGTCAGATAAGCGATACGAAACACCGAGTTTGCTCAATGCATTGAGCATGTGACGGATGTCATCACTGTCTAACAGGTTGGTTAAATGGGTGGTGCCTTTTGCCAGTGCGGCCAGCAAGAGTGCGCGGTTTGACACGCTTTTCGAACCGGGGAGGTTTACTTCACCGTTGATTTTTGAAATGGGTTGTAACGTCAACTGCTCCATCTGAACTAAAACGATCCTTAATTTTTCGTTCCCTGAGAGTAACGAAAAAGCAGCACGGGGGCTAGCCCAAGCTGCTTTTATCTCGTGATGACTGAAAAAACGGAATTTCAGTCGGTTATCGGGTCATTTTCTTTACAAACACCACCACGAACAGCGCGATAGTAAAACTGCCGGTGAATGCTTCAGTAGCTGCCACCAGGCGTGACAGGCCTATGGGGATAAAATCCCCATACCCCAGGGTTGTGAATGTCACTACGCTGTAATAAAGGCAGTCAAAAAACGCGAAGGTGTTTTCCCTCAGGGTCTTCTCTTCGGTAAACCCAACGTACTCGCCGTCATACTGGATACCGGTAAAAAAGTAGATCATTGCGGCGAGAAGGATCAGCGCTAGAGAGAAAAACACCACTCTTATGGGGCTTTCGCCGTAGCCACAAAACAGATCTACCGTTTTTGACATTGCCCGCTGCGTTGAAAATAGCGGCATTTGAAACCGGCGCATGGTGAGCTCTTTTTGCAGGAAATAGCCAGCCATGGTGAAAATGCCATGCGACTCAGACGCTTTGCGCAAGTCCCGGTAAATTTCTTCAGACTGTTCATATAAATCGAGCGCTTTATCCATTTCGCCGTTGCGCTCAGCAACACGCCCTTCCGATTCTTGCTGTAACATCTGCCCGATTTTGATGTTGTCTATTTTGGTATCGGTAAGCTTCACGCCCAGCAAGTTGCAGTTAATGAAGCTGGCGCAATGGACATTGGCATCATGCAGATCCGCTTTCATCAAACTTCCGTGATCAAACTTCGCATTAAACAGATGGGCACCGGTGAGATTCGACCGGTAAAAATTGGCATAGCTGAGATCATATCCACCGTGACGGCCATGCCGAACCAAGTTTACGTCCTGCAATTCCGCACGCTTGCATATGATCCCCCGAAGCTGTCCTCCCCGCTGGGCATAGGCTTCTAGCCGCTCTTTGACATCAGCTATGCCTTCCTTCGCGATATTTTCGTCATGCCAGAAACACAGACCGGACGCTTCCGCGGGTTCAGAGCACCGAAACTGTTCTCCATCAGGATCCTGATAACAGCAGGTTGCGGTTTTCAATTCATGGTTCTGCTCACCATCACACGATGGCTCCATTTCCGCGCCTTCCGGGCGCAATGATGCTGAACGTTCGGACATAGCGACACCTCCACTTTCTCAGTATAGAAACTTGGTACAAAAAACGAGAAAGAGTCGAGGCTGACTGGAGATAGGAGAACAGAGACTAGAGATTGGAGACCAAAGATAAAAGAAGAGAGAAGAAAGAAGAAAGAAGAAAGAAGAAAGAAGAAAGAAGAAAGAAGAAAGGGTAGCGCAGTGAATATTTCACCACACTACCCTTTTGGCAAGATTCAGAAAATTAGTCTTTGTGTTTTGGCTCTGGTGGCAGCACGAGGTTCAGGATGATTGCAGTCAGACCACCGGCTGCCATACCCGATGACAGAATGTTTTTTATCCACTCAGGCATAAACTGGAGAATTTCCGGTTTTTGCGCGATACCCAGCCCCATTGAGAAGGACAGTGCCATGATAAGAATCGCGCGGCGGTTCAGATCACAGCGGGAGATAATGCGGATACCTGACGCTGCAATCGTACCGAACATCACAATGGTCGCACCACCAAGCACAGGTTCAGGGATCAACTGAACCAAGGTTGCCACGCCGGGTAGCAGACCCAGAATAACCAACATGCCCGCCACAAAGTAACCGATGTAACGGCTCGCCACACCCGTCAGCTGGATAATGCCGTTGTTCTGGCTGAATGTAGAATTAGGGAAACTGTTCAGCACTGCTGCAAGTGCAGAGTTAACCCCATCAGCCAACACTCCACCTTTAATACGCTTCATATACAGTGGGCCAGCAACAGGCTGCTCTGATGTTTCAGAGGTGGCGGTAATATCACCGATTGCTTCCAGTGAAGTTACAAGAAATACAATCACCAGAGGGATCAGCAAAGAGAAATCAAACGACAGGCCATACTGCATCGGTTGCGGAATAGCGACAAACGGCACGTCCTGCGCCGGGGCGGTATTTACCATACCCAGCGAGTAGGCTAAAACGGTACCGACTGTCATTGCGATAACAATAGAAGAGACACGCAGGTAAGGATTGTTGATGCGGTTTAGCAACACAATCACGGCCAATACCGAACCAGCCAACATCAGATTGTTCAAACTACCAAAGGTGCCGTTTTCAATTGCTGCATAACCACCACCCATTGAAGTCAAACCGACCTGGATCAGTGTCAGGCCAATCAGGGTCACCACAATACCGGAAACCAGCGGTGTAATAATGCGTTGGGCATGATCCATTACGCGCGACAGGAACACTTCAGTCAGTGATGCCACCATGATGGTGCCGAAAATCGCAGCCATCATTGTTTCAGTCGGTGTACCGCCCGCTTTCATAGCCAGACCGGCGCCGATGATTGGTCCCAGAAAATTAAAGCTGGTGCCCTGAATCGAAAGCAACCCCGAGCCCAGCGGTCCAAAGGTTTTAATTTGGATAAACGAGGCAAGACCGGAAGCAAACAGTGACATGCTCACAATGGTATTGGTGTCTGCAGCTGGCAGACCCAGAGCCTGACAGATGATCAATGAAGGAGTGACAACCGCAACGAACATTGCCAGCAAGTGCTGCACAGCGGCAAAAAGGGTTTGTGGCAAAGGTGGCCTGTCATCCAATCGATAAACCAGTTCGGAAGGTCTGACATTTTCGGTGCTGTTTTCGGTACTGCGCGAAAGGCTCATTTGTTTTACTACCTGTATTAACACACTTCTGCATTACGCTGAATGGGTAAAGCAGCCTGCTGAATGTGATGCTCTGTGATTGCTGTTACTCAGAACATTCGGCTGGTTAAGTGGTTGGGATGAAAGAAATTTCGCGCCATTCTAACCGCAAGCCAGCAAAAAGCAATCGTTTGCGTAGACGGTGTATTTTAATTGGTGGCACTTTACCGATATTTAACCGCCAAGCATCCAAAAGGTAACTTTAAGGCAAAAAAAACCGCCGATAGACGGCGGTTTTTCAAAAGATTCTGATTACGCGTTTTTGGCTTCAAACTCTTTCATAAAGGCGACCAGCGCCTGTACACCTTCCAAGGACATCGCGTTATAGATAGAAGCACGCATACCGCCTACATCACGGTGTCCTTTCAATGCAACCAGCCCAGCCGCCTCAGACTCCTTCAGGAATGCTTCATCCAACTCTGGATTAACCAGTTGGAAAGGCACATTCATTAATGAACGGTTGTCTGGATGGATGTTGTTGACGTAAAAGTCTGACGCATCAATAAAGTCATAAAGCAACGCAGCTTTCGCTTCATTTTTCTGCTGCATCGCTTCAACACCACCCTGCTCTTTCAGCCATTTATAGACTTCACCCGCCAGATACCAACCAAATGTTGGTGGCGTGTTGAACATAGATTCTTTGTCCACCAGCGTTTTGTAGTTCAGCACATTCGGCAAGAACTCTTTCGCACGTCCCAGTAGATCGTCACGGACAATCACCAGCGTGATACCCGCAGGGCCAATGTTTTTCTGTGCGCCTGCGTAAATCACACCGTATTTAGACACATCGATAGGACGGGACAAAATCGTTGAAGACATGTCTGCAACAATTGGCTTGTTGGTGTCTGGCAAATCACGAATTTCAATACCGTCGATGGTTTCGTTTGGACAGAAGTGCACAAAGGCACCATCACTGCTCAACTTCCAGTCTTTGGCTGGGAGCACCGCTCGCTTGCCATCAATTTCAGTTTTGATATTGATAACGTTCGGTGTGCAGTATTTCTTTGCTTCGTTGACTGCACTCGCCGCCCAGTAGCCGCCATCCACATAGTCAGCAATGGTGTTGCTGCCAAGCAAGTTCATCGGTACGGCAGCGAATTGCGCGCGAGCACCACCCTGTGCATACAAAACATGATAGTTTTCTGGAATAGAAAGCAGCTCACGGAGGTTTTTCTCGGCTTCTGCAACAACAGCCAGAAATTCCTTACTGCGGTGAGAAATCTCCATGACGGATGTGCCCAAGCCATTCCAGTTAGTCAGTTCAGCCTGTACTTTTTCCAGAACCGCTTCCGGCAACATTGCCGGGCCAGCAGAGAAGTTATATACCTTTTCCATGATTATCGAATGCTCCTGCATTAAATCGCTTATTTATGGCTGTCTCGTGAATCAGTGAGGCTTTCCGTTTCCGCCAACTCCCGGTTTCAGGGAGCACAAGACGCCAAGAAGAATTGTTATTGGTTTTGTTTTATCACCTTTTTTAGGTGATTGGAACGGATAGGCGCAATCAATTTCAGTCACAATTAAAAAGGGGATAAAAAAAACGCAGCGAATGCTGCGTTTTTTACAATATGATTAAACTGAATGAATTTTATTCTTCAGTATCACCGTCAGTGCTGTCTTCTGCCGGTGCTTCAGCGGCCACTTGACCTTCTGTTTCACCTTCTTCGTCCAACGGCAGATCTTCTTCATCTGGCTCGTCAATACGTTGCAGTCCAACCACTTTCTCGTCTTCAGCGGTACGGATCAGTGTCACACCTTGGGTGTTACGGCCAACCTGGCTCACTTCAGCGACGCGGGTACGCACCAAGGTACCAGCGTTGGTGATCATCATGAATTCATCACCGGTTTCTACCTGAACCGCACCGACAACGCTGCCGTTGCGCTCAGAAACCTTGATGGAGACAACACCCTGTGTTGCGCGGCTCTTCGCTGGGTACTCACCAAGTTCTGTACGTTTACCGTAACCGTTTTCAGTCACAGTCAGTACATCACCATCATTGTGAGGCACAATCAGAGAAACAACCTTGTCGCCCTCTGCCAGTTTGATACCGCGAACACCCGCGGCGGTACGACCCATGCCACGCACCTGGCCTTCGTTGAAGCGAACAACTTTACCAGACTTCGAGAACAGCATGATGTCGTTGTCACCGGTGGTGATATCCACACCGATCAGCGAATCGTTGTCACGCAGGTTAACTGCAATGATACCGGCGCTGCGAGGACGGCTGAAATCAGTCAGCGGCGTCTTCTTCACGGTACCGTCGCCGGTTGCCATAAAGACAAACTTGTCTTCCGCATATTCTTTCACAGGCAGAATCGCAGTGATGCGTTCATCCTGCTCCAGCGGCAGCAAGTTAACGATAGGCTTACCACGCGCAGTACGCGATGCCAGAGGCAATTGGTAAACCTTCAACCAGTACATACGGCCACGGCTTGAGAAGCACAGAATAGTGTCGTGTGTGTTGGCAACCAGAAGACGCTCAATGTAGTCTTCTTCTTTCATGCGCGTTGCTGACTTGCCTTTACCACCACGGCGCTGCGCTTCGTAATCAGACAGAGGCTGATACTTCACGTAACCTTCGTGCGACAGGGTCACAACAACGTCTTCCTGATTGATCAGGTCTTCGATATCGATGTCAGCACTTGCTGCGGTGATCTCAGTACGGCGCTCGTCGCCAAAGCCATCACGAACAGCAATCAGCTCTTCAGTGATCACTTCCATCAGGCGCTCTGGGCTCGACAGGATGAACATCAGCTCGCCGATCAGTGCCAGCAGCTCTTTGTATTCATCCAGGATCTTCTCGTGCTCAAGACCAGTCAGTTTATGCAGACGCAGATCCAGAATTGCCTGAGCCTGTTGCTCGGTCAGGTAGTATTTACCATCACGAACGCCATATTCGTCTTCCAGCCACTCAGGACGCGCTGCATCAACACCGGTTGCTTCCAGCATTGCCGCTACAGTGCCCAAATCCCAACCACGTTGTTGCAGCTCTTCGCGTGCAATCGCAGGGGTTTGCGCATTACGAATCATTTCGATGATTTCATCGATGTTTGCCAGCGCAATCGCCAGACCTTCCAGGATATGGGCACGGTCACGGGCTTTACGTAGCTCATAGATAGTACGGCGTGTCACCACTTCACGGCGGTGGTTCACAAAGCACTTCAGCATGTCTTTCAGGTTGAACAGGCGAGGCTGGTTGTTATCCAGCGCAACCATGTTGATACCGAAAGAAGTTTGCAGTTGAGTTTGGGCATACAGGTTGTTGAGGATAACCTCACCCACTGCATCACGCTTACATTCGATAACGATGCGCATACCGTCTTTGTCAGACTCGTCACGCAGCGCACTGATGCCTTCGATCTTCTTATCTTTAACCAGCTCGGCGATCTTTTCGATCAAACGCGCTTTGTTTACCTGATAAGGGATCTCAGAAACAATAATGGTTTCTTTGCCGTTTTTCTCAACTTCGATTTCTGCTTTGGAGCGCAGGTAAATCTTGCCGCGACCGGTGCGGTACGCATCTTCAATACCTTTACGGCCATTGATCATAGCAGCAGTTGGGAAATCCGGACCTGGGATGTGCGTCATCAGCTCTTCGATGGTGATATCTTCGTTCTCGATATACGCCAGACAGCCGTTAACCACTTCAGTCAGGTTGTGCGGAGGAATATTGGTCGCCATACCTACAGCGATACCGGACGAACCGTTCACCAACAGGTTTGGAATGCGGGTAGGCATTACTTCTGGGATTTGCTCGGTACCGTCGTAGTTCGGAACGAAATCAACGGTCTCTTTGTCCAAATCAGCCAGTAGCTCGTGGGCGATTTTCGCCATACGAACTTCGGTGTAACGCATTGCTGCCGCAGAGTCGCCGTCGATCGAACCGAAGTTACCCTGGCCATCGACCAGCATGTAACGCAGTGAGAACGGCTGTGCCATACGAACAATGGTGTCGTAAACTGCGCTGTCACCGTGTGGGTGGTATTTACCGATCACATCGCCGACAACACGGGCAGATTTTTTATATGCTTTGTTCCAGTCGTTGCCCAGTACATTCATCGCGTACAACACGCGGCGGTGTACAGGCTTCAGACCATCACGCACATCTGGAAGAGCACGACCCACGATAACGGACATCGCGTAGTCGAGGTATGAGCTTTTCAGCTCCTCTTCAATGTTGACGGGCGTGATCTCTTTAGCAAGATCGCTCATGGAGCCAATATCCCTCAGGTAAGTATGTCAAAAATGACTACGTGCAAGACCCGAAAGAATACCATAAAAGCAGACAAATAGTCATAGCCTAAACCCGAGATAAATCACGAAATACTCTTATATCGTCGCTCTAAGGCGCTACAGGGCGAAAAAACACTCAACCTCAAGGTGGAACTAGGTAAAACTGTTAGACAAGCTTAGAAAGCGCCAGGGGTCTTTTGCTTATTAACGTCAAGCTAGGTATCTCGATCACGAATAGGGATGTAATAAAGGAGGGAGATATACAATGGGAAGCCGGTCTCAATATCCGCAAACTTAGTGCGTGAAAATACCCCTGACACAATGCTGTGTCGCCAACATCGGGGGAAGAGCTATGTTCTATAAAGCTATCAACGCGGTGGGTATGGCTATCATTGTTGGAAAATACACTTTGCTGGGGCTGTTGGCTGCTGTTGCTGTCACTAACGCTGCCTAATCCTTCTTTCTGACACTGATGCTATATAAATTAACCTCGCCGGGGGTGCGCCTCCGGCTTTGCGTATCTCCCCTTTCAAAAACCATTCCTTCCCCTTCGCGACCTATCCTGAACGAACAAGTCTGCAAACCAAGTTCACCCAGGTTGCGTAACTTCAGGTAGCTTGAGATATAATGGCAAAAAAATTTTAGGGATAAGATGTAGATGACTACCCAACTCAACGTTGATCCAGCTGAAATCCAGAAGTTCGAAGACATGGCCTCGCGCTGGTGGGATCTGGAAGGTGAATTTAAACCACTGCACCAAATCAACCCATTGCGCCTTAACTACGTGATTGAACGCAGCAACGGTATCTTCGGCAAGAAAGTGCTGGATGTCGGGTGTGGCGGTGGCATCCTCGCTGAAAGCATGGCACGGGAAGGCGCCGATGTAACAGGTTTGGATATGGGTAAAGAGCCGCTGACCGTGGCACGTTTGCATGCGTTGGAAACCAACACAACCCTTTCATATATCCAATCAACGGCTGAAGAACACGCAGAAACCCACCAAGGGTATTACGATGTGGTTACCTGTATGGAAATGCTGGAGCACGTGCCCGATCCGGCTTCAGTCATTGCTTCTTGCGCCAAAATGGTGAAACCGGGCGGTCATGTGTTCTTCTCTACGTTAAATCGCAATACCAAATCCTGGCTGTTTGCGATCGTGGGTGCAGAGCACCTGTTGAAAGTGGTACCCAAGGGCACCCATGACCACAATAAATTTATCCGCCCGTCAGAACTGCTGAAAATGATCGACTGCACGTCACTGCAGGAACAACATATGACAGGCCTGCACTACAACCCGCTGACTGACCGCTACTGGCTGTCACCACGTAATGTTGACGTGAACTATATTGTACATACTCATTGCCCCGGTTAATCCGGCGCTGCCCGGCTCAGACCGGGCATTTTTGTTTTAGGGGAACAGGGATGAAAGGAATCATCAAAGCCGTGCTTTTTGATTTGGATGGCACGCTACTCGATACCGCACCGGACATGGCCAATGCCGCTAACAACGTGCTGAAAGACCACGGACTACCGCCGCTGAAGCCCGAGCAGGTTCAAGCGCTAACCAGCCATGGGGCAAGAGGCTTGCTTAAAGCCGGGTTTGGTAACGCTTTGGAAGGCAAAAACATCGACGAGTTGAGATTGGCTTTCCTCGACCACTACGCAACCAGCATTTGCATCGATACAAATCTGTACGCAGGCGTTAACGAACTGCTGAACGGGTTAAGTGAGAAAGGTATTCCCTGGGGCATCGTCACCAACAAGCCCGGATTCCTGACAGGCATGCTGCTCCCCTATTTTCCCGAACTCTTGCAAGCACGGACAATTGTTTGTGCCGATACCACACCTCACGCCAAACCTCATCCTGCACCACTTCTTCATGGCGCATCAATATTGGCGATCGCACCAGAGCAATGTCTCTATGTAGGGGATATAGAAAATGACATTGTAGCGGCCAAAGCTGCCAGCATGTATTCCGCCGTCGCTGGCTGGGGCTACATAGGGAAAGATGACGATCCCTGCCTGTGGGAGGCAGATCTTATTTTTAACAAAGTTGAAGAGATTCTGTCATTATTCTGATCATTGTCACAGGTGAGCTGAGCGCAAAATAACCATATATCAGCATGTTAACGTCATTCACTGAAGCCACACAGAATCAAGCGGAATATTTTTTTTTATTTATTTTCACACCCTAAAAAACGTTGCTTTTTTCTATACCATTGCCTTTCTTACCATAAAGCGGTTAGTAAGCACTAACATAACAATTCTAATCCCCAAGATATCCACAGATCGCCCCACCGGGGTGAACTTGCAATATTTGATACTCACCACTATCTTGTTACTCATAACGAGCGCACCCCCTATATGTAGTGTTTTAGTCATCGCTCAGTAAGTTTTACTTCGATCACAAATCATCCTTGCAATTTGTGTAATTTTGCAAAAATAAGTCTTCAGGCAAGGAAAAACCGGGAACAAGATAAATGAACCAACAAATTACCGTCCAAAAGCGCAGTGGTGCTAAGGAAAACATTGATCTGGATAAAATCCACCGCGTGATCACTTGGGCCGCAGAAGGTCTGGACAATGTCTCCGTTTCACAAGTCGAACTCCGCTCGCACATCCAGTTTTACGACGGTATAAAAACTGAAGACATTCACGAAACCATCATCAAGGCTGCCGCCGATCTGATCTCTGAAGAGACACCGGACTACCAGTATCTGGCAGCGCGCCTCGCCGTATTCCATCTGCGTAAAAAGGCTTATGGTCAGTTTGAGCCTCCTACACTGCTTGACCACGTGAACAAAATGGTCGACATGGGTAAATACGATAAGCACCTAATTGAAGACTACACCAGTGAAGAGCTAAACATTCTCGACACCTACATCGATCACTGGCGTGATATGAACTTTTCATACGCGGCTGTGAAGCAGTTGGAAGGGAAATATTTGGTACAAAACCGTGTTAGTGGTGAAATCTACGAAAGTGCACAGTTTTTGTACATTATGGTTGCAGCATGTCTGTTTGCGAATTATCCAAAAGAAACCCGCTTGGATTACATCCGTCGCTTCTATGACGCGGTTTCCCAGTTCAAGATTTCATTGCCTACGCCTATTATGTCCGGCGTGCGCACCCCTACCCGTCAGTTCAGCTCTTGTGTACTGATCGAGTGTGACGACAGCTTGGATTCTATCAACGCAACCGCAAGTTCTATTGTGCGTTATGTCAGCCAGCGCGCAGGTATCGGTATCAACGCAGGTCGTATCCGTGCACTGGGCAGCCCGATTCGCGGCGGTGAAGCATTCCACACAGGTTGTATTCCATTCTACAAATACTTCCAGACTGCCGTTAAGTGTTGCTCACAAGGCGGTGTGCGTGGCGGCGCAGCTACCCTGTTCTACCCAATCTGGCACCGTGAAGTTGAAAGCCTGTTGGTGCTGAAGAATAACCGTGGTGTTGAAGAGAACCGTGTCCGTCACATGGATTATGGCGTTCAAATCAACAAACTGATGTACACCCGCCTGATCAAAGGCGAGAGCATTTCTCTGTTCTCACCATCAGACGTGCCGGGATTGTACGATGCCTTCTTTGCCGATCAGGATGAATTTGAACGCCTGTATGTTCAATATGAAAACGATTCATCCATCAAGCGTGAAACCCGCAAGGCGGTTGAACTGTTCTCGCTGATGATGCAAGAGCGCGCGTCGACAGGCCGTATCTATATCCAAAACGTCGACCACTGCAATACGCACAGCCCGTTTGACCCGCAAGTTGCACCAATTCGCCAGTCTAACCTGTGCCTGGAAATTGCACTGCCAACCAAACCACTGAGCAATGTAGAAGATGATCAGGGTGAGATTGCCCTGTGTACCCTTTCTGCATTCAACCTGGGCGCGCTTAAGTCGCTGGATGAGCTGGAAGAGCTGGCAGACTTGACTATCCGTGCACTGGATTCCCTGCTGGATTATCAGGACTACCCACTGCCTGCAGCACGTAAGGCGACCATGAATCGCCGTACACTGGGCGTAGGTGTGATTAACTTTGCCTACTATTTGGCGAAAAATGGTGTGCGTTACTCTGATGGCAGCGCAAACGGCCTGACTCACCGGACATTTGAAGCGATGCAGTACTACCTGCTGAAAGCCTCTGTCGGTCTGGCAAAAGAACGCGGCGCGTGCCCGGCGTTCAACGAAACCAACTACGCCAAAGGTTTGCTGCCAATTGACACTTATAAGCGTGATTTGGATGCGATCTGTGATGAGCCACTGCACTATGACTGGGATGCTCTTCGCACCGAAATCATGGAGCACGGCCTACGTAACTCAACGCTGTCTGCACTGATGCCGTCTGAAACCTCTTCGCAGATTTCAAACGCCACCAATGGTATTGAGCCACCGCGCGGCTTCGTTTCCGTGAAAGCGTCGAAGGACGGTATCCTCAAGCAAGTGGTTCCAGAATACGAGCAGTACCGTGAAAATTACGAGCTGTTGTGGAGCATTCCGTCAAACGATGGTTACCTGCAGCTGGTAGGTTTGATGCAGAAATTTATCGACCAGGCGATTTCCGCGAACACCAACTACGACCCAAGCAAACAGCCAGGCGGCAAAGTACCAATGAAGCTGCTGCTGAAAGACCTGCTGACGGCGTACAAGCTTGGCGTAAAAACCCTGTACTACCACAACACGCGCGATGGTGCAGACGACGCACAGAAAGATCTCGCAGCGCAAGATGATGATTGTGCAGGCGGCGCTTGCAAAATCTAAGTAACAAATACTGAGGGAGCGAATGCTCCCTCTTTGAAGTTTCAACTAACCGGTAAAAAGACGGCAATGGCTTACAGCACTTTTTCAAAAGAAAACAACAACGCGCTCAAGGAACCTATGTTCTTTGGCCAGCCTGTAAATGTGGCGCGTTACGACCAGCAAAAATACGAAATTTTTGAAAGACTGATTGAAAAGCAGCTTTCCTTCTTCTGGCGTCCGGAAGAGGTGGATGTATCGAGCGACCGCATCGATTACAACAAACTGCCAGACCACGAAAAACACATCTTCATCAGCAACCTGAAATACCAGACGCTGCTGGATTCCATTCAAGGCCGCAGCCCGAACGTGGCTCTGCTGCCGCTGGTTTCCATTCCAGAGCTGGAAACCTGGATTGAGACATGGTCATTCTCAGAGACCATTCACTCGCGCTCTTACACTCACATTATCCGTAACATCGTCACCAACCCTGCCGTTGTTTTCGATGATATCGTGGTCAATGAGCACATCATCAAGCGCGCGAATGACATCGCAGGCTACTACGATGACTTGATTCAAGCGACCAGCGATTACCACCGTCTGGGTGAAGGCGAGCACACGGTGAATGGCGAAACCATTGTCGTGTCTCTGCGTGAACTGAAGAAAAAGCTGTACGTCTGCCTGATGTCAGTTAACGCACTGGAAGCCATCCGCTTTTACGTCAGCTTTGCCTGCTCGTTTGCATTCGCCGAACGCGAACTGATGGAAGGCAACGCTAAAATCATCAAGCTGATTGCCCGTGATGAAGCCCTGCACCTGACCAGCACCCAACACATGCTTAATATCCTTCGCAGCGGTGATGACGACCCTGAAATGGCAGAGATTGCCAAAGAGTGCGAGCAAGAGTGTTTCGACCTGTTCAAAGCTGCTGCAGAGCAGGAGAAAGAGTGGGCGGAATACCTGTTCAAAGACGGCTCAATGATTGGTCTGAACAAAGACATCCTGTGTCAGTATGTTGAATACATCACGAACCTGCGTATGTCTGCGGTTGGTTTGAAACCGGCTTACCAAGGTGCAAGCCAAAACCCAATCCCTTGGATCAACGCATGGTTGTCTTCTGACAACGTTCAGGTTGCGCCTCAGGAAGCGGAAATCAGTTCATACCTCGTTGGCCAAATCGACAACGACGTCGATATGGACGATCTGGGTGATTTCGAACTATGAGCCGAATCACTATCACAGTGAACGGACAATCGCTGGTGGGAAACACCCACCAGCCTCTGCTCGAGCAACTCGAGCAAGCTGGAATGCAACCCGAATTTCAATGCCGCAATGGGGTATGTGGCGCATGCCGCTGCAGACTTAATAAAGGCCAGGTCAAACAAGAAGACGCCATGGCATACCTCGCTGCAGGAGAAATTCTTACCTGCCGCTCTGTGCCTAAAGACGACGTGTCTCTGGCATTCGACTACCAATTTTCTTTTATAGCGAAAAAAGCCGCGAACCTCTGACTCCGGTTCTGCGGCGCTCTTTTTTCCTGCTTACGTCTGTTTTTTTCTATTCTCAACTGAGCTGTTACTTAACCTTATAAACTGGCAAATCCGAAGGCAGTGATAGCTTGTTGGTGAAGATTTTTGAGAATTTAGAAAGCCGGCAAACCTTCGAAGAAGCAAATCTTCCCCACTTACTGGCATCAGCCAACAACCAACTCTCGCGTGAATTGGCGACAATCGCTTTGGAAATCTCAGCTTCAATCGGCTCATACTCCATTGCAAAATGACTGGCTGTCACCGACCCGCACCCCACAATACCGATATCCGCTTCGAAGCCCTCAAAGAATCCCAGCACGCTCTGCCCGACCACATCCTGATGCTTGCTCCTGACTAACCCTCCAGCCAAAAACACATCTATGTTTGGGTTTCCTTCCACCACCTTTTCCACCTGAAGGTTGTTGGTCACGATACGTAACTTGTCATAGTGAGCGAGGCATTGGGCAATGTAGGCCATTGATGTACCAATACCCAAAAACACAGTCGAGCCTTCGGGGATCAGACTGGCCACATTTTTGGCAAGCCGCTGCTTTACATCCGCTTCCAGCTCAAAGCGAACCTGATAAGTGGTATTGGTCAGAACGGCCGGCAGACTCACCCCACCGTGAACCCGGCGTGCCAACCCCTGTTCAGAAAGCTGGTTCACGTCACGGCGAATCGTCTGGGTTGTCATTGAGAACATTTCCGCCAGCGCTTCAATCTGCACATTGCCGTTGGCTTTGAGAAACTCCAGAATTTGTTTTTGTCTGGGCGTCATAGCATGTCACCAGCAGTTGGGTTTACGCACTTATTCGGAAAACGGAACAGGGTCATCGGTGATGATGTGTGTCACCCCCAACCCGCGAAAATACTGCGCCTTTCGGGCTTCATTCAGCGTCCAGATGTTGAGCTGATAACCGCGACTGAGAATAGCGTCAGCCAGCTCCAGTGACAGATGCCGTTGATCGCAATGCACGCTGAATATATTCAATGGCTCAATATCATCCAGAAACGCTGGGGAGGTTTGTTCAGTGATTAGCCCCACGCGGCAATCGGGTAACATTGCCAGACAGTGTTCAATCGCTGGTAGTGAAAAGCTTGAAAGTAAGAGATTTTCATTGGGATATCCGGTGCTTTTAATCACCTCTGCCACTTTTTCCACCAGTAACCCTGGCGCTGTTTTGCTGTGGCATTTGATCTCAAGGTTAATGCTAATACCCCTTTGCGCGCAGAGTGTCAGCGTTTCTTCCAGGGTAGGAACCTTTTCTCCTTCAAACCGGGCGTTGAACCAGGCGCCAGCATCCAATTCCCTCAATTGTGCCAGCGTGAACAAATCAAGCCTTCCTATGCCATTGGTACAACGGTTGACGGATTCATCATGAAATAGCACCGGGACATTGTCGCGGGTGAGTTGTACATCCAGCTCCACCCATTTTATTCCGAGGTCGGCGGCAGCGTTAATGCCTAAGAGTGTGTTTTCAGGAGCAAGCGCAGCTACTCCCCTATGACCGATTATCATGTTAAGCCTCATCCATGTTCACTTGAAAATCCCAAAACCGATTTTGTATTGGTGATAGCGCTATAAAGATGCCCGCTATCTATTGATGCTCAAGTTAACAAAACACGCATTGTTAACAGGATCACAACATTCGAACGAACACAAAAATGTTCATTTGAAAGAGTCCAGCAATGCCGTATCGTATTTCGAGCGAGTTCACAACATTTAGAGAGATGCTGTTGCATAACGCCAAAGTGCGCTTGGTATAAACGGACCTAACTGAGAACTAAAGGCAAAAACGATGAAAAAATTACTCCTTGGAACTGTACTTTCCCTTTCAACACTCTTTGGTGCGGCTTCAAACGCCCTAGCCGCTGACAAAGTGAACATCAATATGAGCCTCGTGTTCCAGCAAAACGAGCTGCTGACACAAGAGCTGATTAAAGTCACAGATAACATCCGCGAACGCACAGATGGCAGTGTGAACATCAAGGTCTTCCCTGGCGGCCAGCTGCCTGTGTACAAAGACAACCTGGAGCAGGTGGTCAACGGCGCAAATTGGATCGCCGTTGAGGATTTAAGCTACCTCGGCGACTACGTGCCGGACTTCGCGGCGCTTGCTGGCCCAATGCTTTACAACAACTACGACGAATACCTCGCGCTGATGCAGTCTGACTATGTGGCTGACCTGAAAGAACAAGTAGAGAAAAAAGGCATCAAAGTCCTGAATGCGGATTACATCTTTGGCTTCCGCCACATGATCACCAACAAAGAGATCAAAACACCGGAAGACATGAAAGGAATGCGTATCCGTGTACCGGGAAGCCAGCTGTTTATCAGCACGTTGCAAGCAATGGGTGCATCACCGGCGGCGTTGCCATTCCCTGAAACCTATGCCGGTGTGCAACAGGGCGTCGTTGATGGCCTGGAAGGCTCAATCCTGACCATGTACTCCACCAAGATTTACGAAGTGGCGAAAAACATGTCCAAGACCGGTCACTTCCTGGGTACTGTTGGCCTGTACATTTCACCGAGCGTTTGGGACAAGCTGGATGCAGAACAACAGAAAATCGTGATGGAAGAGATCCTCGCTGGCGCAAAATCCAACACGGAACAACTGGTTAAGCTTGATGAAGAATACACACAGAAGCTGAAAGAAGAAGGTGTGACATTCAACGACGTAGACACAGCAGCGTTCAACAAACTGACCGCTCAGGTTTACAACGAGTTCCCGGCATGGAGCAAAGACGTGCATGCCACTATCAACGCTGAGCTGGAAAAAATCCGCGCGTCAAAATAATCAAAAGGTTTAACGCTACGCCCCCTCCGCGGGGGCGTTTAGTCATGCGTTGGAGTTGCAATGCGATTTTTAAAGAATTTCGAGGAAATACTCGCATCAATAGCGATTTCCATCACTGTTATAGTGGTGATTATCAACGTTTTCCTGCGTTACGGTCTGGGCTTTGTTGTCCCCTGGAGTGAAGAGTTATCCGTCATCTGTTTCACCTGGGCGGTCTATTTCGGAATCAGCTCCTGCTACAAGCACAAGCTCCACATGGGCGTCGACGTGATCCTGAGCTTTATCCCCAGAGCAGGTCAGCGGTACTTCCGGCTGATGGTCTCTTTCTTCTTGTTGGCGCTTAACCTACTGATGGCATACCTGAGTTACAACTACACCATGCTATCGACAAAAGTGACCCCGGTGATGGGTATGTCCTATTTCACCATTAACGGGGTGTTGGTCGTGTGTTTTTCCCTGATGGCGTTTCATACCGTGAGATTCATTATTGACGACCTCAAGCCATCTGATCCCAATCACCCAGCGCAGTAGGTGAATGCCGTGGATATCTATATACCTATCATCCTGCTTTTTGTTTTATTTTTGCTGAATATCCCGATTGCATTCTCGCTGATCGCCTCATCAATGGTGTATTTCCTGTTCATCAATGATTCGTTACCCGTCAGCCTGGTCATGCAGCGGTTTATTTCCAGCGTTTCCTCCTTTCCTCTTTTGGCGATACCTTTCTTTATCATGGTCGGGTCGATCATGAATTATTCGGGGATCAGCCGGAACCTGCTTGCCTTTGCGGATTCGCTCATCGGTCATAAAACCGGTGGCCTTGCACACGTGAACGTGCTGCTGAGTACGCTGATGGGCGGAATTTCCGGCTCCGCCAACGCCGATGCGGCGATGCAGTCTAAAATCCTGGTGCCGGAGATGACAAAACGGGGCTATGGCCTTGCGTTCAGTGCCGCAGTTACCGCGACGTCTTCGAGCATTAGCCCGGTGATCCCGCCGGGTATCAACCTGATTATTTTCGCCCTGCTCGCCAACGTTTCCGTTCATTCCATGTTTATCGCCGGGTATGTTCCAGCCTTTTTTATGGCAGCAGCGTTGATGTTCACCATCGCCATTATTTCGAAAAAGCGGAACTACAAACCGTCGCGTGAAAAGCCAGCATCAGCGAAAGAAAGGTGGCACTACTTTGGCAAAGCCATACCTGCACTTTTGATCCCTTTCGGCATCATCCTTGGTATGCGTTTTGGCCTGTTCACCCCCACAGAAGCCGGCGCCATTGCAGTGCTGTTGTGCACCATCATCGGGTTTCTTATTTACCGCGAACTCAAACCACAGCATTTCGTGCAAATACTGCGTGAGACCATTCAGGGAACAGGCAGCGTCATGTTCATCATTGTCGGAGCCTTGGTCTTTGGCTATTACATGACACTCGAGCAAATTCCGCAGAACATTGCATCGATGCTGATAAGCCTGACAGACAACAAATATGTGCTGCTGATACTTATCAACGTACTGCTGCTGATTGTGGGGATGTTTATTGAAGGCGGCGCGGCGATGATTATCCTCACACCACTGCTGTTGCCTGCGGTGCTGAATCTGGGGATCAACCCCGTTCACTTCGGTGTGGTCGTCATCGTGAACATTATGATCGGAGGCGTGACACCGCCGTTTGGTTCCATGATGTTTACCGTGTGTTCGATACTCAAAGTCCGTCTGGTGGATTTTGTGCGTGAAGCGCTGCCGTTGCTGGGCGCCCTGTTTGCCGTGCTAATGATACTGACCTTCTCCGAAGATCTGGTGATGTTCCTTCCTAACCTGTTTAAATAGTTCTTATACGCAAACGTGCCCGATCTCCACGGGCACACTTCCCCAAAACATCCTCCATTGATGCTTATCTGACCGTCTTTGCTACTTATCTCATATTTCAGGCACTTCCAAAGCATATGCAATCTACGCTGAAAATGTTCCTGACGCGCACAGCGCTACTACAACTGTTCAATGCTGTTAAGAACAAGATCAGGATCGCGCTAATTTCCGAAAATTAAGGAGCCCACAATGGGATTGCATTACACCAAAAAACAAACGCCAGAGAGTCAAGATATTTACGAAGAAGCCCTGTCGGAAACCCAACTGCCCAAGTTTTCACTTCCCCAAGAAAGCCAGTCCCCCGCACTTATAGATCAACTGCTGAAAGACGAACTTCTGATGGATGGTAATGCCCGTCAGAATCTCGCGACGTTCTGTTCTACCTGGATGGAGCCGAGTGTGCATGACCTTATGGATCTCTGTATCGATAAGAACATGATTGATAAAGATGAATACCCGCAAACCGCGGAAATTGAATCCCGTTGTGTTCATATCCTCGCCAAGCTTTGGAACAGTCCGCAAAGCGAAGACACCATTGGTTGCTCCACCACCGGCTCTTCAGAAGCCGCCATGCTTGGCGGCCTAGCCATGAAATGGCGCTGGCGTCAGAAACGCGAAGCGCAGGGTCTTTCAACAGACAAACCGAATATCGTCTGTGGCCCGGTACAAATTTGCTGGCACAAATTCGCCCGTTACTTTGACGTAGAGATGCGCGAAATCCCGCTCGATGGCGATGAAGTTTGTATGAATCCGGACAAACTCGCCCAGTATGTGGATGAAAATACCATCGGCGTCGTGCCAACTTTGGGTGTTACCTATACCTGTGTTTTTGAGCCGGTAGAGGAAATCTCTAAAAAGCTCGATGAGATCCAGGCATCAACGGGGCTTGACGTCCCTATCCATGTAGACGGTGCTTCCGGCGGTTTTATTGCGCCTTTCGTTAACCCTGATTTGAAGTGGGATTTCCGCCTGCCCCGCGTGGTGTCTATCAACAGTTCTGGTCATAAATATGGGTTGGCACCACTGGGTGTGGGCTGGGTAGTATGGCGCGACAAAGAACACCTGCCCGATGAGCTGGTGTTCAACGTGGACTACCTTGGAGGCAACATGCCGACCTTCGCGTTGAACTTCTCCCGCCCGGGCGGCCAGATTGTAGCGCAGTATTACTACCTGCTCCGCCTCGGCTTTGAGGGCTACAAAGGCATTCAGGAAGCCTGCATCAGTACCGCACAGTGGCTGGCAGATGAAATTGCCAAGATTGGCCCATTCGATCTGTTCTACGACGGACGCGGCGGTTTACCGGCGCTCAGCTATAGCCTGAAAGAAGGCGACTGGGGTTTCACCCTCTATGACCTTTCTGATCGCATGCGTATGCGCGGTTGGCAGATAGCCTCTTACCCGCTTCCAGGCAACCGACAGGATACCGTTATTCAGCGCATCATGATCCGCCATGGTGTCAGTAAAGACATGGCAGCGCTGCTGCTTGAAGACCTCAAACGCTGTGTGGACTACTTCAAGCAATACCCGCAAGTGCATTCCGGTGCGACTTCCTCATTCCATCACGGTTAATCCGCCCGGAAACCCGCCCTATTGCACACAAGAAGGCCACTGAATAGTGGCCTGTACTATCAAGGACTTGCGTAATGGATAAGAAAACCGCATCGCCGGCGAAAAATGTCGGCAAAATCAGCGTATTTACGTTCGCTATCATGAACATTGTGGCTGTTGTCAGTCTGCGTGGTCTTCCCGCAGAGGCGGAGTATGGCCTCAGCTCAATGTTCTTCTATGTATTTGCAGCCGCCTTCTTCTTGGTGCCTGTATCACTGGTGGCAGCAGAGCTTGCTACCGGTTGGCCGGAAAAAGGCGGTATCTTCCGCTGGGTGGGTGAAGCCTTCGGTCCCCGCCTTGCATTTATGTCAATGTTCCTGCTCTTTGTGCAGGTCTGTGTCTGGTTCCCAACCGCGCTGACCTTCGGTGCAGTATCACTGGCATTTATCGGCCCCGATCAAACCTTTGATGCCGCCCTGTCGCAGAACAAATTCTTTGTTCTGGCGATTGTTTTTGCCATCTACTGGTTTGCTACCTTCGTGGCGTTCCGTGGCGTCAGTGCCTTTACCTTGTTGTCCAAATGGGGCGGCATCGTCGGCACCATTATCCCGGCTATCACCCTGATCATCCTGGGTTTTGCGTTTCTGTTCAGCGGACAGCCAATCCAAATTCAGATGGAATGGAAAGACCTAATCCCAGATCTCTCCAACTTCAATAACGTCGTATTGGCCGCCAGTATTTTCCTGTTTTACGCCGGTATGGAAATGAACGCCATCCACGTAAAAGATTTGGATAACCCGACCAAGTCCTACCCTCTAGCGATTGGTATGGCGGCGCTGGGTACCGTGGTCATTTTTGTTTTGGGTACTCTGGCAATCGCTTTTGTCATTCCTAACGCTGATATCAACCTGACTCAAAGCCTGCTGGTTGCCTATTTTGATATGTTCAAATGGGCGGGGCTGGGTTTTCTGGCGCCAATCATGGCTATCTGTCTGGCTATAGGCGTACTGGCAGGCATCGTCACCTGGGTGGCTGGCCCTTCAACCGGCCTGCTGGAAGTCGCGAAGGCCGGTTACCTGCCGCGTTTTTGGCAACACACCAACGAGCACGGTATGGCAACCCATATCCTGCTGGTGCAGGGCATCATCGTCAGCTTCCTGGCGATCACTTTTGTGGTGCTGCCGTCGGTCGAAGCGGCGTATCAGATCCTGAGCCAACTGGCAGCAGTCATCTATCTGGCGCTTTACATGCTGATGTTTTCCGCGGCGATTTACCTGCGTTTCAGCCAGCCTAACCGCCCGCGCCCTTACAACGTCCCCGGAGGCCGCAAAGGGCTGTATATGTTTGCCGGTATCGGCTTCACCGCCTCCGCGATTGCATTTGCGTTCAGCTTTATCCCGCCAAGCCAGATAGCTGTGGGCAGCCCGACTGTGTTCATCTCGATTCTGGTCGGCCTGAGCCTGCTGTTTGCCATCATCCCATTCCTGATTTACGCAGTGCGTAAACCACACTGGCGAGATGAAAACTCAGACTTTGCACCCTTCACCTGGCAAATTGAAGGTGTGCATCCCGGGCTGCAAAACCACTCTGACAAGCACACTGAATCTGTCACTGCGATGCACCGTGAAGGTAAAGGAGAAGCACAATGAGTCAACTTCCTTCTGCCAAAGCACTGCAGCACCTGGTGGATGAGACGTTCCAGCAGTTTCACGGTCTGCCGGGTGGCGAGAATGCCAGCTACATTCCCTATCTGGCATCGGTGCCTGATGAATTGGCTGCACTGGTGATTGTCACTGCAAACGGTGATGTATATCAGGCTGGTGATATCGAGTACCGCTTTGCCATTGAGTCGATCTCCAAAGTCGCGACCCTGGCTCTGCTGATGGAAGATGTCGGCCCTGAAATGGTGCGGGAAAAAATCGGGGCAGAGCCGACTGGCCTGCCGTTTAACTCCGTACTGGCGCTTTGTGAACACCACGACAAACCGCTATCACCGCTGGTGAACGCAGGTGCAATGGCCAGCGTCAGTCTCTTAAAAGCAGACAGTGCTGAACAGCGCTGGCAACGCATTTTGGACGTACAGAGACGCCTGACAGCAGGCAATGTCACCCTTTCTGACGAAATCAATGAATCCGAGCAAACCACCAACTTCCATAACCGTGGAATTGCCTGGTTGCTGTATGCCGCTGGCAACTGTTTCTGCGACCCAATGGAAGCGTGTGAGGTATATACCCGCCAGTGCTCGACGTTGGTGACCTGTAAGGATTTGGCGGTGATGAGCGCGACTCTTGCCAACCACGGTAAAAACCCTATCAGCGGCGAACAAGTCGTCACCCCGGAAAATGTCGCGCCGATTTTGGCGGAAATGACGATGGAAGGATTGTACGACTATTCCGGCGACTGGGCATTTGAAGTCGGTTTACCCGGGAAGAGCGGCGTGGGCGGCGGTTTGCTGGCTGTTGTTCCGGGCAAAATGGGCATTGCTGCGTTCTCTCCGCCACTGGATGAATCAGGCAACAGCGTCCGGGCTCAGAGAATGATTGCGCAGGTCGCCAAATCACTCAATCTCAACCTGTACGGATAACAGCTTTCGCTTATCCGATGATTCGATATAAAAAATGGCCTGAATATCAGGCCATTTTCTTATGCATCCAGCTCTTCAGCCGGAATGTGCAACGATTCCAACGTGACCAGAGAGGCAATGTCACTGAACATGTCTTGCCCTTCCAGGTAGCGCCTTAATAAATCCAGCAGCATGGTAGCGGCATAACAGCGCAGGTCATTTAAACTCTGGTTGCGGCGCGGCTTCACAATAATGCCCCAATCACCGACTGCGGTAGAAAGCCCAAGGGAGACTCGTCCGGCGTCCAAATCGCCACAAGCCAAACCAATGCCAGCGCCTGAATTTTCACGGGCAGCCGTCGCCATTGCCAACACAGAAGCAAGCGGGTTGTAGTCCCCTTCTGCATTCAGCGCTGACTCACTCAGCACCCACGCTTGCAGCAGTGCATCCCGGGTGTCGTCATCTTCGCTTAGCCAGTTGGCAAGGTATCCACCGGAGAATTTTTCGGCCAATGCCAGCGTGACACCGTGATGGCGAAGCAGGCTGCCAACATTTGTCAGCATTGGGATACCATCGCCGACAATACGGTCCCCGAGAATATTGCGCACGGCATCTGTCACCAGTGAAATCTCAGAGTGTTGCTTTGGCGAAAATACTTTCAGTTCGATAAAAGGCAGTGCAGATCGGTAACCGAGCTCAAAGCCTTCAGGCAGTGACAACGACGCAAGCTTGTCGTTTAGCAGAGATTCGGAGAAACCAAATGTATAAAGACGCTGAACCTCGCGTTTTTGGCTGTTTGGGTAGCGGGACTGAAGTCTTGGCAGAATTTCATTGTCGAACATCTGCTTGAACTCTGACGGCACGCCCGGGGTAAAAAAGAACAGGCATTCGTTCAAATACGCAGCAAAGCCGCAGGCGCTACCAACCGGGTTATCGACAAGCTCGGCCCCTTCCGGCAGCATCGCTTGTTTGATGTTGCTTTTCGGCATGGTTTTACCGTTGCGTTCAAAACGGTTTTTCAGCTCTGTCAGCCAATGATTGTTGAGCTCCAGGTCAACGTCCATCGCCATCGCCATGGCTTCCGTGGTCAGATCATCGGTGGTCGGACCCAGACCCCCATTGACGATCACCACATCAGAAACCTGGCTGCACCTGACCAACTCAATCGCGATATCGTCCAGTGAGTCTCCAACCGTGATGCGACGGTGAAGGGCAAAACCTTCTTCAAAACAACGTGATGACAGCCAGGCAGCATTGGTATCGGTGATATCACCATGAAGCACTTCTTCGCCAGTGCTCAACATTGCGACGCGCAGTTTGCTTTGTTCCACCGATATCTCCTTGTTTTTCATGAACTAGCTAAAGTATACACCTTGCCACGTTCAATACAGCGATGATTATCACCACCGTATCAATAAGCGCGTGCCAGTACAAAATTTACCGGCTCACACCGAGCCACACTCTCCCCCCCGCATCCAGTAGTAAACAATAATTTACACTTGTAAATTTATGACTCCATATTCCACAGGATAACCTTTTATATATAATGCGCACTTATCCAGTGGCGCATGGAAGGAAATAGCCACTGTAAACATATAATTACAGAGATGACGATTTATGCGCAGTAAAGTGTTTGGAAGCACCCTGATTATCGCCGGAACAACCATTGGTGCCGGTATGCTGGCTCTCCCGCTCGCTTCATCGGGTATTGGCTTTATGCCATCCATTGCCTTGATGCTCGCGATGTGGATGTTGATGAGTTATACCGCGCTGCTGATGCTGGAAGTCCACCAGCATGCTCCGCAATCAGCAACACTAGGCAGCCTTGCTGATCAGTTTTTGGGTAAGAAAGGCCGTTACCTGGCGATCGCGGCTACCCTCTTTTTGCTGTACGCCCTTTGCGCGGCTTACATCGCCGGCGGCGGTAGCCAATTCCATAGCAAATTGGCATCCCTGTCTTTGCCTTCTCTGCCAACACAAACAGGTACCCTGCTGTTCACCGTGCTGGTGGCAGGTGCTGTCATGCTTGGTACCAGCAAGGTCGACGTTATTAACCGCGTGCTGTTTATCACCAAAATCGTCCTGCTTGGCCTTTCGCTGATGTTTCTCTTACCGCAAGGCGATCAGGTGAATTTACTTTCCATGCCGCTTGAGAAAGGCCTGCTGGTTTCTGCTATCCCGGTGATGTTTACCTCATTCGGTTTCCACGGCAGCATCCCTTCCGTGGTTGCCTACACCGGCCTCAATATCCGCGCGCTGCGCAAGATTATGCTGATTGGCTCGGCGCTGCCCCTCATCATATATGTCCTATGGCAAGCCGCGAGCTTTGGTATTTTGGGGCAGGATCAGCTGTCTGAAAACAATGAACTGGGCATGTTCTTAGGTGCGATTGGCGCAACAGTCAGTTCGCAAAAACTCACTCAGGCTATTTCCCTGTTTGCTGATTTGGCGCTGGCTACTTCGTTTTTGGGTGTGAGCCTTGGCTTGTTTGATTTTCTGGCCGATTTGCTCAAGCGTCCAGCCAATGCAAAAGGCCGGATCCAGACCGGGATGATCACCTTCCTCCCACCACTGGTTATTGCACTCTACTACCCTCAAGGATTTGTTGCGGCGCTCGGCTATGCGGCCATTGCACTGGTCGTCCTCGCTGTTCTGCTTCCTGTGCTGATGGCACACAAAGTGCGCAAACTGGGGTTAAATCGAGAGCGATATCAAGTTTTTGGTGGAAATATCACCCTTTCCATTGCTATTATTAGCGGCCTCGTTGTGATTGTTTCACAATTGGCACACGGTATTGGTTAAAAACCATCCGTTTCGGTGTCGCATCAAGGACGTATCTCAAGCACCGATCAACTGACGTTATCATTAATTAAAAGAATTCTTTGCCAGACCCGTCCAGATCAATCTGCGACACGGTTTGGCATTTTATTGTTTGGGAGATATTTGTGCGCTTTCGCTCAACCTTGGCTGCCGCCACTCTACTTTGCGCCCAATCTGCGGCCGCATTCGATGCTTCGACGCTGAATTTTGAACAACAGGCTTACGACTACAACAGCAGCGTAAGTTACACCCAGTTGGGATTGAGCGACGAGGCATTGGAAAACAACGACGATACGCTGGGCTTCAATGATTCGCCTGCACATCGCCTGCCACGCTACCTGACCACAGCACCCGAGAAAGACTGGGATTACCTGATGGGCCAGACCTACACCATTCTGGGTTTGAGTGTGGCAACGGTCGGTATGATGACCTTCCTGCCTGAAAGCGTGACCAACTGGACAGCAGAAGACCGTGACTTCTCCAACCTGACCAAAAAATGGTGGGATAACGTGTCTGAAGGTCCGGTTTGGGACAAGGATGACCACTATCTGAACTATGTGATGCACCCATACTTTGGCGGTGTTTACTACACAGCCGCACGTCACTCAGGTTTCAACGAATTTGAATCGTTCGTTTACTCATTCACCATGTCGACCTTCTTCTGGGAATACGGTGTTGAATCCTTTGCAGAAGTACCGTCAATCCAGGACATCATTGTGACGCCTCTGTTTGGTGCAGCCGTCGGTGAATGGATGTATCTGGCAGAAAAAGACATCGTTGCTAACGGTGGTGAAGTGCTGGGCTCGGAAACCATTGGTAATGTCAGCCTGTTCTTCCTGAACCCTGTTGGTCATATCCACCACTGGGTAACCGGTATTTGGCAAGGCGACACTGAAGTTCAGATGAGCTACGACCCTTGGTTCAACAATGCCGATGCTGCGAAATTTGCGGCCGATGCCGGTGCAAACTATGACAACCAGTTCATTGGTATGCAGGTTAGCCTGAAGTTCTGATTGCCAGACTGACACGAAAAAGCCAGCAACTATGCTGGCTTTTTTACATCTGACGTTTGGGCTCGCGGCTATTTAGCTGAAGCCTCGCAGGAAGGTTGCTGCACCAGCGAAAGTACAAAGGCCTAACAAACCAACCCTCACCCACTCTGCTTTGACGTACTGTTGCAGCCTGAATGCCACCCAGGAACAGATAATCACTGGCAACAAGGCGTACATGCTGATCTTGGCATGCCACAACGTGAAGTACCCCGCCATCCACTGTACTCCCAGTGAAATGGCGCAGCTGAAGATGAAGTATCCGGCCAGATTTGCCCGCAGCCTGACCACATCCATTTTTTGTAAAACCAACGCCATTGGGGGACCGCCGATGCTGGTCGTCGTTCCCATGACCGCGGCAGCAAAGCCTGCCCAGAACATATTTTTATTGGTCGGTTCAACGGCCAGTTTGAAGACGCTGGCGACAACCGCCAGCAAAACAGCAAGACCCATGATGATTTCAAGGGCGTTCAGGGAAAGGTAAAAAAGGAGCGCTCCGGCAACGACCGTTCCAGGAATACGGCCGACAAACGCCCAGCCGAGCCCTTTCAGGGAGAGTTGGCGTCGGTATTGCCATGTATTTACCACCGCGAGCCCCAGCGTCACCATAGTGACTGAGCCAGGCACAAGGGAAGGCTCGATCATCATGAGAAACGGCGCAGAGACAATCGCCAGTCCAAAACCAATCAAACTTTGCACGAACGCACCTGCGCTCAACGCAACAATCACCAGTAAGAGCTCTTCCCCGCTCAGTGACATTTAGCCCTTCCTTGTGGCAGAAATCAGTATATTTCTCGGCGTCAGTTCCCTTGCGCAGAAAGTGGTCACTGCAGTCTCGAATCCGTGTTGTTGTAGGTAAAGCGCCCTGTCATACACCAGCCACATTTCCAGCGGTCGTCTGAACAGGGTTCGAACGGTTTCCATCCGTTCAACCATCAAAAAGCGGGATTCCCCCAACTGCTGGAATGCAGCGAAATCGGTGGCAGGGTCCAACGTCAAACCTTTTTGTTCCGCGGCCCAAAAACAGAATGCCTCAAAGCCTTCTTTTAACAAAGATTTTTGTACATTGGGGACAGGAAGATAATGCGCACCCGGGTTAATGCTGCGCTGCAACGCATCAAACCCCAAGCGGTAGCTGACCTCGACAAAACGTTTGTTTTTTACCGTCTGCCCGGCTGTCACCGTTTCCTGCAAAGGGAGTTTCAGGTCGTGCTTGCTCAATACCAGTGACGACTGCTTGGCGAGTGACGACAAGGGTTGGTATTGCTTGTCCTGAATAAGGTGATAACAGCAAGGAGATACGGTGACACTTTCCGCCTTTGCAGCAACAAAGTGACGCAGCAAGGTCACGTGTAAATCGCCACACGCATGCAATGCCACCGCGTGGTCACACTCATCCACCAGCTTTTTGCTTTCACTGGCAAAGGCATCGCCCTGAACAAAACGCATAGGCAGCTTGTGTTTGGTCGCATACGCTTGCCCGTCAACACACAGGGCATCCTGCCATTCAAGGCTGGTCACCTCTGCCTTGCGGGTCACAGCAAGGATACACCCCAAATATCCTTTCCCGGCGCACCACTCCAGCCAACGTTTACCTGGCGAATAAGGCAGAGCGCGGTTAAAAGCAGAAATCTGCTCCCATTTGCGTCCGGGCACGCCGGTAGACCAATGCGAATCACAATCGAATTGCCCACCCTCGCTCTCAGTAACCTCGCACAAGGCCAATAATTCCCCGGCTTCCGGGAGCCATTGCGAAACCGCTTTGGCCAGCGCGACAGGTTGCGCCTTCCAGGCTTGCAGATCAGAAAGCGATTGGGCATCCAGCCAGTCACAAAGCCCAGGGGTTGAGTCCCGCCATGGCAAATCAAGACAATCAAACGGCACGCCTTGCCAGTAATCACGATACTGGGTTAACAGGGCATCCAGGGCTAGAAAATGTTCATCGTGTGAAAGAGGGGACAACAAAAACTCCACCCGCACTGTTGCGGACTGACAGCAAAAATCAGCGCAATTATACCTCGATTTCAGTGGGAGATGCTTGGAATGAAGACGCTTTCAGCCTATCAACGGAAAGCGCCTGAATGACGAGGGAGATGCTTACCTTACCGGCAGATCGAACTTTGCAAACAGCCGGTCTATTTCTTTGGCATCTTTCATCGCAAGCACTTGATCAATCACGTCCCGCGTCAGGTGCGGTGCGAAACTTTCGATAAAGTCGTACATATAATTACGCAGCACTGTCCCGCGACGAAAGCCGATACGGGTCGTACTGGCATCGAAGATATGGCTGGCATCAATCGCTACCAGATCTTTATCCAGCTCGTTGTCATACGCCATGCGCGCCATCACGCCGATACCCACCCCCAGACGGACATAGGTTTTGATCACATCAGCATCAGTCGCAGTGAAGACGATATTGGGTTTGAGCTTGGCTTCATTAAACGCGACATCCAGACTTGAGCGGCCGGTGAAGCCAAAGACATAAGTCACCAGAGGGAATCGGGCGATATCGTAGATAGTGATAGCAGAGCGCTGTGCCAGTGGATGGTCTTTCCGCACAATCAAAGAACGTGTCCAGTGATAGCAAGGCAACATAATCAGGTCTTCATAAAGGTGCGATGCCTCAGTCGCAATAGCGAAGTCCGACAAGCCTTTCAGGACGAAATCGGATATCTGGCTTGGCGCGCCCTGATGCATATGCAGCGAAACCTTCGGGTAGCGCTGGACAAACTGGGCGATCACCGTCGGCAACGCATAACGTGCCTGGGTATGGGTCGTCGCGATATTCAATTGCCCCGTTTCCGGATTGGTATACTCAAGCGCGACCGATTTAATGCTGTCGACACGGGACAGGATATCGCGGGAAATTTCGACAATTTGATGGCCTGCGGGCGTCAGTTTTGTAAGGTGTTTGCCACTTCGGCCAAAAATTTGAACGCCAAGTTCATCTTCCAGAGCGCGGATTTGCTTACTGATACCGGGTTGCGAGGTGTAAAGGCTTTCAGCAGTAGAAGAGACATTCAGATCGTGGTTGACCACTTCCACAATGTACTTTAGTTGTTGTAATTTCATAGCGTTGTAGCACGCCTCATCATATTCTTGTTCAAGTTATATCGTGCTTTTTTTGTTTGTTGTAGTACTACATACCATAACCCCTACCCAGCGCCCATTTTCATCGCGACGACGCAATGGTAGCGAATAGTTTTAGCGCTCATAATTAAATGATAACGCTACCAATAAACGTGCGTTCAAACGCACGAAGTTTTAGAAAAGGGTTACGAGACGCCAGATTTTAGCTAAGATCCAAAATAGTACTATCTAACTATAACCCTACTGGCAGATCGTGTATCTTAGTCAGTCTTCGTTTTAACAGGGAATATCGACGCTCACTTATGAATATCGCCTTAATTGCTGGCTTATGCGTCATCCTGCTCGGTTTGATTGTTGGTTACAACATCATGTCGCAGCAGCGCCAACGTGTAGAGTCAACAAAGCGCCAGGAAATGGCTAAATATATTGCAGTTATTGATGCCACCGAAGAGCTGATCGGTAACGCACATAATCTTCCGTATAGCGGAACCCTGTTGGTATGCCTGAACCAGAAAATTCTTGATGCGCTGAAAACCATGCATGAGATCGATAAATCCGATCGCTCATTGCCTCAACGCATCGCCGATGTTCAAACTCAGGTCGATCAAATCAAGCAAACTTACCAGAACAAAGAGTCCACTTCTTTCCGCGTGCCTGACAGTGACCGCGAAGCCATTTCCATGCTCAAACTGGTAAAACGTCTTCGTGCCGTCATCAAGGCTGAGCATACCAAAGGCCGTTTGCAAACCCAGGCGTTTGTGGCGGAAAACGCGCGACTTGAACAGATGCAGATGAAGATCAACATCGAAAACGTGCTTAAGCGTGTTAACGACGCAAAAATCAAAGGCCAGATGGGTACTGCGCAACAGTTGCTGAAAAAAGCCCTGGATGTGGTAAGCAGCAAAAGCGACCCTTACTGTCAGTCGGTGAAGGATAACCTCGCTACGATGCTGGACGAAGTTAACGCTATTCTGAATCAGGATAAGATGCTGAAACCGAAAAATGATGAAAATAAAGAGCTGGATGAGCTCTTTGCCCCTAAGAAAAAGTGGTAGCCCTCCCCCTTCCGAGAAAGCCCCATCAGGGGCTTTTTTATTGCCCTGTTCCTACTCAGAAACATCTTCAAGCCTCTCTATACAGTGGACTTGCAATCAATTAGATACTCACAACGCTACCGCTCTTGTGTCCAGTGGCATTGTGACAGTGGGATGAACCACCTCTATCCGTTTTGATACCTTGCTTCCAAATTAATTTCCGACTCGAATTATTTGTGCGCCAGATAACACTTTTTCGCTAAAGAAATCCGGTTGAAGTGCCGTTAAAGTCGATTAGTGTCACAATCCGCAGCCATTTCTTGGCTTTGTGAACCGATTTATTTTTATTCACGAATTTTGTGCCAAGCGTCATTTTCGTCTTCCCATCGCAAGACTGTCGTAGAGAGAAAAAACAATGAAGTTGTCTATCGTACAGAGAACAGTGGCGGGTTTTGCCTTAATGTTTCTATTAATGGCAATACTTAGCAGTGTGAGTCTTTTCAACGCCCGTGTTCTACAGGGAAAAGTGGAGCAAATTACTGAACAATCCACGCCAATGGTCGTCGCATCCGGCGATCTGATCACTCAATTGATGCGCACCAACCTGCTGGTCAGTACGTTCAACGAGGATACGGCCTCAGATACCCAGATAGAATCGCAGTTCAGACAACAAAAACAACGCTTCTTCGACACGCTGAAGAACGCGCAACAAAACGCTTCCGGAAGCACAGAGCGCCAGCAACTGGATCGTATTTACCAAGCTTCCAACCGCTACTTCGAACAGGCACAGGCTCTGCTCTCACTGAAAAAACAGGCTATCAGTCTGGTTGAAGAACAAAATGCCCTGGAACTGAAATTCCTGCGTTTGGAAGACACCTACCAGTGGGCAGCGAATCTGCTACTTCAAAAGGCTTCTGTGAAGCGTTCACTGCACAACCGTGCAGAGCTGATCACCAGCGGTATTGCCCGTGACCTGAAACTGCTGCGCCGCGCCAATGACACCACAGATCTCGGCCAGCTGCGCAACGCCCTGTCAAAAGACATCGAAATTGCATTCAAACGCCTGGAACTGATTTCGGTAGAAGATGACGTAAAAGCACGTTACTCCCGCAACCTGACAAAAGTAAAAGCACTGACACTGGATAACGGCGGTTTGCTGGATGTACTGGCGCGCCAACAAAACATTGATGCCCGCCTTGCGCAGCAAAGTCAGCAAACTGCGCGCATGATGGACGACATCCAGACGCAACTGGAAGGTTACGCAGGCTTTGCCCAGCAACTGGCACGTACCAGCCGCGATGAAGCTGAGGCCGCGGTAAGTCAGGCGTTCTTCTACGTCTTGACAATGGCATCCATTGCCGCCGCGATCAGTATCTGGGTTGGATTCAAAACCACCCGCAGCATCCAAAAGCCGCTGGCTTTGATCAATGATGTTCTGGATAAAATGACCCGTGGCGACATGCGCACACGCGCCAACTACTATGCGCAGGATGAGTTTGGTGAACTGAGCCGCTCGATTGATACCCTTGCCAATACCATGTCCCAGACACTGGCGAAATTTGGTGATGGCGCCAAACACCTGCTGGAAGAAGCAAGCCGCGCCGCGAATGTCAGTGACAGTGCTATGACGCGCGTCGAAGACCAGAAATCACGTACCGATCAGGTAGCGGCCGCCATTTCTGAAATGGAAGTGAGCGCGAAAGAGATTGCCCGCTCTACAGAGTTGACTGTCGCTGAAGTTGAGAATACCAATGATGCCGCCAACAGTGGCCGCGTCCAGGTATCGCGCAGCCGCCAGCTGACCGAACAGCTTTCCGGCAACATCGAAGAAGCGGTGAACAACACCCAGCAGTTGAACCAATACTCCAACAACATCGGCTCCATCCTGCACGTGATTCAGGATATCGCAGAGCAGACCAACCTGTTGGCGCTCAACGCAGCCATCGAAGCCGCACGCGCGGGCTCCCACGGCCGTGGCTTTGCCGTGGTTGCTGATGAAGTGCGAGCCCTTGCAACCCGTACCCAACAATCGACTGAAGAAATCCAGCAGATGATCCATAACCTGCAGGGGAATGCGTCACGCATGGCCGAAACCATGGGTATCAGCCAGAAGCAGATGGAAGAGTGCCTGAACCAGACCCGCATGACCGATGAAACGCTGCAGGATATCGTGTCGCGTATGCGCTCAATCCATGAAATGGCCGTGCATGTTGCACAGGCAACTGAAGAGCAAATCAAGGTCAGCCACGACGTTGCCGAACACATCAACGGCATCGCCCACGTGGCGTATGAAGCTGAGAAAGATGCCCGTGCCTCTGCAGCCAGCAGCGAGTCACTGGCTGATCTAGCACAAGACCAACAGAACCTGATTGCCAACTTCCGCGTGTAAGGAGCAGACCATGAAAAAAGTAACCCTCTTGCCACTGGCTGCCCTCACCCTTGCGGCATCAACGCTGGCAAACGCACAGTCAACACTGGTTATTGATTCCTGGCGCAGTGATGATGCGGTTTGGAATGAAAAAATCATCCCAGCCTTCAACAAGCACTACCCGGACATCAAAGTGGAATACCGCTCTCCACCGGACTGGGATGCTTCAAAGTGGAACGGCGAGATGGAAAACCGTTTCGACAACGGCACGGCCGGTGATCTGATCGCCTGCCGCCCATTCGACGGGTCGCTCGCACTCTACCAACGTGGTTTGCTAAAAGAAGTGACCGAAATGGAAGGCATGGAAAACTTCCCAAGCTTTGCTCTTTCCCCTTGGCAGACAGATTCCGGCGCGACGACTTTCTGTTTACCGATGGCATCGGTGATCCACGGTTTCTTCTATAACAAAGACATCTTCAAAGAAGTCGGTGTCAATGAACCGGTTACCAGTGCCGATTTCTACTGGGCGCTGGAAAAAGCCAAGCGCGCCGGTTACCTACCACTCGCAATCGGTACCCGCGACAAGTGGGAAGCAGCAACCATGGGATTCCAGAACATTGGCCCGACGCACTGGAAAGGGGAAGACGGACGCGATGACCTATTGACAGGTAAAGCACCTGTCACCAGCGAACCGTACCGCCGCACCTTTCAGGAACTGGCAAAGTGGGCCAAATACATGGGGCAGAATTTCGACCAGCGCAGCTACAGCGATTCCATCAATGCGTTTGCTGACGGCAAAGCTGCCGTCTACCCAGCAGGTTCGTGGGACATCATGACGTTCAAAGACAAGGTGAACATGGGTGTGTTCCCGCCACCGGTCGAGAAAAAAGGCGATGCCTGCTATTTCACCGACCACACCGATCTCGGCATGGGCATTTACTCCAAATCGAAGAACCCGGAAGCGGCCGAACTGTTCCTGAAATGGATGACGACCGCAGAGTTTGCCGAGTTGCTGACCAACGAGATCTCAGGCTTTTTCTCGCTGTCGAACCACTTCTTCGATGTGAAAGATCCGATTGCACAGGAAATGATGTCGTGGCGCGACAAGTGCGACTCGACCATCCGTAACTCCGCGCAGGTGCTTTCACGCGGCGAGCCAAACTTCGAACTGGAAATCTGGGAAACCAGCACCAGTGTGATGTCAGGGCAGATGACACCGGCACAGGCCACCAGCCAACTCCAGAAAGGTCTGGATGCCTGGTATCAGCCTCAGCGTGATCGCAAGGAAGTAACCGCTGAGCAGCCCTGTGACTGCACTCCCCTGCTGCAATAACCTTTCCTTTAAACCCGGCCTGATGGCCGGGTTTTCTTTATCCGCCATTTGCTTTCTGTTTTACCTATGGAGTGCGGTTGTTCTCCATTGCCCTGACTGTTATTGCGAGGGTTTTATCCGGTTAACATTGTTACGGCAACACACCAAAAACCAACAGCAAAAACACCGGTTTGTTGCCGATTTAACCCACTAATAACCCTTAATTCCATATGGGAATATCATATTTAGATTTCATCTAGATACCGCCGCGTTCTGTTGATCTCATTCACGTTTCGCCCCAAACCACTCCCTATAATCAGCGGCGAATTCCACTTTTACTGTTGATGAACTATGAACACAGAAGAAACCAAAGGCGGTCAGGCGCGCGTCGTCCTTACCAGCGTTATGACGGTATCAGCTCTCATTTTCCTATCCCAATTTGTGATTGGTACCAAAAGAATCGACCTTGGCTTTGCCACCATCTCTATCCTGCCAATGCTGTTTGCCGTGATGTTCGGTATGGCACTGTCTGTGAAAGGCACCAAAGACAAAATCAAAGCCTGGGGCAAGGTCTTCACTGAGAAAGAAGAAGGCTTCTGCGGCAAGATGGTTGGTTACTGTCTGCTGGTACTGGGTACCCAATACGCAGGTATGATCATCCCTAACCTGGAAATGATCATCGATGCCGGCGTGCCACTGCTGTTCCAAGAGCTGGGTAACCTGCTGCCAATCCTGATTGCGATTCCACTGGCGGTGAAATTCCAGTTCGGCCGTAAAGCAATCGGCGCATGTTCTTCTATCAGCCGCGAACCTTCAATTGCTGTAATCCAGGGCAAATTCGGCACTGGCAGCCCGGAGTACGTTGGCGTACTGGCTATTTACCTGTGTGGTTCTGTTATCGGTACCCTGTGGTTCTCTGTTCTGGGCAGTATCGCACCTCTGACCGGCCTTCACCCACTGGCGCTGGCCGCAGGTTCGGGCGTAGGTTCTGGCTCCATGCTGAGCGCAGCATCTGGCGCGCTGGTTTCAGGTCTGGATCCAGAAATGGCGAAACAGGTTCTGAGTATTGCTGCAGCATCTAACCTGCTTTCATCTGTTCTGGGCGCACTGTCGCTGACTTTCCTTGGCCTGCCACTGGCTGAGCTGATGTACAAAATTTGCAACAAAGGTAAATAAGCCATGAAAGCGATTATGAATGACATGAAGCTGGTATCGCTTGCGATTGTACTGGCTGGTTTTACCCAATTTCTGACCAATGGCACTGCGCCAACTGAGATGGTTCACAGCTTCATCGCAATGTCGGTGATCGTGTTCCTGTCTCTGGTAGCGAAGAAGTTTATCCCGTCTTCACTGCCAACCTTCGCTTACGCGACCATCATCGGCATTCTGATCTGTCTGCCTGAAACACCGGTTCGCACTTACTTCCTGGAATCTGTGGGCAAAATCCAGTTCCTGTCTGTGTGTGTGCCTCTGCTGGCGTTCGCAGGCCTGTCTGTTGGCGGCCAGATGGAAGAGCTGAAGAAGATGTCGTGGAAAGTGATCGTTATCTTCCTGATTGTGGCGACCAGCTGTTTCTTCGGTGCATCGATGATTGCGCAAATCGGCTTTGAGATGAAAGGAATTATCTAAATGTCTAACAAATACAATACGTTTAACCTGGACAGCAAACTGGTTGAGCTGCACGGCTTCAGCATTGAAACCCGCCGCGCTCTGCACCAGATCCCGGAAGTATCGGGCATGGAATTCAAAACCTCGGCTTACTGCCAGGCGCTGATGACTGAGATGGGTTACAGCCTGACCACTTACGAAGGTTTCACCGGTTTTATCGCAGATCTGACCGTAAACCCAGAGTGGAAACGTGTAGGTTTCCGTGCCGATATGGACGCACTGGAAATGAACGACATGACGGAGAACGACTACCGTTCCCAGCATGAAGGCCGTTCACACAACTGTGGTCATGATACCCACATGGCTATCGTACTGACCACGGCGAAATACCTGGTAGAAAACCAGGGCGAACTGAAGCACAACGTTCGCTTTATCTTCCAGATGGCGGAAGAAGACATGCGTGTACCTGGCGCAAGCAAAATGGTTGAGCTGGGTTGCATGGAAGGCGTTGCCGAAGTGTACGCCCTGCATAACGATGCAGCGCTGGAATACGGCTTCGTGAAAATCAACAACGGCATTATGTCTTCCTACGGCTCGGCGTGGACGCTGGATGTTCACGGTATTTCTGCCCATGGTTCAACGCCACAAAAAGGTCTGGATGCGATCCGCGAAGCAAGCCGCATCATCATGGACATGGACTACGTGGTTGCCAAGCGCACCAATCCGTTCAGCCCTGCGGTATTCGGCTGTGGCATGTTCAACGGCGGCAGCATTCCAAACGCGATCCCTGACTACGCTCAGGCGCGCGGCACTATCCGTGCAATGGATGCAGAAACCGATCAAATCCTGAAAGACAGCTTTGAAACTTTCGTGAAAGAAAGTGAAATCCGTGGCTTTAAAACCACCATGGTTTGTGAAGGTTACCCAGCGGTTATCAACCACCCTGAAGCGTATCAGCGTGTGGTAGATGCAGCGCGTGCAACCGTACCGGCAGACCGTCTGGATCCTAACGGTAACCCGATGACAGGTTCTGAAGATTTCAGCCTGATGGTGAACGCGGCAGAAGATCGCAAAGGTGCGATGTTCTTCCTCGGCAGCGGTAACAAAGAAGCGGGTATCTGTAACTACCTGCACTCAAATCCATACTACGTGGATGACGACTTTCTGTTGATTGGCGCGCAGATTTTTATCCGCATCGCCTGCAACTGATTGGTACTACAGGAACTGTAGTTAAGGAACTGTAAGAAAAAAGGTCTGGCTCACCACCAGACCTTTTCATTTTTCAGCGATCTACACCGTTAAACGTTCTTCACACACATTACATGGTAAATGCCGTCGTGAAGTTCGGTACCTTCCGTCTCTTTCTCGAAACCGGGGAACTCTTCATCCCACACCTCAAGGCTCTTGAGGTATTTGATTTGTGGACTGTTTTCATCACCAAAGCTTTCACCTGACATCAGCATAGGAATGCCTGGTGGGTAAGGAATTACAGCGTTGGCAGCGACACGGCCTTCCAGTTGATGCGAAGGCACCATCTCAACATTGTCTTTGACGATAGCCTGGAAAGCGGCACGAGGCGTCATGATCGCTTCCGGCAGTGTTTCGTAAGCTGCATTCAACACTTCACCCGGGTTGTGCTGTTTCAGGTAGCCAAAGATCTTGTTACCCAGATCTTTCAGACCCATGTCGCCATAGACATCCGGGAAGTCAGCCACCAGATCCGGTAATGCATCAGCAAGCGGAGTATTCGCGTCGTAGTGACGCTTGAACGCCATCAGCGTGTTAACCAGCGTTGCCCACTTACCTTTGGTGATACCCATTGAGAACAGGAACATAACCTGGAAGTCTGTGGTACGGGTTGGCACGATACCAAAGCGGCCAAGGTAAAGCGTTACCAGGGCAGCAGGCACGCCGCTGTCGAGCAAGTTGCCGTCATCGCCCATACCCGGAGCCAGGATACTGACTTTGATAGGGTCGAGCATACACCAGTCGGCTGGCATATCGTGGAAGCCGTGCCAGTTGTCACCCGGGTGCATGACCCACGCATCCTGGCTGGTGCACAGCAAGTCTGCCGGTGCATCTTCAAACGCATAAGTTTGGCCGCTTTCCGGATCTTTCACCGTTTCTGCGTTCCAAGGTTTGAAGAACCAGTCACCATTCTGGTTGTATTCGCGGTACAGGCGACCCATTGCCTGACGGAAGTCGACCGCTTCACGGATCACTTCGAGCGTCAGTGAGTGACCTCGGTTTCCATCCATCTGCGAAGCAGCGATATCGTTCGATGCGCTGATTGCATAAAGTGGCGATGTGGTCGCGTGCATCATATACGCCTGGTTAAAGCGCTCATAACTGATTGCGCCCTTACCGTTACGCACATGCAGCCAGGAGGCCTGAGACAGCGCATTCAACAGTTTGTGCGTTGAGTGAGTCGCGAATACAGTTGGCGCATCCGGATCATCAACCGGCTCGCCACGCATTGCATAATGGTCTTCGTAAATCGGGTTAAAGCGCGCGTAACCATACCAGGCTTCATCGAAGTGAATACGGTCACTGCTCTCTGCCAGAATGTCCTGAGCGCGTTTCGCGTTGTAGCAAAGGCCGTCATAGGTACAGTTGGTCAGCACCGCATAGGTGGCACGCTGGTCGGCGTAGTCTTTGGTCAGCGAGTACTCTTTCGCGCGCTGATCCAACACGGATTTTGAAAGCTGATCCGGGAAGATTGGGCCGATAATGCCGTAACGGTTACGGGTTGGCACCAGATAAACCGGACGCGCACCGGAAAGCATCAAGCCCTGCTCGATGGACTTGTGACAGTTACGGTCACAGATAACCAGATCGTCCTCGTTCATACAGGCGGACATAATGGTACGGTTCGAGCCGGATGTACCGGTTACCAGTGAATAAGATTGGTGAGCACCGAAAACTTTTGCTGCATAGCGCTCACTCTCACCGAAGTAGCCGGTGTGGTCGAGCAACGAACCCAGACTACCGCGCTCAATACCCATATCAGTGCGGAAAATACCTTCACCGTAGTAGTTGTAAAAGCGCTGGCCTGCCGGTGTTTTGGTGAAGCCCACACCACCCTGGTGACCCGGTGCGGCCCAGGAATATTCATGGATGTCGTCGTATTTCATCAGCGCAGACATCAAAGGTGGTAACAGATTTTTGCGGTAACGGTTCATTGCCGCAATGGCACGTCCTGCAATGAAGTCCGGCGTATCTTCAAGAATCCAGGCGAACTCGTCCACTTTCTCCATCATCTCGCGGGTAACGTGCAGCGTGATTTTTTTACGCTCTGCCAGCAGGAACACCGGCACGTTTTGTTGGCGACGGTTCAGCTTGTCGATCAGGACATAGAATTTTTCATTTTCTTCGCTCTGCGAGCCGCTCATGGCGGACGTCAGCATCAAACAATCCAGCGCAGTGTTGGTGAAAATAACAGAGTAGCAATCGTCAAAACTGCTTGCGACCATCACGTTGGCACCACCGTCCTCAAGCTCGGCAATGAGCCTGTCAATGGCATTTCCGACCACCCCTGCTTTTCGGGATTCTTCCAAAATCAAAACATTAAATTTCTTTCCGTAGGTTCTCATAACCAAGCTCCGGCACTATATGAGGAGAAATGTCGCTCAATCTTTATTGAGTCCATTTCAAGTTAGGATAGCCATGCTTTCTGGAGAGTCGCAAAAAAGACAAAATCCAAAAATAATTTCTTGTCACTCCCCTCCTAACCCAGAAAAACCCTATATGCGCCGCCATCTCTCATCTTTTTGCGACTGTCCGAATTTATGGCGCAAAAAGAAAAATGGGTTTGTAGCGAAGTGTCTTGTAAAAGAATCAAACAGTTCATACTCCCACATCTACTTTCAATTCGTCGGCAACAACATTTTTCATAGTCAGTGGCGCATTTTTCATTGGTGTGGCAACGAAGCTCCATCCATTGTTTAAGTACGCAACAAGACTAGGCATCCATGTTTTGCGCCCAAAATTTGAGAGTGGAGAATCAATATGGCATCAGAACAAAACAAAATGGGGCTGGTCGGTTTGACCACCATTGTGACCGTTAACATGATGGGCTCCGGCATCATCATGTTGCCGGCAAGTCTTGCCCAGACAGGGGCAATATCCCTGTTGTCCTGGTTGGTAACAGCCGTGGGTGCAATGTGTATCGCCTACGCATTCGCTAAGTGTGGGATGTACTGCACCAAAGACGGGGGTATGTCAGCTTACTCCGCCGAAGCACACGGGAAGTCCTCATTTTTTATCGCCTCTTACACCTACTACGTGTGCCTTGTGATCAGTGCCGTTGCCATTGCTGTATCAGCAGCAGGTTACCTGGTGCCTTTCTTCCCATGGATTAAAACTACCCCTATCCATACGTTTATCACTGTGTGTGCCATCCTCGTTGTCACCATGGTTGCAAACTTCGGGGGACCAAAAATTACCGGTCAAATCTCTGCAATCACCGTGTGGGGGATCATTATTCCGGTTGTGGGTTTATCTATCATTGGTTGGTTCTGGTTTAAACCAGATGTCTTCGCTGAAGCATGGAACCCACATCAAGACACCACAGTAACCGCAATTTCTTCCGGTATTGCACTCACCCTGTGGGCATTCCTCGGTATTGAGTCCGCCGGTGCCAACTCCGGAGCCGTGGAAAACCCCGAAAAGAACGTGCCGCTGGCCTGTATGCTGGCTACCAGCTTTACCGCCATTGTGTACATCGCTTCCACCGCCGTTATTCAGGGTATTATCCCGAATGCTGAGCTTGCGAAGTCAGACGCACCATTTGGTCTTGTGTATACCTACATGTTCAACGACACCGTCGGGCAAGTCATCACGGCACTGGCCGTTATCGCCTGTATCGGTTCGCTCTTAGGCTGGCAGTTCACCAACGCACAGGTGTCAAAAGCCGCTGCGGACATTCGTCTGTTCCCGAAAGTGTTCGGTGAGGTGAACAAAGCCAACGCGCCCGTTAAAGGCATGCTTATCATGCTGGCATTGGAGCTGGGTCTGGCCATCATGACCATCTCTCCAAACCTGGTCAGCCAGTTCAATATCCTGCTTAACCTGGCCGTGTTCATCAACATGGTGCCTTACATCCTTTCGCTCACTGGCTTGGAAGTTATCCTTCGCAAGAAAAATGTCAGCGCACAGGAATACAAAACCGGGGCGGTTATCGGTACGTTGGCGGTGGTTTATAGTATCTACGGCGTTTACGCCTGTGGTCAGTCCGCCGTATTCTGGGGTGCGATCCTGACCCTGTTTGGTTATATTTTCTACGGATTCATTGCCGCTCGAGACAGCAACAACGGCTCTATGGCCTAGGAGGTCCAAGATGCATGATAAATACAGATTGCGACTCACTGGTGTGACGGCACTGTTATTGGCGCTGGCTGTTTCTCCTGTCGCTCAAGCCTCTGAAGAGGTGACGGTGAATGAAAGCGAAACGGAAGCCGTAGAACTTCCAACGTCAGATCCAATGACGGCAATCGAAGTGATTATCGGAAAACGCATCACTGAAACAACGCTTGATGACGGACGTCCACCACATGTGTACCGTCCAAGAACACCGATATTTCATCAGAACCATCCGGAGAACGAATCGGTTCCACCCAAGATCACCAAGCATTTGCTGGTCGATCACCCTGAACTGAACAACAATCAGGGTCGGGTGATCAGAACGCCGCCTTCAGACACCGAATCGTCTGAAAGCAGCAACTGATCCGGGACCTCTAAAACAGAAACGCCAGCAACGAATTGCTGGCGTTTTTTTGTTTTTGTTCGGCATCCCGTCACATTAGTACACGGGCAATTCCAATCCTTCGAACAGCTTTTCTACCTTGTCACTGCCACTTTGCATCAGCACGTTTTCCATCAGGGTTTTCGTCAGATGCGGGGAGAATGAAGTCAGAAAATCATACATATAGTTTTGTAGCAGGATGTCCTTTGAAAAGCAGATCCAGGCGTTGGACGGTTCAAACAGGTGATCCAGATTGATGTAAGACAAGCCGGTATTTTCGATGTCTTTTGCCGCAAGGGTAGAAACAATGCCGATACCAAAACCTAACTGGACGTAACGCTTGATCACGTCGGCATCCATGACGGTCATAAAGTAGTTCGGGCGAATACCCAAACGGCCAAAAGCTTCGTCTTGTGTACGTCTGCCCGTCGAGCCCGGCTCGTAACTCAGGATGGGGTATTCAGCCAATTGCTGTAGCGTCGGCTTGGAAACCGTAGCCAAAGGATGATCTTCCGGTACCACCAACCCCAGCGTCCAGCGGTAGGCAGGCAGTACAATCAAATCATTGTCGCCACCGATATCGTGCGCCACGATGGAGAAATCCGAGTGGCCTTTACTGATCACACCCTTGGTTTGCAGTGGCAATGTCGGGTGGAGGTGGAAGTTAATGTTGGGGTATTTTTTGGTGAAGTAGGACACGCTGTTAGGCAACAGATATCGTGCGATGGTATGCGTGGTATAGATGTTCAGCGTACCAACGCTAGGGTCGAGATGCTCACTCGCCAGCGCTTTGATTTTTTGCTCCAACGCCAGCATCCGCTCAACCTGCTCAAGGATGCGTTCACCAATAGGCGTTACACCACTCAGGTTTTTCCCGCGGCGTTCAAAAATGCGTACCCCAAGCTCTTTTTCCAGCAGTCCCACTTGCTTACTGACACCCGGCTGGGTAGTGAACAGTGATTGCGAAGCGGCGGAAACATTCAGGTTGTTGTCCTTTATCGCTTTTAGATATTTAAGCTGCTGAAGTTTCAATCCCTTACCTCATACGACGATATCAGCGTTAGAACTTAAATTTATAAGAGCAAACATTTTTTAACAAGCGAAACGATGCAAAATGCTCGACATGCACCAAAGATTGGGACGGTAAGGGGAAGCCCAGCCGGGCAGTCACCCAGGAGAGGTTAGCGTTTTCGTGTTTTACGTCTGTTGCGCGCATTTATCAAGAATGTCGTCACTGGCTTGTTCAATTAAGTCCAATACCAGTTCAAAACCGCGGGAGCCGCCGAAGTACGGATCGGGTACTTCATCCATGTCACTGTCGCTATGACTCAGGAAAAGGGACAGTTTGTCGCGGTATTCCTCTGGGCAGCGGTCAAGCAAATCGGCGAGGTTGGCTTTGTCCGAGGCAAGGATCATATCAAAGTAGGCAAAGTCTTTATCTTCCACCTGACGTGAGCGGATACCCGAAAAATCATAGCCACGTGCTTCGCCCGCTTTCTGGGCTCTGGGGTCAGGCTTTGAGCCAGCGTGATAGCCAATGGTACCGGCAGAGTCCACTTCCACCTCTACACCGCGCGCTTTCGCTTTGGCACGCAAAATCGCTTCACCTGTCGGTGAACGGCAAATATTTCCCATGCAGACGACCAGTAGTTTCGGTTTATTGGCTGTCATTTTCTCTCCATGCATTTCTGCTGACTGACATTTTTGTAAGCGGCCATTCCCTTACTTCAAAGGAATACTGTAACGAATGACTTCTTTGAGCGCAAAAAACTAAGCCGCGCGGCAGGTTTCTACGCGCGCGGCTCCAAACAGGCATTGAATCAGAGGTTTTCGCCAAGGAAGGTGGTAAATGTCTCCCATGAGCGGTTGTCTGCGGTTTCACGGTAACGCGGGGAATCAAATACGGTAAAAGCGTGGGGCGCGCCTGAGTAAACCTCAATCAGGTAAGGCACTTTGGCGTTTTCCAATTGCACAGATAAATCCGCCACGTCTGTCATTGGGATCCCAGTATCCGCGCCGCCATGGGCAATGAATATTGGTGCGGTATTTTCCGGATAGCTCTGGTCAGCCGGTGTTTTCAGGCCGCCGTGGAAGGTCGCATACCCGTTCACCCCTTTTCCCTGCCCAGAACGCGCCAGCTCCAGCACTGCTGCGCCGCCAAAGCAATAGCCCGCGACCACAACATCTTGTGCACCCAGTTCCCTGGCTTTATCGATACCTGCCAGGATCAGGGTTCGCATTTTTTCCCGGTCGTTGTACAGTTTGCCGGTTTCTTCTTTCTTGGCGTTGGTTTCAACCGGGCGATTGCCTTTTCCATATAGGTCGACAGCAAAGGCGTTGTAACCCATCGACGACAGCATATCGACACGTCTTTCCTCGTATTCCGTCAAACCATCCCAGTCATGGATGAGAATCACTGAGCCTTTTGCTTGCCCCTGTGCAGGCGCATAGTACCCCTCCAGCGCCATGCCATTCGACGTGTAGTCAACCACTTCCCCCGCCATTGCATTGAATGATAAACCCATTGCCAGCCATCCGAGCAGTTTCATCTTTCCGTCCTCTTGTGGTGTTTTGAACAGTTTAGTTTCCCTGGTGGGGTACGTTCAGAAATACCCAAGTGGTTTAGTCGGTTTTTATTTGCTTTTGCACTTCCATCTCACTTTTGTTTTGGTATGTTGTGTTCTTTTTACTGGCGGTACACGTAGTTGCGTACCATTGCCAGACAATTTCAGAACCAGAAAACGCACTGAGGGAAAGCAAATGAGCGATGAACGCTACAAAGCCCGACAACAAAAAGTAAAAGAACAAGTAGAAGAGCGTGTAGCGGCTGCGCAGACTGAAAAGGGGCTGTTGCTGGTGATCACCGGAAACGGAAAAGGGAAATCCACCTCCGGATTTGGCATGGTTACGCGCGCGACAGGGCACGGCCAGAAATGCGGTGTGGCACAGTTTATCAAAGGCACTTGGGCTTGTGGCGAGCGCAACCTGCTAGAGAAATGCGGGGTTGAATTCCATGTCATGGCGACCGGCTTTACCTGGGACACCCAGGATAAAGCAGCGGATACCCAGGCCGCACAGGAAGTGTGGCAGGAGTGCAAACGCATGCTGGCTGACCCTTCCTACGATGTCATCCTGCTCGATGAAATGACTTATATGGTCACTTATGGCTATATCGAACTGGATGAAGTTGTCGAGGCACTGGAAAACCGTCCAAAGGATCAGTCGGTCATTATCACCGGACGCGCCGCGCACCGCACATTGACAGACATGGCGGATACCGTTTCGGAAGTGCGTAATGTTAAGCACGCTTTTGACGCCGGTATCAAAGTGCGCCAAGGCATAGACTGGTAAGACAAATTATTGAGTCTCATAAAAAAGCCCTGCAGCGCAGGGCTTTTTTGCGTTTGGGCGCTTAATCGCGGTAACAGTCGTTTTCATTACAGAGCATGGCATCGATAGACTGCAAACCCAGCAGGCGCATCCACAATGCCGGAATTTGACGCGGTAACACCGGACCAGGGTCCAGTTGTTCCGGCGACACAGATTGCCAGATCCCGTCGGCATTTTTCTCCGCCATGACAAAACTGAATGGATGGTACATGGCCATTCCAAGGCGTAAATCGGTCACCGCGAGTGCATTCCCATCACGCTGGTAACTGACAAAACCCGCGGTAAAATCCTCCAAATCCGTCAGCAGCGACGGCTTGCTCGGAAATGGCCACTGCCCTCTGTCTACTGGCAACCAGTTGATCTCTGTGTCGTTATCCAGCAAAGAGGTTAACCCTTCCCAGTATTGATCCCCGTCCAGCACTACCACACGCCAAAGCACGGTATTAACCGGTGTTGGTGTAATAAACACCGGCTGTCCTTCAAGGTGGGTGCCAGCAATATTGGCCTCTACCCTCTCTTCAACCATGCCCAACGCCACCAGCGACCACAAGAGATACGCTGAAGAAAGCGCAAGGCCGACGCCACAGAGCCATGCCGCGCGGCTGCGCCAGATAAAGGCTGCCAACACAGGTATTAAAAGCGGTATGGTATAGAGCGGGTCAATGATGAATATGCTCGAAAAGGCCACCGGCGGCACATCCATCGGCCAGAACAACTGAGTGCCGTAGGATGTAAATGAGTCCAACAGCGGGTGGGTTGTTAGCGCTGCAGTGATCAATGCAATTAACTGCCACAGCGGCCAGTTTTTGGCGAAAAGGCGGTGCCAGATAACGGCGAGCAACGCAGAAAATGGCACGAGCACGAACAATGAATGGCTAAAGCCACGGTGTTTGACCATGTTGGAGATTGGGTCACCATAATCCAGCAACACATCAAGATCGGGTAAAGTGCCGAGCGCCGCGCCAGCTAAAAGAACTTTGGGGCTACAGCGTTTTCCCGCCACCAACCCAGCAACCGCAGCACCCAGCGCGGCCTGAGAAATAGAATCCATTAACGACTTTTCCTTTCTGTTTTCAGGCGTTACCCAAGCATCGAAGTATGAGGGCAAAGCCAGTTATTTTGGTTTTTATCACGCAGAAACATGATTTTAACGTCTTGCGCTGAGAGTGAAAGCGATTATACCGAGCCAGATAAGAAATCGCGGATGCGGCAAAGCAGCTCAGGGGAGAGTCAACGCTATAGGCTGAGGCACAGCGCAGGTTTACGCTGTTCCGCGCGTAACAACCTATACACAACTTGAAACGATTAAATGTGTTTACAGGCATCAGTCCGGAAAATTCTGCGCTCTTCGTCCCAACATCCTCCCCCTGCTTTCGGTAGGTTTGAAGTTCTACGCACCCATCGAGGAGGAATTGATACGATGCCAGGAAAAGTTTCCGATTACATGACGCGAAAACTTGTCACCGTCACCCCTGATACAGGCGTACGCGAAGCCTACTTCCTGATGCGGGATAAGGATATTCGCCATCTCCCGGTTGTTGACGGCGACACCTTGGTCGGGATCATCAGCGACCGCCAGTTGCGTCGGCCGAACTGGGCAGACGAAGCACCTGACATTGCGCACCCTTACCTGCTCTCTGACGATTTAACTGTGGGTGATGTTATGGTCAAAGACGTGATTGTCAGCCATACCTATGAAACCCTCACCAAGGCCAACCAGCGCCTGCTGGACCATAACATCGGCGCCATGCCAGTGCTGGATAAAACGGAAGAGTTGGTAGGTATCCTCTCCGCTGTCGACTTGCTGACCGCGTTTCAGGACATCCTCAAACGTGAAAAATCGCTCAAAAGAGCCAAAGGCTAAGGCCTTGTCCCTTTTTAAATACCCAGAATAGCAACGGAAAAAAAGAAAGCCGCGATTGCGGCTTTCTTCGTTTTAGTGATGTTTCAGGGTTTAGTTGAACAGTCCTTTTAGCAGCTTATCTGCCGCTTCTTTCACTTTGTCATCCCCTGCCTTGTCACCCAGCAGTTTTTGCAGACCGCGCTCAGCTTCCTTGCGCACTTTATCTTCCAGCACCTTGTTGGAAGTCAGTAGCGCTTTTACATCCAGCTTGTAGCTCGGTGCCTGCCAGGTACCGCCGATATTGACCGGAATCGTGATGTCTTTCAGCTCATCGATGTCCTTGCCGCCCTGCCCTTTACTGGTACCCACAACTGAAACAAGCACTTTAAAATCCAGGTCTTCATTCACCAGGTTGGTCTGGCCTTCACTGTGTACGCGAAGTGCCGGTGCTTCCATTTTCATATTACGGGTCGAAGCTATGCCCTTACCAAGGTTGAAGGAAGCACTCAGCGCGCTGAAGTCTGTTTTACGGGTTTCTTCAACATAGGTCGCACTCTGGCCTTTCAGGGCTGCTTTCGCTTCGCGGATCATTTCCGGAATGTTGATGCCGTTAATTGAACCGTCTGCAAAGTTAATCGCCACCGTCCCGGTGATCCCGGTGCGCAGGCGTTTCTCTGACAAGCCAACACCGCTGACATTAACATCGATACTGCCGTTGCCGGACAAAATGTCCTGACCGGCCACCGCCTGAAGCAATGGCTGGACACTGACGTTGTTAATGCCTTTCTTCGCCGTGTAACGAGCAGGGCTGACGGTGGCGTCCAGTGTACCTGTGGCGTTAATCGTGCCGCCGTAGAGCTTGGCATCAAATTGGGTCACATTCACTTTACCGCGGTTTACAGCAAATGCCGTCACCACACTGCTGACTTCAACGTTGTCAGCAATAAATTCATCAATGGCAATTTTACCGGCGATATCCAGAGATTTAAGCGCAGAGAGGTCAGGTTCAACATCACTCAGCGGTTTTTTCTCCGCGGCAGGTTTCTCGCCACCCGTAGCAGGTTTGTTGGCCGGTGCTGCTGGTTTATCCTGCGGTTTGGATGGTGTACCCAACAACGCATTGAGATCGATTTTTGGGCTCATTACATCGAATCGGATGGCTGGGATATCAGCCAGTGCGACTGACGCCTTACCTTTAAATTCGGTGTCATCGACAGTGGCGTGCAGTTTTTCCAGCGACAGCTTTTGTGCTTTATTGTCAAAAGCCACATCGCCTTTCAAACCCACCTTCATCTCGGATTTAGGCAATGACGCACCAGAAAGTGTGCTCGCCAGATCCAGTCCGGAAGCGGTGATCAGCGAAATCGCTTCATTCACCAATACCGTGGTTTTGCCGCTGGCATCGAAAGCCATGTCAGCCGATTTACCCTTGGCAGAGAAATCAATGGCCATCGGCACTGCGAGACCCGCCTGATCGGCTTTCAATGTCAGGCTTTCCAGCTGCATTTGGGCGTCATTGGCACTGGCTGTTACTGAGAGTTGACGCAACTTGGACTTCATGGCGTCTTTTTCCAGCATGGCTTCCGCGCTGCCTTTCACATCAAAGCTCAAGGCGTTTTGTTTCCCCTTCACATCAAATTCAATCGGCACCCAAAGGCCGGTTTCGAGTTTGCCGATCATCAGGTTCAGCGAACTGATTTCACTGGCTGTATGTGTCTTGTCATCACGCATGGTCACGCTAGCATCCACCAGCTCAAGTCCACCAATGCTGATAGTCCAAGGCTTAGTGTCACTCGTTGGTTGCGCCGAAGTGGCCGGCTCAGAAGACTTATCCTGTGTTGCAGTGTCAGAACCTGCCTGCTCGCCAGCCAGACCATCAAGGTTACTGGTACCGTTTGGCAACGTTTGGACAAAGACATGCGCCCCCAGCAGTTTAACCACCCCGATATCCAGCGTGTCTGAAAGCAATGGGGTTACCGCAACAGACATTTCAGCCTGCTGCAGTGTCAGCATATCCGGCTCTGCAAAACCTTCAGGGTTTTTGAACGCCAGCTTTTCAACCGACAGGCCAAGGCTTGGCCAGAAGCGCCAGCTGATGTCGCCATCAATTACCAGATCACGTCCAGTGGCTTTTTTGACCTCTTCCGCAATCAGGGGCTTGAAATCATTGGGGTTGATAAACGCGACGATGGCACCCACAGCGACCACCACCAAGAGCACCAATCCAATCAGAATGTAGAGAAGCTTTTTCATGATGAATAACATTTCCTTTTGTGATGCGGGGAGATTACCCAATCAAGACAATAAATTCTGCCCTGTTTTCAACAATCTTTGCTATTTGCCTTCAACCCGGTCTTCATTTATCCGTGACGCCACCGCCCCCTGTTGGTTCTTGTATTTCGCGTTCTGGCGCTTGTGATAGGGGCGCTCAGCGGCGCTGGTCATGGTCTCAAAACTCAATGCACCAATAGGCATACCGGGGCGCAACGCGAGCGGTAAACGACCACTGTTGTAAAACTCCAGCACAATACGACCCTGCCAGCCCGGGTCTATACGGTGTGCCGTAACGTGCACCATCAGGCCTAACCTCGCCAAGGATGAACGCCCGTCCAGCCAGCCCACAATGTCATCCGGCAAAGTGACCACTTCCTGTGTGACAGCCAGTGCCAGTTGCCCGGGATGGAGAAAAAACGCCTCGCCATCAGCGATTTCAATCTCATCGCTCATCACTTTGTCGAGTTGTGCTGAGACTTCTTCCCTCGGCCCGGACAAGTCAATATAAGGTGCACCATGCTCACTAAAGACACGAAACTGGTTGCCCAAGGTCACATCCGCCGTCACGCCGGAAATCGCATCGTCACTGGGACGCGGGTCAATCACAATATGGCCACTGTCCAGGCTTTCTTTTATATGTTTGTCACTCAATCTCATTGCGTGTTCCCTCACACAAGCAAAAGGCTAACCCAATTCAGTTAGCCTATCGAATTCAAGATATAAAAAAAGCCGGATAACCGGCTCTTTTCATTAAGATTTTAGCAACCTAGCAATGTGTGCTTTCAACACGTCGATTGCGATACGGTTTTTGCCGCCGCGCGGTACGATAATGTCAGCATACTGTTTTGAAGGTTCGATGAACTGCATAAACATTGGACGAACTGTTTTCTGGTACTGTTCCAGTACAGATTCCATAGTACGGCCGCGCTCAGCTACGTCACGTTTAACACGGCGCAGCAGGCAGATGTCCAGCGGGGTATCCATAAAGATGCTCGCATGCATCAGGTCACGCAGGCGCGGATCCGTCAGCAGAAGAATACCTTCCAGGATGATCACTTTTTTCGGTGTCAGCGTGGTGGTTTCTTCCATACGGGTATGTTCTGCGTAGCTGTACTGTGGAACTTCCACTGCTTTACCTTCCATCAGTTCTTGAAGGTGCTTGCACAGCAAATCGTGGTCCAGCGCTTGAGGATGGTCGTAGTTGGTTTTAACGCGATCTTCCATGCTCAGGTGGCCTTGGTCGCGGTAGTAGCGGTCTTCCGTGATAACACCGATCTGATGATCGCCAACTTTTTCTTTGAGTTCCTGATAAATAGTGCTTGCGATCAGACTTTTACCGGATGCAGATGCGCCTGCAATACCGATAATGACACATTGGTTGTTGTCACTCATAAATGAATACCCGGGAATATGGCGAGAAATAAACCGCCTGATTATAGGGAGTTGACCTCGCGCATGCCATCTAAATATGTGATTAAAGTCTCAAATAAAAGCAATCCGCGCATTGTTTCATCACTATGCATACGGATTGCGCGCCACATATCGCTCTCAATATTCAATTTTTAAGCAATTCGCTTGCTTATCATTCACATTCGTTATTGGTCGTTTACATTCACAATCGAAATTTGTTCCGCCATAGGCTCACCACGCCAGAAAAGCTGGCTGGCAACTTTTTGCGCCAGCGCTATATACATCTCGGCATGTTCGCTTTCAGGCTTGCTGATCACAGTAGGAGCCCCGGCATCGATGTCTTCGCGGATAGCAATATGCAAAGGCACCTGCGCCAGCAACGAAAGCCCCATGTCCGCGGCCATTTTCACTGCCCCCCCCTGACCAAAGATCGCCTCGTGATGACCGCAATGACTACAAATATGGTAGCTCATGTTCTCTACCACCCCGAGCACGGGCACGTCGACTTTGCCAAACATCGCCACTCCCTTAATCGCATCCGCAAGCGCCAAATCCTGAGGCGTTGTAACAACAACCGCTGCAGTGACCGGAAATTGCTGCGCAAGGCTAAGCTGGATATCCCCCGTGCCCGGCGGCATATCAATCACCAGATAATCGATGTCCGGCCAATGGGTTTCATTTGCCAATTGGGCAAATGCTTTGGACGCCATTGGGCCGCGCCAGACCATGGCGTTTTCATCAGGTACCAAATAGCCAATGGAGTTGCTGAACAGGCCATGCGCCTCTATCGGCTCCATGGTTTTACCATCGAGCGTAGTGGGCTGTTTGCCTTTGGTTCCCAGCATGATCGGCAGCGAAGGACCATAGATATCGGCATCCAGGATCCCGACTTTCGCGCCCAATGCCTTGAGTGCCAGAGCTAGGTTCACTGAGGTTGTGGATTTACCCACGCCGCCTTTGGCTGAGCTGACAACGATGATGTTTTTCACGCCCTTAAGCGGCGACTTTTCTCCCGCCTTCAGTGGCACGACCCGCTGGCGCACCTGAATCGCGGGCAGGTTTTCACCTTCGCTTTTCTGTGCATCCAGCCATTGCGCCAATGCCTCACAGACCGGGGCTGCCGCAAACGGGAAAGTAACCGTGATTTCGCCAGCCTTGGATTGGGACAAAAGCCCAGGGCAACTTGCCCAATCATCAACCAATGCAGCATGGGAAAAATGGTTGAGGAAGGATTTGACAGCATCCATATCCGGTTTTTCATCATTCTCGCGGCCAAAAAACATGGGAAACTCTCCTCGTAGCAAAGCTGAACGGATTCGTATGGTTTCCTCTAGCCTAATGAAATTTTGGCCTTTTCACACCCTTTTGCTTGTAGGGATATTGCAAATAGTGTTCCGCCCCGCCCTGCAACGGTTTTCACAACCAACGAAGCGCATCACACCCTATGCTTTCAATGCGGTATCAGGTAAGATTTGCGGCATTCATTCGATTCAATTGTCAAAAGCGAACTATCTAAATTATGGCTGCAAACCAACGTAAAATTCTGGTTACCTGTGCCCTGCCTTACGCGAATGGCTCTATCCATTTGGGTCATATGCTCGAGCATATTCAGGCAGACGTATGGGTGCGTTATCAGCGCCTTCGTGGCAACACTGTCAACTTCATCTGTGCAGACGACGCACACGGCACGCCAATCATGCTGAAAGCCCAGCAGCTGGGTATCGAGCCTGAAGCCATGATCGCTGAAATGCAAAAAGAGCACGAAGCAGACTTCGCTGGCTTTGACATCAGCTTTGACAACTACCACAGCACGCACAGCGACGAAAACCGAGAGCTGGCGTCTTACATCTACACCCAACTGAAGAACAACGGCTTCATCAACAGCCGCACCATTTCTCAGCTGTTTGACCCTGAGAAAGAAATGTTCCTGCCAGACCGTTTCGTTAAAGGCACCTGCCCGAAATGTGGTTCTGAAGATCAGTACGGCGACAACTGCGACAACTGTGGCGAAACTTACAGCCCTACTGAGCTGGTCAATCCAAAATCAGCAGTCAGTGGCGCAACCCCTGTACTGAAAGATTCCGTTCACTTCTTCTTCGACCTGCCACAGTTTGAAGGCATGCTGCAAGCGTGGACTAAGTCCGGTGCGCTGCAAGAAGAAATGGCGAACAAGATGAACGAGTGGTTCGAGTCTGGCCTGCAGCAGTGGGATATCTCACGTGATGCGCCATACTTCGGCTTCGAAATCCCGGGTGAGCCTGGCAAATACTTCTACGTATGGCTGGACGCACCAATCGGTTACATGGGTTCTTTCAAGAACTACTGTAACAAGAACAGCGATGTAGACTTCGACGAGTACTGGAACAAAGACAGCCAAACTGAGCTGTACCACTTTATCGGTAAAGACATCGTTTACTTCCACAGTCTGTTCTGGCCTGCAATGCTGGAAGGCGCAGGCTTCCGCAAGCCAAACAACGTGTTCGTACATGGCTACGTGACTGTTAACGGCGCGAAGATGTCAAAATCGAAAGGTACTTTCATTAAGGCGAGCACTTACCTGAAGCACCTGGATCCAGAATGCCTGCGTTACTACTACGCAGCCAAACTGAACAACCGCATCGATGACCTCGACCTGAACCTGGACGATTTCGTTCAGCGTGTAAACTCTGACATCGTGAACAAAGTCGTTAACCTAGCTTCACGTAACGCGGGTTTCATCGCGAAGCGTTTCGACGGCATGCTGTCTGCTGAATGCGCAGAGCCTGCACTGTACGCTGAATTTGCATCTGCGGCAGAGCGTATTGGCGATCTGTACGAGAAGCGCGAATACAGCCGTGCAATCCGTGAAATCATGGCGCTGGCTGACAAAGCCAACCAGTACGTTGACGAGAAAGCACCTTGGGTTGTGGCGAAAGAAGAAGGCAAAGACGCTGAGCTTCAGGCTATCTGTACCATGGGTATTAACCTGTTCCGCGTTCTGATGACTTACCTCAAGCCTGTTATGCCTGAGCTGGCAGAGCGCACAGAAGCGTTCCTGAACGAGACCTTGAGCTGGGAAGGCGTTGCACAGCCTCTGACCGCGCACAAAGTGAATACTTTTAAAGCGCTGTTCAGCCGTATCGATCCGAAGAACGTTGAAGCCATGGTGGAAGCGTCTAAAGAAGATGCAGCAGCAGAGAAAGCGGCCGCTGAAAAAGCAAAAGGCCCGCTGGATGATGAGCCTATCGCACCGGAAATCGAGTTCGACGACTTTGCAAAAGTTGACCTTCGCATTGCGAAAATCATCTCTTGTGAATCGGTACCAAAAGCGGACAAGCTGCTTAAGTTCCAACTGGATCTCGGCGGCGAAACCCGTCAGGTGTTCTCTGGTATCAAATCAGCGTACAACCCTGAAGACCTGATTGGTAAATACACGGTTGTGGTTGCTAACCTGAAGCCTCGCAAGATGAAGTTCGGCATGTCTGAAGGCATGATTCTGGCGGCAGGCCCTGGTGGTAAAGACCTGTGGTTGCTTGAACCACACGAAGGTGCACAAGCGGGCATGCGCGTGATGTAGTCACCGTACCGCGTCTAAAAGGAGCCGTTAAGGCTCCTTTTTTGTATATGAAACTGAATGCGTTGGCAGGTGACTTCCATCACATTTTTGCACCAATCTGGTTCGCTAATGCATCATCTCCGCACATAAAAATTCAGCCAAAATCCTATCTATCTGATATTAAACGGGTAAATTTCTGGCACAGCCTCTGCAGTACATAATCAGGCACTCAGGAAAGAGGAAAAGATTATGGCACTGCTGACAACCATCACCCCAAACTGGTTACTCCGTCTTGCTTCTGGCATGTCCAGCACCCGGGAATCACGTTGTGCACAATACCGCAACCAAATCAGCAATATGCGCGAGCTTTTGTGGATGTTGCATGACCACAACACCCGTTATATCCGTTGCCCACAATCACCGCAGGCAAGCAAAGCCCGAGATGAAATCCGTGACTTTTGCGAAAGCATGCTGAAGCACTGCAGCAACGCGCAACGTCCGCTTTTCCGTGTGCTCAGTTCACGCATGGAGGAAGTGTTGCAGTCACTGCCTAACCAATCCCGTGCTGGCTGGTTTTCATTGCACCACAGAACTTCAGATCACTTGATTTACATTATCGATGAAGTAACCCGCTCGTATATCTCTGAGCTTAATCAGGACACGATGTACGAGGAATACCAAGCTTTCTGGCAAACCTGGATTGATACCAAAGAAGCACAGCTGCGCTTTGAACAAGCCGCAATGCGACTGATGGATGGTAAGGTTGCCGCATGGCAGTCGGTCAGCTTACAAAGCCGTATTCTGCAAAAGCGCATGTATCAGCTTTCTTTGATGGCAAGCAGCGATGCATCATTGGCTTTTGAACGTGTTGAGCAACGTTTTGATTCAGTGATCCGTGCGGACGAAGAGAGTATTCCGGCTTCTTCACTGATAAAAATCAGCCAGGATCTTAGCGTTATCTTGCTGCACCTGTTTGACCGCGAATTGGAACTCAAAACGCAGGCAGATAAAGTCATCGACGCTCACGCAGCGCCCAAGGCACTGCCAGCAAGTATTGGATAACGCGGTAACCCACAACAAAAAGGAAGGCCAGCGAATGCTGGCCTTCCTTGTTTTGATGTTCCATTTTCGGTGCGTTAACCGACACGTCGGAACTGAGCAACCAAGCGTTTTTGATCATCCAGTGCATCGTAAAGCTTTTTAGCTTCCTCCACCGACTCACGGGAGATGGACATGGTTTGCTGTGACAATTCAGCGACAGACTGGATGTTACCGTTCATCTCATTGGAAACCGCCGCTTGCTGTTGAACAGCCGCGGCCACCTGATGATTTCTGTCGTTAATGTTAGAAACCAGCTCTTGTGAACGTCTCAGCACTTCACCGGCTTGCTCTGCACTGGTCACACACTCTTCAGACAGTGAAGTACCACGAGACATGGCGTCTACCGCCTGCTGTGTACCGTTCTGGATTTGAGAAATCACATCTTGAATCTCAGAGGTTGACTCCTGGGTACGTTGCGCAAGAGCACGTACTTCATCAGCAACCACCGCAAAACCACGACCCTGCTCACCGGCACGGGCTGCCTCAATCGCGGCATTCAATGCCAGCAGGTTGGTCTGTTCTGCTATGCCCTGGATAACATCAGATACCGCGCCGATACGTTTGCCGTGCTCTTCAAGTTTAGAAATCACATTGGATGCAGAGCTAAGCTGCTTCGCCAGATTCTGGATAGCATCAACAGTCTTACCGACGGTCTCCATACCGGCAAGGGTTGCTTCCTGCGCTTCCATTGCGGCATCTGAAGCGCTTTGCGTGTTACCGGACATATCATTGGCGGTGGCAGACATTTCATTGATGGCCGCTGCAATCTGGTCGGTTTCCGCATTTTGCCTGTCGAGGTTTTCAGAGGTACGTTGACCGTTCTGTCTTGCTTTGTTAGCAGCACCAAGTACCTGATCACTCCCATCCAGGATTCGCCCGACGACAGCATTCAACTCGGCGCTGCGCATTTTAAGCGCCAGTTCAATTTCAGAAACATCATCAATTGCACCGTTGTAAATGTATTCCATCAGTGGGTTGTCATATGCGTCTCTTGCCATGGCCGTGACTTTTTCAAGACGGCGGGTAAGCGCGTAGACAGCGCCTACAGACAACACAAACTGGGCAGCCACCGCGGCGTAAAAACCAGCAAAGAAACCCACCGCGCCTGCAGCGATACCGATAGGAACAAACCACATTGCTGCACGCTGCCACAAACGGGTTCGTGGCATTTTCAGTGCGGAGGGCGTTTTACCCGCCAACAGCTGTGGGTAAATTTTGTCAGCACGATCGACGGCATCGCGATCCGGAATAGTACGTACTGATTGGTATTCAGCGATCTGACCATTGATTTTGATGGGTGAAGCAAAGGCGTTTACCCAATAGAACCCGCCATCTTTACTGCGGTTTTTAACAATCCCCATCCAAGACCTGCCGGATTTAATGAAGTCCCACATATTTTGGAATGCAGCCGGTGGCATGCTTGGATGGCGTACCAAATTATGAGGTTGCCCGATAATTTCTTCCTGGGTATATCCCGCAACCTCACAAAAATCTTTGCTTGCATACTTCACAATACCGCGCGTGTCAGTTGTAGATAGAAGGTTATAGTTCGCGGGAAACTTTACCTCTTTATCAGTCACAGGATTATTAACTCGCATACCACATTTTCCTTTCTTAGAGTTAAGACTGGCTTCTCATTAATAGTAGTTCAGTTTTTTAAAACAAAATGAGAGAGTCGCATTTTCAAAAAATGACCACTTTTCCATTTCTATTTTTTTTATTTATCAATATGTATTAGCCACTACTAATGAATGTATCAGCAAAGAAGTGTTAGATATATGAAGAAAAATATCAAAGCAACGAAGCTAAAAATGCCTATATAGCCACAATCTTTTTACGGTTATAGACTTAAGGTTTCTAAAGAATTGTAATGTTCAGGCGAAAAAAAACCGGCCTAATTAGGCCGGTTTCAAATTTTGGCTTCAGGACTTTAATTAGCCACCGATGTGGGTCAAGCCACCCATGTATGGACGCAGTACCTCTGGCACTTCGATGCGGCCATCTTCAAGCTGGTAGTTTTCCAGAATCGCTACCATGGTGCGGCCTACAGCCAGACCTGAACCGTTCAGTGTGTGCAGCAGTTCTGGCTTGCTCGCGCCTTTACGGCGGAAGCGTGCTTGCATACGACGCGCTTGGAAATCAGTCATGTTCGAGCAAGAAGAAATTTCACGGTAAGTGCCTTGCGCCGGTACCCACACTTCCAGATCGTAAGTCTTCGCAGAGCCGAAGCCCATATCGCCAGTACACAGCAGTACTTTACGGTATGGCAGGTTCAGCAGTTGCAGTACTTTTTCCGCGTGGCCGGTCAGCTCTTTAAGAACTGCCATTGAGTCTTCAGGCTTCACAATTTGTACCAGTTCAACTTTGTCGAATTGGTGCATACGGATAAGACCACGGGTATCACGGCCATAAGAACCTGCTTCTGAACGGAAACATGGCGTGTGAGCAGTCATGCGGATTGGCAGGTCTGCTTCGTCAACGATTTCATCACGAACCATGTTGGTCAGCGGTACTTCTGCAGTCGGGATCAGCGACATGCCAACACCTTCTTCAGTCGCTGGTTTGGTGTGGAACAGGTCTTCACCAAACTTAGGCAGTTGGCCGGTACCGAACAGGCTGTCTGCATTCACCAGGTAAGGCACGTACATTTCGGTGTAACCGTGCTCAGTAGTGTGCAGATCCAACATGAACTGTGCAATTGCACGGTGCAGGCGCGCCATTTGGCCTTTCATCACGATGAAACGTGAGCCAGACAGTTTTACTGCGCTCGCGAAATCAAGACCGCCAGTCAGCTCGCCCAGATCAACGTGATCTTTCACTTCGAAATCGTAAGTTTTAGGCTCGCCCCAAACAGAGATTTCAACGTTTTCCGTTTCGTCTTTACCTACAGGTACAACGTCATCCGCCAGGTTTGGAATGCCCAGAATAACGTCGTTCAGTTGATCCTGAAGCTCTGCCAGTTCAGCTTTCGCTTTGTTCAGCTCGTCACCCAGGTTCTCAACAGCAGCCAGCAGCGGCTGGATATCTTCACCTTTTGCCTTCGCCTGACCAATGGACTTGGATCGTGCATTACGCTCAGCTTGCAGCTCCTCGGTGCGTACTTGCAGCGATTTGCGCTTTTCTTCCAGGTTGCGGAGAGTGTCAACGTCAAGCTTGAAGCCACGACGTGCCAGTTTTTCAGCTGTTGCGTCCAGCTCGGTACGAAGTAGTTTTGAATCCAGCATGTTAATCCTGTGAATCGTTAAACAGTGCCTTAAAAGAAGTTGACGCTGCCACGCACTATTATGGCAACGTCAATAAGATTGGTGTCCCTTCCGGAGAGGCTTAATTTCTCACCGTGGTCAGTGGGTAAAACAATACCCAAACTGGGTTTTATTTCCTAGCGTTTTCGAGGGCTATTTGCATTCAATTGCTCAAGAAACGCCAGCTTTTCCGCAATTTTGATTTCCATTCCACGATTAACCGGGTGATAGTATTGCGTGCCTTTCATTTCCTGAGGGAAATAACTCTCCCCGGCAGCATAGGCATTCGGCTCATCGTGGGCGTATCGGTAACCTTCACCATAACCCATCTCTTTCATCAAGGTGGTAGGTGCATTACGAAGGTGATTGGGTACTTCGTAGTCCGGATGCATCTTTGCATCAGTCAGCGCCTGCTTCCAGGCGGTGTAAACCGCATTACTTTTCGCCGCACAGGCCATGTATACGGCGGCCTGTGCAATTGCACGCTCCCCTTCTGCCGGCCCAACGCGGGTAAAGCAATCCCAGGCATTGATGGCAATTTCCATCGCCCTTGGGTCTGCGTTTCCTATATCTTCTGAAGCAATCGCCAGCAGACGACGGGCAACATAAAGCGGGTCACCACCGGCGGTGATGATGCGGGCATACCAGTAGAGCGCGGCGTCCGGATCAGAGCCACGAACAGATTTGTGAAACGCCGAAATCAAGTCGTACCAAAGGTCGCCTTTGTTATCGAACCGCGCAACCTTTTCACCCGCTACTTCAGCCAGTAGCTCAACCGTGATCGTTTTCTTGCCGCTGGCGTCCGGCTCTGCCATATCAGACAACAGTTCGAGATAGTTCAGCGTCATGCGGGCATCACCGGACGTAAACTCTGCCAGTTGCTGCTTAACGCCATCAGTGAATACCAGAACCTCATTGCCTAAGCCGCGCACTTTGTCCGTTAACGCCTGCTCGATAACCTCCAGCACATCATCGGTATCCAACGATTTCAGCTTATAAACCCGGGCACGGGAAAGCAGTGCGTTGTTCAGCTCAAACGATGGGTTTTCCGTGGTCGCGCCGATAAAGGTGATGGTGCCATCTTCTATATGGGGCAAGAAGGCGTCCTGTTGGCTTTTGTTAAAGCGGTGTACCTCATCTACAAAAAGGATGGTGCGGCGACCTACCAACTGGCTTTCCTTGGCTTTATCGATAGCCAGGCGGATATCTTTTACGCCGGAAGTCACCGCCGAGACGCGCTCAATTTCCGCATTGGCATAACCTGCCGCCACTTCCGCCAGCGTAGTTTTACCGGTACCAGGAGGGCCCCATAAGATCATGGAGTGTAGTTGGCCGCTCTCTAGGGCGCGACGAAGCGGTTTGCCTTCACCTAGCAGGTGTTTCTGGCCAATGTATTCGGAGAGGTTGGTTGGCCGCATGCGTGCGGCCAAGGGGCGAAAATCGTCCGCAAAATCCAGACTGAAATTACTCACTTTAGGATCCCAGTTTACTGTCGCTGATCATCCAGCTCGACACCTTCCGGTACAGTAAAGCTGAACAGCGAAGGGCTCGGCGACACATTCTTGACATTGTCGAGTTCAAAACGGCTTTTCTGGCCATCCTGCTCAACCACCGCGAATTCGGTGATTTCGCCGTTTGGCTGCACTTTCACCACGAACTCGCCCAGATTGGACGCTTTTTTCGGTGACAGGGTAAAGGTGTCACCATTTTGCTCTACGTTGTAGTTGTCCCAGTCTTTCGGATCGTTGCGGGTCAGCAATACGAACGGCGTTTGCGACGTAGCATCTTCCAGCCACATTGCGGTGACCTGCTCGATAAACGGGCTGTAGTACCACAGGGTTTTGCCGTCTGAAATCAGGAAATTTTCATCCGGCGTCACCGTTTCCCAGTTAAACAGGTTCGGGCGCTTCATCGTAAGCTGGCCCTCACCTTCACTGATTACATCCCCTTCCGGGCTTGTCACCGTTTGCTCAAAGCTGGCGGTGAAATTGTTGAGCTTGCCCAAGCGGGTATTCAGTTCTTGCTGAGGATTTGCAAATACTGCTGGTGCCACCAGCAGCAGGGAAAACAACATCTTTTTCATTCTGTTTCCAATCAATCTCTAGGCGGTGGTGGCGGCGCCAACACCTCACGATTCGAGTTATGTCCCGGAGCGCTGACAATGCCCTGCGCTTCCAGTTGTTCCACAATGCGCGCAGCTCGGTTATAGCCAATCTTAAAGCGGCGCTGTACCCCTGAGACTGAAGCGCGGCGGGATTCAGTCACAAACTCAACCACTTGGTCGAACAGTTGATCCAGCTCGTCATCGTCTCCATTTTCCGATGCTTCACCCGGCAATAGGCCGTCACTGCCCTGATCGCCACAGGTGATGTCTGAGATATATTGTGGCTTACCACGCGCTTTCCAGTTGCTTACCACGCGGTGTACTTCGTCATCGTTAACAAACGCACCATGCACACGCGCTGGATGGTTCGAACCGTTTGGCATAAACAGCATGTCACCCATGCCCAGCAGCGATTCTGCGCCGCCCTGGTCAAGAATGGTACGTGAGTCTGTTTTGGTCGAAACCGTAAACGCCATACGGGTTGGGATGTTGGCCTTAATAAGACCAGTAATCACATCCACTGACGGACGCTGCGTTGCCAGCACCAGATGGATACCCGCCGCACGTGCTTTCTGCGCCAAACGCGCAATCAGCTCTTCAACTTTCTTGCCAACCACCATCATCAGGTCAGCAAATTCATCCACGATAACCACGATATACGGCAGTTTTTCCAACATTGGAGCGGTTTCGTCCATGCTGTCGCCCGGCTTCCACAATGGGTCTGGGATCGGGTGGTTAGCCTCAGCTGCCTCACGGATTTTCTCGTTGTAGCCACCGATATTACGCACGCCGAGCGCTGACATCAGTTTGTAACGGCGCTCCATTTCCGCCACGCTCCAGCGAAGGGCATTGGCGGCGTCTTTCATGTCTGTTACCACTTCGGTCAGAAGATGCGGAATACCTTCGTAAACCGAAAGCTCCAGCATTTTCGGGTCAATCATGATGAAACGCACATCTTCTGGGCCAGCTTTGTAAAGCATGGAAACAATCATCACGTTCACACCGACTGACTTACCAGAGCCCGTGGTACCTGCCACCAGCAGGTGCGGTGCTTTGGCAAGGTCGGTCACAATGGCCTCACCGGCAATGTCTTTACCCAAAACCACGGAAAGCGGTGACTTGGATGACTGGAAGCGCTCACTTGCGACCACTTCCGACATAAACACAGTTTCACGGCTGCTGTTTGGCAGCTCCAAGCCGATATATGGCTTACCCGGGATCACGTCCACGACACGCACTGCACTGGTTGAAAGTGAACGGGCGATGTCTTTGGAAAGGCTCATGATCCTGCTGACTTTCACGCCAGGCGCCAGTTCCAGCTCAAAGCGGGTGATAACAGGCCCAGGGAAGATACCTTTGACCGTTACCTTGATTTTGTACTCTTCCAGGCGTGTTTCAATCAGGCGCGCCTGATACTGAAGCTCTTCGTCTGTCGCGCGGGTTGCAGTGTTGCGCGGAGGATCCAGCAAATCAATCGTTGGCAATGGTTCAGTCGGCTTCGGCAGGTTCGGCTCGTCTTTCACCAGGAAAGGATGCACAGCACCCGCCGCATTTTTCTGCGCTTCACGGATAGTTTCAAGGAATGGATCCTCATCATCCGGTATAACGGATTGGGCTTGCGCACGGTCGAGTTCAGACAAACCATCGGTATTACCGATCACGATGTCTTCACGTGGTGGATGATTGTGCTGCGGCTCAACGTCTGGCTCGTCAGTCCAATCATCACGCGCTTGCGTCTCTTCAACCTCATCATCCCAAGGCAGTCGCTCGTCGGCAGCGTCTGCGTTTGGCGCAGGTGTTACAGCCACGGCCGGCGAATCAAAAGCGACCTCTTCTTCATCCACAGGGATACGGGCAGCCACTGTCGCCTCACTAACAGACGTATCGACAACGTTATCAAGCTGGATTGTCGGCTCTTTGCGTTCAATAGGTGCAGAAATTGGCGCAGGTGTTGATGCATGGATGATCGGTGCGCCCGGTTTCTCTTCAGCCACTTCTGTCGACTTCACACGCTGTACTTTATTCAGCAGTGAAACATCTGCCAGCTCCCGCTGCGCTGAAGGCGCTTCGGAGAACAGTGGATCGTCAGCGTCCAGATCAGAAGTATCGACAGTCGCTCCCACCATTTGCGGTTTATCACCACGAATACGGTTAACCAGCCAAGTCAGTCCATCCAGTGTTTTCTCACCAAGGGTATCAACGATGGTCAGCCATGAAATGCCTGTAAACAGCGTAAAACCGGCCGCCCAGACAAACATGAACACCAAGGTTGTGCCAAGGATGTTAAACATCGGCAATGCCAACTCTGTGAGGACATCCCCAACGACACCGCCGGATGAAAAGAACCAGAAGTCATCAAAATTGAGATCGGCCAGACCACAACTTGTCAGCAAAAGAAGTACAACCCCCAGGATTTTGGTGGCAAGGATGGTGTAGTTCAGTGGCTCAGAGGCAGCACGGCGACGGAAAAAGACCCAGCCACCGAGCAACAGTAAAAATGGCACCGGATATGCCAAAGTACCCAATGTAAAAAACAGGGTATCGGCGACCCATGCACCGGCATTGCCCGCGGCATTGCGGACAGGACCATCCCAGGCAGTCTGGGACCATGATGGATCGGAGGAGTCGTAACTGATTAACGACACAAAAATAAACACAGCAGACAAGAGCGCAAGGATCAGTGCACTCTCTTTTAAACGTTGGATGCCGTTTAATCGACGGGAGGTGTCGGTCTGTTTCTGCTCCTGACGCAAGAAGAACTCCATTATCACCTATCTTTCTAACTTTAAGCCCTGAAATCGTTTCATAACCTGTCAGCCGTGTTGCTGAATGGTCCGGCTTTATTTTTCATTATGATTGCCTGCGCCCATATGGCGAAAAACGCATCAATTACGGGCAAATACTGGGTTAATACCCCTACTTTTGCAAAAGTGTACACCAAACAAAAAAACAAACCGAGCAGCAAGCTGCCCGGTTTGCAGAATATAACACTCGTCAAAGCCCTCTTTGTCCGATAGCTGTGAGCATGTTAACGCGTTTTGATCACCAGATGGTTTGTCTGCTTCACTTCTTCCATCACCACGTAGGTGCGGGTGTCGTTAACGCCTGGAAGGCGCAACAGCGTCTCACCCAGAAGCTTACGATATGCAGACATATCTGATACACGTGTTTTCAGCAGGTAGTCGAAATCCCCTGATACAAGATGACATTCCTGGATATCTTCGAGTTGTTGAACGGCCTTGTTAAACTGTTCGAACACATCCGGTGCACCACGGTTCAGAGTAATTTCCACGAATACCAGCAATGAAGCGTCGAGATATTGCGGATTCAACAGCGCCGTATATCCGGAGATATAGCCCTGTCTTTCCAGTCGACGAACACGCTCTAAACATGGGGTTGGTGACAGTCCAACGCGCTTGGAGAGCTCAACGTTCGAGACGCGGCCATCCTTTTGCAATTCGTTAAGAATATTTCTGTCAATACGGTCCAATTCCTTGGAGGGTTTCTTTTTGGCGTCAACCATTTTTTATTCCACCTTTTTACTTCCTTGCAATGTTAAATGCCATTTTTCGTAACATATTTTATATATTTAGCATCAAATCCGGCTTTTTGCGAACTATACTAGCCCTAAATACAACAATACAACAGAACAACAGCCAATAACTCTACAAATAAGCGAGGAATCAGGATGATCATTGGTGTACCTAAAGAAATCAAGAACCACGAATATCGGGTTGGTATGGTTCCTGCCAGCGTCCGCGAGCTAATCTCACACGGCCACTCTGTCTACGTCCAGTCGCAGGCAGGCGCGGGGATTGGCTTTAGCGATGATGATTACATCAACGCGGGTGCTTCCATTCTTTCAACAGCAGAAGAGGTCTTCGCGACTGCTGAAATGATTGTCAAAGTTAAAGAGCCTCAGGCCGTTGAACGAGCCATGCTTCGCGAAGGGCAAATTTTGTTTACCTATTTGCACCTTGCACCAGATTTTCCACAGACACAAGACCTTATCAAGAGCAAAGCTATCTGTATAGCCTATGAAACCGTAACAGATTCTAGGGGTAGATTGCCACTATTGGCACCTATGTCAGAAGTAGCTGGCCGTATGTCGATCCAGGCCGGCGCCCAGGCGCTTGAAAAATCCCGCGGCGGCGCAGGAATGCTGTTGGGAGGTGTACCCGGTGTCGAGCCAGCCAAAATTGTGGTGCTCGGTGGTGGTGTCGTCGGTTCCAATGCCGCGCGAATGGCAGTTGGCATGCGTGCAGACGTGACTGTACTTGACCGCAACATCGATACTCTGCGCGCCTTGGACGAAGAATTCCAGGGGCGTGCAAAAGTGCTCTATTCGACGGAAGAAATTCTCGAAAAACACGTACTCGCCGCAGATTTGGTCATCGGAGCTGTGCTTATCCCAGGCGCTGCAGCACCGAAATTGGTGACCGCAGATCACATTAAGCGCATGAAGCCAGGTTCGGCCGTCGTAGATGTGGCGATTGATCAGGGGGGCTGTTTTGAAACGTCCAAAGCGACGACCCACGCTGATCCAACCTATATCGTTGATGACGTGGTTCACTACTGTGTTGCCAACATGCCAGGCGCAGTCGCGCGCACTTCGACATTTGCGCTGAACAACGCCACTTTGCCTTACATTGTGAAGCTGGCAAACCTTGGTTATCGAGAAGCGCTTCTGCAGGATAAAAACCTGCTCAACGGCCTGAATGTGATGGATGGTAAAGTGACCATCAAAGAAGTCGCAGAAGCCTTTAATCTGGAGTACGTAGATCCGAAAGCACTTCTGGCTTAAGTACTTTGTAATAGCTAATTACACTAATCGTCAGAGGGCACCGCTCGGTGCCCTTTCTTTAGCTTCCCGTTTTCCCTACAATCTGACTCATTGCATAACACAAAATCCGTCCGGAGATATAATGAGCAACGTAAAGCATTCAAGCCTTCTTATTCTGGGTTCTGGCCCTGCGGGCTACACTGCTGCGGTATATGCAGCGCGCGCTAACCTGAAGCCTGTAATGGTGACAGGCCTGCAACAGGGCGGTCAGCTAACGACCACGACTGAAGTTGAAAACTGGCCGGGCGATGCAGAAGGTCTGACAGGGCCTGCGCTGATGGAACGCATGAAAGAGCATGCGGAGAAGTTTGACACCGAAATCATTTTCGATCACATCAATGAAACTGATCTGACTCAGCGTCCATTCCGCCTGAAAGGTGACAACGCAGAATACACCTGTGACGCACTGATTATTGCTACCGGCGCATCTGCCCAATACCTGGGTATGGAATCAGAAGAAAACTTCAAAGGCCGCGGCGTATCAGCGTGTGCAACCTGTGACGGCTTCTTCTACCGCAACCAGAAAGTTGCCGTTATTGGCGGTGGTAACACGGCTGTTGAGGAAGCGCTGTACCTGTCAAACATTGCGTCTGAAGTTCACCTGATCCACCGTCGCGACAGCTTCCGTGCGGAGAAAATCCTGGTTAACCGCCTGATGGATAAAGTCGAAAACGGTAACATCGTGCTTCACACTGACCGTGTACTGGACGAAGTGCTGGGCGATGACATGGGCGTTACCGGTGTCCGCATCAAAGACACCCAGTCTGATGCAACTGAAGAACTGGAAGTCATGGGTCTGTTCGTGGCAATCGGCCACAAGCCGAACACCAGCATCTTTGAAGGCCAGCTTGAAATGCACAACGGTTACATCAAGGTGCAATCTGGCCTTGAAGGCAATGCTACCCAAACCAGCGTTGAAGGTGTATTTGCTGCTGGCGACGTTATGGATCACATCTACCGTCAGGCGATTACTTCTGCAGGCACTGGCTGTATGGCAGCGCTTGACGCAGAGCGCTATCTGGATGCGTTGGTTAAAAACGACTAATCCAAGCTATCAGGCCCGCTTTTCGCGGGCCTATGATTTTGCCATTTCAGCCTTCCAACCCTCGCGAATTTACATAAGAAAGACGCACACCGTCTCCCTGTCGCAACGGGTAATAAAAAAGACCAACGAAGTATTATGGACAAAAAGAAACAGCGCTCGCTTGCCCAATGGCTCAAGGGACAAAGTAAGCTCGGTAAATCATGGCTCATGGCCGCCATTGGTCTGGCTTTTGTCTCCGGATTATTTCTTATCGCCCAGGCCGCTCTATTGGCCCACATTCTCCACGCACTGATTATCGAAAAAGCGGATAAATCCGAACTTTGGCTCTCTTTTGTCGCGCTTGCCATTGTCGTCTGCGTCCGCGCTGCCTGCAGCTGGGGCAAAGAGCAAGCCGGTTACCGCGCCGGGGAAGCCGTCCGCCGCCATATTCGACACCTGATTCTGGATAAACTCGAACTACTTGGCCCTGCAACCATTCAAGGTAAGCCTGCCGGCACTTGGGCGAGCCTGGTGCTTGAACAGGTTGAAGAGATGCAGGACTTCTTTGCCCGCTATCTGCCGCAGATGGCTATTGCCGTGCTGATACCTTTCATCATCCTGATTGCTGTGTTTCCAATGAACTGGGCGGCTGGGCTGATTTTCCTCGTGACCGCGCCACTGGTGCCATTCTTTATGGCTTTGGTAGGCATGGGAGCTGCAGATGCCAACCGCCGCAACTTTAAAGCGTTACAGCGCCTCTCTGGACATTTCTACGATCGCCTGCGCGGTCTGTCGACCATCCGTCTGTTTGATCAGGCTGAAACAGAGAGCCAGTACCTGCGTGTTGCGTCTGATGATTTTCGCAAACGCACCATGGAAGTGCTGCGTCTTGCCTTTCTTTCGTCCGCGGTGTTGGAATTTTTTACCGCCCTCTCCATTGCCGTCACAGCCGTCTATTTCGGTTTCAGCTACATCGGTGAACTGAACTTCGGTCATTACGGCCTGAGTATCACCCTGTTTATCGGTATTTTCGTTCTGGTTCTGGCACCGGAGTTTTACCAGCCACTTCGCGATCTGGGTACCTTCTACCACGCCAAGGCACAGGCAATCGGTGCGGCGGAATCTATCGTTAATTTCCTTGATGCCAAGCCAGAACACCAAACCTCAGGTTCAGCAACTATTCCTTCTGATGTCGTCAATATCCAGGCATCCGAACTGGAAGTGTTGAGCCCTGATGGCACTGTCCTAGCGGGTCCATTGAGCTTTACGATTTCAGCCGGTCAAAAAGTGGCCATTGTTGGCCAAAGTGGTGCCGGTAAAACCAGCCTTATCAACGCGATTCTCGGTTTTCTGCCCTACCGTGGCAGCCTTAAAATCAATGGTGTTGAGCTGCGCGATGCTGAGCTGTTCAGCTGGCGCAAGCAGGTAAGTTGGGTTGGACAAAACCCGCAACTCTTCCATGGTACCCTGCGTGAAAACATCTGCTTGGCTGCGCCAATGGCAACCGAACAGCAAGTCACGTCTGCAATCCAAACCGCTTATGCTGATGAGTTTATCGGACGCTTGGAAAAAGGATTGGATCACCCTGTTGGCGACCGCGCAACCGGCCTTTCTGTCGGTCAGGCACAGCGTATCGCTGTCGCACGGGCACTGTTGCAAAACGGCCATTTCTGGCTACTTGATGAGCCGACAGCGAGTCTGGATGCATCCAGCGAGCGTTTGGTGATGGAAAGCCTTGACCATGCTACCCGTGACACGACCACCCTCCTCGTCAGCCACCGCATTGACCAGCTTGGTGGCTGTGACCACATTCTGGTGATGCAAAAAGGTCAACTGGTGCAACAGGGCACCTTTGAAGCACTGAAACAAGAAGGGGTCTTCGCAGAGATGATCCAAGCAGTAGACAGGAGCGATCTCGATGCGTGATTTGATCCCCTTCCTCAAACTATACAAAAAGCACTGGTTCGGCCTGACACTGGGCATGCTGTTGTCCTTTGGCACGCTCGCTTCCGCTATTGGCCTTCTGACACTGTCTGGTTGGTTTATTGCCGCATCTGCGGTAGCTGGCCTACTGGCAACAGCAAACTTTAACTACATGCTGCCAGCAGCCGGTGTCCGCGGTTTTTCTATTGCACGCACCGCCGGTCGCTGGGGTGAGCGCGTCGTCAGCCACAACGCGACATTCAAGCTTCTGGCCGATTTGCGTATTTTCTTTTTTGACAAGCTGACCCCGCTTATCCCGGGCAAAGCTGCTAACTTACGCGACGCTGACATCCTCAACCGCCTGGTTGCCGATGTCGATGCCATGGACCACGTTTACCTGCGCCTTGTCAGCCCGCTGATTGTCGGCGTATTGGGCATTCTTGGGATCAGTGGATTCCTGTATTGGTTTGAACCGTCACTTGGCATTACCCTAGGTGCTATCCTGCTGTCATTGATGCTGGTATTGCCGGTTGTGTTCTATCACTTGGGGAAACCTCACGGGGCAGAAATCACTCAGGCAAAATCAGATCTACGTATCGCGCTGCTGGATTGGCTGCAAGGCCATGCAGAGCTGCAAATTTTTGGTGCGGCAGACCGTTACCGCCAACATGCTGTCCATGCAGAGAAACGCCTGCTGAACGCCCAACGCCAGATGGCTGGGATCACCGGCCTTGCCAATGGTGTGTTACTGGCTGCCAACGGTTTGACGTTGGTGCTGATGCTTTGGCTGGCGGCAGATGGTATTGGTGGCGAATTACCAAACCCGTATGTTGCCATGGTTGCGTTTGCCACGATGGCAAGCTTTGAGCTGATGATGCCTGTCGCGGGTGCATTCCAGTACCTGAGCCAAACGGTAACCTCTGCCAAACGCCTGAATGAAATCATTGAGGCGGAGCCAGAAACACCCTTCGACCCGACTGGCTACAACAACACTGCGAAAGGCAATATCCAGTTCGACAATGTGAGCTTTACTTATGCCGGTGCAGAAAAAGCGGCGGTTAATTCAGTTTCACTGACCATTAACGCCGGTGAAAAGGTGGCATTGCTCGGGCGTACCGGTTGCGGTAAGTCTACCCTGCTCCAACTGCTGACCCGTTCCTGGGATCCTTCACAGGGTACGGTTAGCATTGACAGCACACCGTTGAACCAATGGCGTGAGTCGGCACTTCGCAGCTCAATTGCAGTTGTCAGCCAACGTGTCGATGTGTTTAACGGCTCGCTTCGCCACAATCTGGCAATGGCAAAAGCCGGAGCCAGTGACGAAGAGCTGACCACTGCGCTGGAACAAGTTGGCCTGCAGGCACTGCTGGAAGGCCCAGGGTTGGATGTTTGGCTGGGAGACGGCGGTCGACAGCTTTCCGGTGGCGAGCGCCGCCGTCTGGGGATTGCACGCGCCCTGCTGCGCGACGCACCAATCCTGTTGCTGGATGAGCCAACTGAAGGATTGGATGTGCAGACAGAACAGCAAATCCTGACGCTCTTGCTGGATCACGCAAAAGACAAAACGGTGCTTTTCATTACTCACCGCCTTGTGGGACTGGCTCAAATGGATTCAGTCTGCCTGATGGACGAAGGGCGCATCATTGAACATGGTACGCACAACACACTGAAAAATGCCGGTGGTCGCTACGCACAACTGCTACAGCGAATACAATAAGGTCGTTATACTGAAGGGAGCATCTGCTCCCTTTTTACTGAAATGAATAAAAGGCGCTATGACGATTTACCTTCCTCCCCTGGATGAAACAAAGCCGGAGTTTTTTCCCCCGGTTTACACCGCAATGGCAGACCCAGATGGTCTACTGGCTATTGGTGGTGATCTCTCCCCTGAGCGGCTAAAGGCTGCGTACTCACAAGGCATTTTCCCCTGGTTTGGCATTGACGAGCCGTTGCTATGGTGGTCGCCATCAGAGCGGGCAGTGATTGATCCGACCCAGTTCACCCCCAGCCGCAGTCTGAAAAAATTTGTCCGCAAGCAAGGTTACCGTGTCTCAATCAACCAAGCTTTTGAAGCTGTAATTGAACACTGTGCGCTTATCCGTGGTGAAAATCAGGTCTGGATTACTGAGGAAATGCGCGCCGCGTATACCCGACTCCACAAGCTTGGGTCTGCGCACAGCATTGAAGTCTGGCAGGGTGATGCCTTGATTGGCGGTCTATATGGGGTGGGAGTTGGCGCGCTGTTTTGCGGTGAATCCATGTTCTCCCTGAAGACCAATGCCTCCAAGACCGCGCTTTGGTATTTTTGCGAGCATTTCTCGCTCCACGGTGGAAAGCTTATCGACTGTCAGATGATGACAGAGCACCTCGCATCACTGGGCGCCAGGCCACTGGCCAGAGACGCTTTTATTTCCAGGCTGCAGACTCTTAAACAACAGGTCACCAGCCCAGCCTTGTTCCGTTCACAGTGGATTGAGCTCAACCATGACTAGCCGTCCGATCAAATTTGGCATCATGGCGCCATCAAATTGCAGTTACCTACCCGGCCAGCAAGAGTCGGTTGCTGTATTGCTTGAACCGGATATGCACTCTGAGGAAGGATATAACCTACTGATACAAAGTGGCTTCCGTCGTAGTGGCAACAATATTTACCGTCCACATTGCCTGGCCTGCACTGCTTGTCAGTCCCTGAGGATCAACGTCGCCGAATTTGCGCCTTCTAAAAGTCAGAAACGTCATATCAGCCAACTCAAGCGCCTTCATACTGTCATCAGCGATCAATTGGATGACAACTGGTTTGCCCTGTATGAGCATTATATTTCTGTCCGGCACCGTAATGGCTCTATGTACCCGGCCAACAAAAACGACTTTCTGAGCTTTGTACAGAGCCGCTGGCAACGCTCTCTCTATCTGCATCTCTACGAAAATGGCCAACTTATCGCCATCGCCGTCACGGATGTACTGGACAATGGTTTAAGCGCGATATACAGCTTTTTCGACCCAGAACACCCTTGGTCTCTCGGGTCATTATGTGTGCTGGCGCAAATCCGGTTGGCACAAGATTACCAGTTGCCCTGGCTCTATCTTGGTTTCCAGATTGATGAGTGTTCCGCGATGAACTACAAACGAAAGTTTAACCCCCATCAAAGGTATGTTGCCGGTGAGTGGTGTAACGGAGACTAAGCGGTATCTTGTTACACAAATTCAAGAACCCCAACACGCGCGAGCTCCCGATTCCGGCATTCATTCGTTGCGAAATTTAGTGTAAAGCTTAACCAATAGCCGATTTTTGCTGGTCAGTAGGGAGGCAAAGCGGTAAAATTCCGCCCCTAAACTTTACAGACTCAACCAATCAAGGCATTATCTGCCGGTCAAAAATTGGCTGATCGGTAGCCCAAGAGGATTAAATGGCAAAAGAAGACGTAATTGAAATGCAAGGTACCGTTCTGGATACCCTGCCAAACACTATGTTCCGCGTAGAACTAGAGAACGGCCACGTAGTTACTGCACACATCTCTGGTAAGATGCGCAAAAACTACATCCGTATCCTGACCGGTGACAAAGTTACCGTTGAGATGACGCCTTACGACCTGTCTAAAGGTCGCATCATCTTCCGCGCGCGCTAATCCTCACGTCTCGCGAACACAAAAAAACCCGGCTAATGCCGGGTTTTGTCGTACTATAAAAGGCTTATGCCGGTTCCATTTCATCACTGAAACTGAAAGTCAGGTTGTCGTTTTTCACGCCCACTTTCACCGTACCGCCATTCACCAAACAACCAAACAGCAGTTCGTTAGCCAGATTCTTTTTAACGTGTTCCTGCATAACACGCGCCATCGGACGGGCACCCATTGCTTTGTCGTAGCCCTTCTCTGACAGCCAGACTTTTGCTTTGTCTGTAACTTCGAGTGACACACCGCGAGCGTCAAGCTGTGCCTGCAGTTCGACAATAAACTTGTCCACGACCTGTAGGATGATGCTCTTATCGAGATGGTTGAACCAAATGATGTTGTCGAGACGGTTGCGAAACTCTGGTGAGAACACCTTCTTGATTTCCGACATCGCATCGTGGCTGTGATCCTGCTGGATCAGACCAATCGACTTGCGAACCGTTTCCGTCACACCTGCGTTGGTTGTCATCACGAGAATCACATTGCGGAAGTCCGCTTTGCGGCCGTTGTTGTCCGTCAGGGTACCGTTATCCATCACCTGCAGCAGCAAGTTAAAGACATCCGGATGCGCCTTTTCAATTTCATCCAGCAACACAACGCTGTGCGGGTGTTTGATGACCGCATCGGTCAACAGTCCGCCTTGGTCGTACCCCACATAGCCCGGAGGTGCACCAATCAGACGGCTCACCGTGTGACGCTCCATGTACTCAGACATGTCAAAGCGCTGAAGCTCGATACCCATCGCACGCGCCAATTGCACCGTCACTTCGGTTTTACCTACGCCAGTTGGGCCTGCAAACAGGAATGAACCAACTGGTTTATTCTCCGCCCCAAGACCTGCACGGCTCAACTTAATTGCTTCGCACAGTGCACTGATGGCGTCGTCCTGTCCGAATACCAGCATTTTGAGTTTCTGCTCAAGTGACTGGAGAATATCCCGATCAGTGGAAGAGACCGATTTTTCCGGAATACGCGCCATTTTGGCAATCATTGCCTCAATGTCTGGCACTCCGACAGTTTTCTTACGTTTGTTGGCTGGCGCAAGACGACAGCGCGCACCCGCTTCGTCAATCACGTCAATTGCCTTATCAGGCAGATGACGTTCATTGATGTATTTCGCCGACAACTCCACCGCTGCACGGATGGCTTTATTGGTGTAACGCACCTCGTGGTGTGCTTCGTATTTAGGTTTGAGCCCCATCAGGATCTTGGTGGTGTCATCCAGCGACGGCTCAAGGATATCGATTTTCTGGAAACGACGTGCCAGCGCGCGTTCTTTTTCAAAGATGCTGCTGTACTCCTGGTAGGTCGTTGAACCGATACAACGCAGTTTACCGCTTGAGAGCAGTGGCTTAATCAGGTTAGCCGCATCGACTTGACCACCAGACGCTGCACCTGCGCCTATGATGGTGTGGATCTCATCAATAAACAGCACTGCGTGCTCTTCTTTCTCGAGCTGTTTAAGAATCGTTTTGAAGCGTTTTTCAAAATCACCACGATATTTAGTGCCCGCCAGCAGTGAACCGATGTCCAGCGAGTAAATCACGCAGTCCTTGATGATATCCGGCACCTGACCTTCTTCAATGCACCAAGCCAGACCTTCTGCGATTGCCGTTTTACCGACGCCAGCTTCACCCACCAGCAGTGGGTTGTTTTTCCGGCGGCGACATAGCACCTGAATAGTACGTTCTAGCTCTTTGTCGCGGCCGATAAGTGGGTCAATACCACCAACACGCGCCAGTTGGTTCAGGTTGGTTGCGAAGTTCTCAAGACGTTCTTCACCGCCTTCAACCGCTGCCTCATCAGAGGACAAATCCGCCCCCGGCAGGTCTTCATCACTGCTAGCTGATTTGGTGGTGCCATGTGAGATGTAATTAACAACATCCAATCGGCTAATGTCATTTTTCTTCAGCAGGTAAGCTGCATGGGATTCCTGCTCGCTGAAAATAGCGACCAGTACGTTGGCCCCGCTCACTTCACTGCGACCCGATGACTGAACATGGAAAACAGCACGTTGAAGTACGCGTTGGAAGCTCAGTGTAGGTTGTGTTTCACGGTTGTCGTCATCGACAGGGATGAGCGGTGTGGTTTGTTCAATAAATGCTTCTAGCTCTTTTCGAAGAGCATCAAGGTCGGCGCGACAGGCGAGCAAAGCTTCGCGGGCTGCCACATTCTCCAGAAGCGCCAATAGCAGGTGCTCGACCGTCATAAATTCATGACGTTTTTCACGTGCTCTCGCAAAAGCCCCGTTGAGGCTAGCTTCAAGTTCTTTATTTAGCATAAGGCACCTCCCTCAAATACCACATTACGGTGTGCCGGAGAAAACGGTGTTTCTCCTTACCTAAGCTTTTTCCATCGTACACAACAAAGGGTGTTGATGTTCTTTCGCATAGGTCATCACCTGCGCAACTTTCATTTCGGCTACTTCCGCGGTGTATACGCCACAGATAGCTCGTCCTTCATAATGCACTGTCAGCATCAGCTGTGTCGCCCGCTCCAAATCCATGGAAAAGAACCGCTGTAATACCTCTACCACAAATTCCATTGGGGTGTAATCATCATTGTTTAACACCACTTTATACAAGGAAGGCGGCTTTACTTTTGTCTCTTCCGCTTCTTTAACGTCAGAATCCGGAACAATCCACTCGTACATTTTACTCATAACTACTTACAATCTTTAAGGTAGCTCATCTGTTCTTTACAAAACAAACATTTATGCGTCAGATTTGCAGATTGAGACTGCCAACACAAGAATGTCTACCTCTATTTAAAACGTAATGCACAGATTGTATTCCAGCAACCGCTGCAATGCTATCTTGTAGCCATCCACTTTCATAAAGTACTACCAAAAGTAGAAATTCAATTCACTAAAATTTTGAATAGGCTTTTCTGACATCTTCCGTCCATCCACCTCATCTTAAATTGTAGTGATTTTTGTACACGCAAAGAGGCATTTACATCAACTCAAAAATGAAACAACAGTCTCGAATTCTGCAAAGTTATTTCCCGCAACAAATATATAAACGCCATTCATCAGCGAGAGGAATATCTAACTCAAGCCGTATTAATGAGTTAGCACACTATTGATAAACTTTCTAAACACAGTATTGAATTCATGCAATTAACGACAATCCGAATGCTCTTCTACTTTGGAACAGCATTGTCGACAACTTATACAGTTATAAATTAGTAAGCATTATCAAGATCTTATTGGCTGAAAAAAGGTTTCATTTATGAAACTTAATTAACAAAAATGATACCCACATCATCCTTCTGCCAGAACGTTGGCTATTTTTATTAAAATGTTGTTATATGAAGCCTCGCACGCTTGACTGTCTAAATCTTTCTACTAGAGTGTGAATTGTAGTAAAAACATACAGCTTCAATTACGACTGAGTAAGAAGATAGCGCTCGTAGGTTTTACTCATAGTTATGCAATTTGAATGCAAGAGGGATGTTTCGCATGGCAACTGGTACAGTTAAATGGTTTAACAATGCTAAAGGGTTCGGATTTATCTGCCCTGACGAAGGTGAAGGCGATATATTCGCGCATTATTCAACAATTCAAATGGACGGTTATCGCACGCTCAAAGCTGGCCAGACCGTGAACTACGAAGTGCAGGAAGGTCCAAAGGGTTACCACGCCAGCCAAATTGTTCCAGTAGAAAACGAAGCCCCTAAATAAAAAGCGTTGCTATTAAATTTTTTGCTGCCGAAAGGTCGAGTTGAGAAAGAGTGAACTAAGGTTCGCTCTTTTTGTTTGTTGTTTTCCTACAAATTCTCCCTACCCTTCTTTACATTCGTTTCTTCCTATAATCCCAGAAGACGACAAAATGCCTCCTCACGTCCTTCCTTTATAGCTGATGAGTCAAGCATGGCACTTTACAGTTACACCCAAACAACCTGAAGATGCAGGATTCAGCGAGATCGACTGGCGTTGTGATCGCGGCGTTTCTTTGTCGGTGTGGTCACCTCCAAAAAAAAAGGAACAATAACGAGTACGGCGTCAGTCAACCCGCCCGAACGGAGGACATCAATGCGAGCATCTTCAAGTCGTTTGGGTACAGTCCCCGCTTTGATTTGGAGTAGTCCCAAGAGTGGAACTCATAAAATCCGTTTCGCCTGCCTACATTGAATTTACATCGCTTTGGCGTCTCATACGCAGACGTATGACGATGATTGTAGGAGGAACAATGAAGACAACTCTTTACGCATCAGGAATTATCCTTACCCAACTTTTTTCGTCCTTTTCCTATGCCAGTACTATCGACTATCGCAGTGAAAAATGGCTCGACGACAACCTCTCCAAAAAAATCTCACATTTTTCCCTGACCGGTGAACCAGCAAAACACCGTACTTTGCCTTCCATTCACTCTCCGAAAGCCCAGCTTGGAAAGTTGCTGTTTTTCAGCAAAATCCAGAGCGGAAACTTTGATACCGCTTGCGTGAGCTGCCATCACCCAACACTCGGCGGGGCCGACGCACTGTCAATCTCAATTGGCGTCGATGCAACCAACCCTGACATGTTAGGCCCCGGAAGAGAACATCGCCCAACAGCAGTGAATTACGATGGTGGCCCAACAATGCCGAGAAATGTGCCGACCTCTTTCAACCTGGGGTTTTGGGACACCCATATTTTTCATGACGGTCGGATTGAGGCTATGTTGCCAGTTCCTTACCAAAATGGCTCCGTTGGCCCGATCAGCACGCCTGATTCAGGAATTGGTGTGCCTGACCCCTCTGCGGGAGCCAACCTTTCCCATGCTCAGGCAGGCTTCCCGATCACACCGAAAGAAGAGATGCGCGGCTTTTCATTTGCTCAGAATAAGTCGAACCAGGAAATCAGGGATCTGATTGCAGCGAGACTTCGGGGCGAACTTGAGCCACTTCAGATAAACAACTGGCCGACCCTTTTCCGTCAAGCCTATAACAAACCCAATGCTCCCCTGAATGAAGTGATAAACAACCACTCCATCCGGGAAGTTTTGGGTGAGTACATGCGCTCCCAGGCTTTTGTCGAAAACCGCTGGTACAACTATATCAAAGGAGATAAATCAGCACTCAGCCTTGCAGAGAAAAGAGGAGCGCTGAAGTTTTTCTCCAAACGTCCAGATGGCGGATTCAACTGCCAGTCCTGCCACCGGGGTGACTTGATGACTGACGAGGGGTTCCACAATATCGCGGTACCTCAAATTGGTCGGGGCAAAGGGGACGGTGATTCAGGCACCAATGATTTTGGCCGATACCGAGAAACGTTTGTCTATCGTGATGCGTTTGCATTCAGGACACCGTCACTCATCAATGTAGAGATGACCTCACCCTATGGGCATGACGGTGCATTCAACACCCTAGAAGGAATCATTCGTCACCATATGGATCCATTCTATTCAGTTGCACTCTATTCCTATGATGGTCCCCAAGCCAACATCCAAATGGGAGACTGGCACTCCAATACCCGAGAAGCACTTTGGGCAATGTTTTTGCAGCAAACGATGGGGTTAAGCAAACTCAGATCGCCCTATTTCTACACTGAAACTGACATCAATGATTTGGTCGCTTTTATGCGTTCGCTGACCGACCCCTGTACGAAGAGCCGGGAGTGTCTGGCGCCTTGGTTGGTCGATGATGATCAAGACCCTGACGGCTTGCGCGTCTATGCCGTCGATGAAAATTTCAATCCTATGTAGAAACAAAAAACCCGGCCAGAGCCGGGTTTTTCTTCATCAGAACCAAATTACATTTGGTCAATCATGTCTTGCGCGAACTCAGAACACTTACGCAGTGTTGCACCGTCCATCAGACGCTCAAAGTCATAGGTCACAGTCTTATTGCTGATCGCTTTTTCCATTGAGCTGATGATGAGATCAGCCGCTTCAGTCCAACCCATGTGGCGCAGCATCATTTCAGCAGACAGGATCAGAGAACCAGGGTTCACCTTGTCCTGACCCGCATACTTAGGCGCTGTACCGTGGGTCGCTTCGAACAGTGCAACACCATCACCGATGTTTGCACCCGGTGCAATACCGATACCACCAACCTGTGCAGCCAGTGCATCAGAGATGTAGTCACCGTTCAGGTTCATGGTTGCAATCACATCGTACTCTGCAGGGCGCAGCAGGATTTGTTGCAGGAACGCATCTGCGATAACGTCTTTGATGATGATTTCTTTACCCGTATTAGGGTTCTTCAGAGACATCCATGGGCCGCCATCCAGAAGCTCAGCACCAAACTCCTCTTTGGCCACTTCGTAGCCCCAGTCTTTGAATGCACCTTCGGTAAACTTCATGATGTTACCTTTGTGCACCAGCGTCATCGACGCGCGGTCGTTGTCGATGGTGTACTGAATCGCGGCGCGAACCAGGCGCTTGGTGCCTTCTTCAGATACAGGCTTGATACCGATACCACACTGCTCTGGGAAACGGATTTTGGTCGCACCCATTTCTTCGCGCAGGAATTTAATCACTTTGTCTGCTTCAGCAGTGCCAGCTTTGAACTCAACACCCGCATAGATATCTTCCGAGTTTTCACGGTAGATAACCATGTCAGTCAATTCTGGTTGTTTCAGTGGGCTTGGTACGCCTTCAAAATAACGTACTGGGCGCGCACAGATGTAGAGATCCAGCTCCTGGCGCAGGGCTACGTTCAAAGAACGGATACCACCGCCAACAGGCGTTGTCAGAGGACCTTTAATAGAAACTTTGTATTCACGAATAAAATCCAGTGTTTCAGCCGGCAGCCACTGGTCTTCACCATAGACTTGGGTTGACTTCTCACCGGTGTAGATTTCCATCCAGGAGATCTTACGGTCACCGCCGTAAGCTTTCGCTACCGCCGCATCAACGACTTTGATCATTGCAGGACTAACGTCAACACCAATGCCATCACCTTCGATGTAAGGGATCACAGGGTTGTTAGGAACGACCAGCTTGCCGCTTTCGTCAATTGCAATTTTCTCACCAGCTGGTACGACTACTTTACTTTCCATTTAATTCTCCTAGCGTCCATTTGTTATTTTGCGCTTACCAAACAGAACAATTTGCTGTCGCACTACGACGTGTCTAACAACTCCTTGTAGCACGTCAGATTATTGTTCTGCTTGGTAGATACTTGAACGGTCTGAATTTGATTTATTTCAGATAGCTTTAGTATTACATGCGGGCAAAAGAATACTGTAAATCCCGCAACACGCCAATCACATTATTCCATGTATAATACCGAGGTCTCATTTGTTACCAGACCCGATTGACACGACTTCATGACGTTTAAAACCACCCCTAAAAAAGGCGCTAACTCGCCGACTTCAAAACAAAATTTTCGACGCGCTTCACGCCGACGCAGCGATAAACCTGCACGTCCAAAAGGCCCGACGAAAGTGATCATTTTCAACAAGCCGTTTAACACGCTGACCCAGTTTACCGGTGAGCCCGGCGACTCTACCCTTGCGGATTTTATCCCGGTTAAGGATGTTTATCCGGCAGGTCGTCTGGATAAAGATAGTGAAGGATTGTTGGTTTTGACCAATGATGGCATTTTGCAGGCACGATTAACCCAGCCATCTTCCAAGTCCGCCAAGACCTATTGGGTACAAATAGAGGGTATTCCAAGTGATGAAGCTTTGCAGGCTCTGCGCGATGGCGTGGAACTGAATGATGGCTGGACTCTGCCCGCCGGGATTGAAGTGATGGACGCTCCCGACATCTGGGATCGTAACCCGCCTATCCGCCACCGTCCTTCGGTACCAACCACCTGGTTGGCTATTACGCTGACAGAAGGTCGAAACCGTCAGGTGCGCCGAATGACAGCCGCTGTAGGCCACCCGACACTACGTTTGGTGCGCTACCAGATGGCAAACTGGACAGTAGACGGCCTCAAACCCGGCGAATGGTGCGAAGTGCCTCCACCGCCACGTGGTTAATACAGTTAAATTGTGACTCATATCCCATCTGTAACCGCGTAAAGGTTTCTGTTAAACTCTGCCCCCGATTTAATTGGAGCTAGAAATTTCGTCATGTCAGATAACAGCAGCAAAAAAGTTATTGTCGGTATGTCCGGCGGCGTCGACTCCTCAGTGTCCGCTTACCTACTGAAGCAACAGGGCTATCAGGTAGAAGGCCTGTTTATGAAAAACTGGGAAGAAGATGATAACGACGAGTACTGCTCGGCAGCGGAAGATCTGGCCGATGCACAGGCCGTTTGTGACAAGCTGGGCATTCCCCTGCACACCATTAACTTCGCAGCAGAATACTGGGACAACGTGTTCGAGCACTTCCTGACCGAGTACAAGGCAGGCCGTACACCAAACCCAGATATCCTGTGCAACAAAGAAATTAAATTCAAAGCGTTTCTCGAGTTTGCTGACGAAGTACTGGAAGCAGACTACATCGCAATGGGTCACTATGTGCGCCGCACCTTCCCAACCATGGAAGGCGAAAAGGCACAAATGCTGCGCGGCCTCGACAGCAACAAAGACCAGAGCTACTTCCTGTACACCCTGAGCCACGAACAGGTTGCACGCAGCCTGTTTCCGGTTGGCGATCTGGAAAAGCCGGAAGTACGCCGTATCGCTGAAGAGCAAGGCTTGGTGACAGCGAAGAAAAAAGACTCCACCGGCATTTGTTTTATCGGCGAGCGCAAGTTCACCGATTTTCTGTCGAAGTACCTGCCAGCACAGCCAGGCATCATTGAAACCGTTGACGGAGAGCACATCGGCGAACATCAGGGTTTGATGTACCACACACTGGGTCAGCGTAAAGGCTTGCACATTGGTGGTCAAAAAGGCGGCAACGGCCTCGAGGCGCCTTGGTATGTGGTCGATAAAGACGTTGAGCGTAACGTGCTGATTGTTGCACAAGGCCATGATCACCCGCGCCTTTTCTCTAAAGGTCTGGTTGCGGGACAACTGCATTGGGTAGATCGCGAAACGATTACCGAACCATTGAAGTGCACCGTAAAAACGCGATACCGCCAACAAGACATATCATGTACCATCGAGCCCATTGATGGTGACCAGATCAAAGTGAGCTTTGATGAACCGCAATCTGCGGTGACTCCTGGTCAGTCAGCGGTATTTTATAGCGGTGAAGTTTGCCTGGGTGGCGGCATCATCGAACAGCGCATTTAAGGAGCATTCATCTGTGGCTAATACTTTGTTTGATCGTACCATCGCGTTCGCAGGTATCTGTCAATCCGTCAAACTGGTTCAGGAAGTTGCACGCAAAGGAAGTTGTGATTACGACGCACTCAGCGCCAGCTTGAACAGTATTATCCAAACCAATCCGGGCTCCACCCTCGAGGTTTTCGGCAATGAAGAAAACCTCACCCTGGGGCTCAATACGCTTATCAATGAATTGGATAACAGCCCGGGTGGCAGTGAGCTCACCCGTTATCTGATCAACCTTCTGGCACTGGAGCGCAAACTGTCCGGTCGCCGCGACAGCCTTGCACAGCTTGGCGATCGCATCGAGACCGTCCAGCGCCAGATCCAACACTTTGACCTGCTCGATGATCAAATGATCAGCAACCTTGCCAGTATCTATCTGGATACCATCAGCCCACTCGGCCCGCGTATTCAAGTAACCGGTAACCCAGCCCAGCTTCAGCAAACCGGCGTACAACACAAAGTACGCGCCCTGCTGTTAGCGGGTATCCGCGGTGCCGTGCTCTGGCGTCAAGTAGGCGGTAAACGCCGACACCTCATTTTTGGTCGTAAACAAATGATTGAGCAGGCCAAAATCATCTTAGCCCGAAATTCGTAATATTAAATTCAGGAGAGAGCCCATGGAACTGTCAGCATTGACAGCTGTTTCACCGGTTGATGGCCGCTACGGGACGAAAACGATTGCGTTACGTTCAATCTTCAGTGAGTTTGGCCTGCTGAAGTACCGTACTATCGTAGAAATCCGTTGGCTGCAGAAACTGGCTGCAACAGATGCCATCAAGGAAGTACCGGCATTCAGCGCAGAAGCAAACGCACTGCTCGACCAAATCGCTGCCGAGTTCAGCGAAGCAGATGCAATGCGCATCAAAGAGATTGAGCGCACTACCAACCACGACGTGAAAGCGGTTGAGTATTTCCTGAAAGAGAAAGTAGCAGACAATGCCGAACTGAACGCGGTTAACGAGTTCATTCACTTTGCCTGTACCTCTGAAGACATCAACAACACCTCTCATGCCCTGATGCTGAAAGAAGCACGTGAGACAGTGATCCTGCCAGAAATCCGCAACGTGATTGATGCAATTAAAGCACTGGCAGCGGAATACCGCGAAGTACCGCTTCTGTCCCGTACCCACGGCCAGCCAGCTTCCCCATCCACCATGGGTAAAGAAATGGCAAACGTGGCGTACCGCATGGAGCGTCAGTACAAGCAAATCGAAAACGTGGAAATCCTGGCCAAGATCAACGGCGCAGTAGGTAACTACAACGCCCACCTGTCTGCGTACCCGGAAGTTAACTGGCACCAGTTCAGCGAAGCGTTCATCACTGAATCTCTGGGCGTGACCTGGAACCCGTACACCACGCAAATCGAACCACATGACTACATTGCAGAGCTGTTCGATGCGATTGCACGTTTTAACACCATCCTGATCGATTTCGACCGCGATGTTTGGGGCTACATCGCGCTGGGTCACTTTAAGCAAAAAACCATTGCCGGCGAAATCGGTTCTTCAACCATGCCGCACAAAGTGAACCCAATCGACTTCGAAAACTCAGAAGGTAACCTGGGTCTGGCGAACGCGATCTTCGGTCATCTGGCTCAGAAGCTGCCAATCTCTCGCTGGCAGCGCGACCTGACCGACTCAACCGTTCTGCGTAACCTGGGTGTGGGCGTAGGCTATGCGATCATCGCATACACCTCTACCCTGAAAGGCATCAGCAAGCTGGAAGTGAACCAGGCAGCGCTTGAAGCGGAACTGGACAAAAACTGGGAAGTACTGGCTGAACCAGTTCAAACCGTGATGCGTCGCTACGGTATTGAGAAGCCATACGAGAAGCTGAAAGAGCTAACCCGTGGTAAACGTGTTGATGGCGAAGGCATGCGTGCATTCATCGACGGTCTGGAACTGCCAGAGCACGAGAAAGCGCGTCTGAAAGAAATGACGCCAGCAAACTACATTGGTGACGCTGTTAAGCTGACTGACCAGCTGTAATCCCAAACAGCCTAAAAAGCCCGAATGCACCAGTATTCGGGCTTTTTTAATGCACCTCGTTTATACTCTCCCCCAATTTCAAGTAAACGCATTACCCCTATGTATCAGTTAAATTTCGACCTGAACGACTTTCTGACCCGCTTCTGGCATAAAGAACCCGTCGTTATCAAAAACGGCTTTGTTGATTTCGAAGACCCAATCACCCCTGACGAAGTGGCAGGTCTGGCGATGGAAGAAGAAATCGATTCCCGCTTTGTCACCAACCTTGATGGTAACTGGCAGGCGCAGCATGGCCCGTTTGAAAGCTTTGATGACTTCCCAGATACCCATTCGCAACTGATTATCCAAGCGGCTAACCACTGGCACCCAGGGCCTCGCGCACTGGCTGAACCGTTCCGTGGTCTGCCTAACTGGCTGTTTGATGATGTAATGATCTGCCTTTCAATGCCGGAAGGTGGTGTAGGCCCGCACATCGACCAATACGATGTGTTTATCTGTCAAGGAATGGGTAAGCGCCGCTGGCGTGTAGGCCCACTGGGCGAATACAAAGATGCCAACCACCACACAGGTCTTCGTCAGATTGAAGGTTTCGAGCCTATGATCGACGAAATCCTGGAGCCGGGTGACATCCTCTACATCCCGCCGGGTTACCCGCATGAAGGCAACACTATCGATGTGTCCCTGAGCTACTCTGTGGGCTACCGTTCACCGAAGAAACAAGAACTGCTGAACGGTTACGCTGACTACATCATTGCGAATGACAAAGGTGACGTGCATTACCACAACCCTGAGCTTCAAACCCGCGATGAACACGGCATGATCCCAAAAGCGGAATACAATGCGCTGAATGATATGCTGATGAAGCTTATCAATGATGAAGAAGCGAAAGCACGCTGGATGGGTGAACAGTTGAGTTCATCCCGCCACGAGCTTGATATCATGCCGGCAGATCCCCCATGGCAATCAGACGAGCTGCAGCAATTCCTGGCTGACGGTTTGTTCCTTGAGAAAGTATCAGGGCTTAAGGCGCTGTACCACGAGAACAACCCGGGCGTCGTTTTCATCAATGGTGAAACCATCGAACTACCAGAGGGCTGCGAAACATTCGGCAAAGTGCTGTGTGACTTCGAAGACTTCTCTGTCGATGAGCTGGGTCCACTGGCTAACAACCCTGCTGTTCTGGCACTGCTGCTGGATCTTTGCAACCAAGGTTTGTGGTATCCACAGGCTTAATCGCCCGCAGTGTTGCCAAACCATAGATAAAACAAAGCCTTCCAATCGGAAGGCTTTTCTGTATAGGTTAGCTTAGTTTTAAAGCTGGACCTGCAGGCAAGACACCGCGTGGAGGTCTGTCCCCTCCAATGTGGGTTTTTGCTTCGCACAGGCTTCTGTGGCAATCGGGCAGCGGGTGCGGAAAACACAGCCAGAAGGCGGGTTCATCGGAGACGGCAACTCCCCTTCCAGCAACTGGATTTGCTTGTTACGTTCTTTGACCGGATCCGGCACCGGCACGGCCGACATCAAAGCCTTGGTGTAAGGGTGTTGTGGGTTATCAAACAGTTCCTTACCTTCAGCGAGCTCTACTGCATTACCCAGATACATGACCAGAACGCGGTCAGAAATGTGTTTCACCACAGACAGGTCATGAGCAATAAAGATAAGGCTCAGACCCATCTCTTTTTGAAGCTCTTTCAGCAGGTTAACCACCTGCGCCTGAATCGACACATCCAGCGCAGATACCGGCTCATCACAAATCACCAGTTTCGGTTTCAGGATAAGTGCGCGGGCGATACCGATACGCTGACACTGCCCACCAGAGAACTCATGGGGATAGCGGTTAATCACGTTGGGTAGCAGACCGACGCGCGTCATCATTTCCTGGACGCGCTGCTTCACTTCATCCTTGGACAACTCTGGATAGAAGGTTTGCAGTGGCTCAGCAATGATATCCCCGACGGTCATACGTGGGTTCAACGAGGCCAACGGATCCTGGAAAATCATCTGGATTTCTTTGCGTTTTTCGCGCAATGCATTACCTTGCAGCTTGGTCAGATCCTGTCCCAGCCAGACAACCTGACCTTCCGTGGCCTGCACTAGGCCAATGACAGCACGGGCAAATGTAGACTTTCCACAGCCGGACTCGCCCACCACACCCAGGGTTTCACCTTCGTAAAGCTTGATGTTAACGCCATCAACGGCTTTCAATGTCGCAGGTTTCGCCCAAGGCCAGGCAGATTTGGCCGCAATATTGAAATGCACCTTTAGATCTTCAATATCCAGCAAGAGTTTTTTATCCATCACACCCATTACCAAGCCTCCTGATCAGAAAAACACGCACGTAATCGGCCATCAGCAAACGGCGTCAGAATCGGCGATTCGCTACGACAGCGATCGCCCACTCGGTGGCAGCGATCCTGATAAGGACAGCCCGGCGGTAATTTCAGCAAGTTAGGTGGGTTACCCGGAATGGTTGGCAGCACTTCACCTTCCGTATCCAGACGTGGAATGGCTTTGAGCAGGCCTTCTGTATAGGGATGACTTGGCTTGTAGAAAATCTCATCCACTTTGCCATATTCCATCGTGCGCCCTGCATACATCACCAGTACTTTGTCACAAGAACCGGCAACCACACCCAAGTCGTGGGTGATCATGATAATGGCGGTGTTGAACTCACTTTTCAGTTCATTTAAAAGCTCCATGATTTGCGCTTGAACCGTCACATCCAGTGCGGTTGTCGGTTCATCGGCAATCAGCAGTTTAGGACGACAAAGCAGCGCCATCGCAATCATCACACGCTGACGCATACCGCCTGAGAATTCGTGCGGATACATAGTGATACGTTTGCGCGCTTCCGGAATTTTCACCGCTTCCAGCATGCGCACAGATTCTTCAAATGCTTCTGCTTTGCCCATGCCTTTGTGCAGCATGAGCACTTCCATTAACTGGTCGCTGACTTTCATAAACGGATTCAATGATGTCATTGGATCCTGGAAAATCATGGCAATTTGCTCGGCACGGATTTTATTCAGTTCTTTCTCAGGCAGGTTCAGAATTTCCCTGCCCTCAAACAGGGCGCTGCCGGATACAACGCCGTTTTTCGCCAAAAGCCCCATGATAGAGAACACGGTCTGGCTTTTACCTGAACCTGACTCACCAACAATGCCGAGGGTTTCACCACGGTCCAGGGAGAAATTCAGGTCGTTTACTGCGGTCACTGACCCATCCTGGGTCTTAAATTCTACGCGCAGGTCTTTCACATCTAACAGGCTCATACTTCCTCCTTATCGATCCTTCGGATCCAACGCGTCACGCAGACCATCACCCACATAGTTAAAGCACAGCAGTGTGGTGACCATAAACAGAGTCGGGAAGGCCAGCTGCCAAATTGCCAGCTCCATGGTTTGTGAGCCTTCCTGAAGCAGTGCGCCCCAGCTTGTCATTGGCTCCTGAACGCCCAGACCAAGGAAGCTAAGGAATGACTCAATCAGGATCATGGTTGGGATAAGCAAGGTTGAGTAAACCGCCACGATACCCAGTACATTCGGCACAATATGGCGGAGAATAATGTTGCGGGTACTGACGCCACAAACATGGGCTGCTTCGATAAATTCCTTGTTGCGCAGGCTCAGGGTTTGGCCACGTACGATACGCGCCATATCCAGCCAGGCAATAGCACCGATTGCCACGAAGATAAGGAAGATGTTACGGCCAAAGAAAGTGACCAACACGATAACCAGGAACATGAACGGGATAGCGTTCAGGATTTCCAGAATACGCATCATCACGCGGTCTGTACGTCCGCCAATGTAGCCAGATGTCGCACCGTAAATGGTACCGATAACAACCGCCACCAGCGCGCCCATCAAGCCAACCATCAGTGAGATCTGGCCACCCATCAGGGTTCGGACGTAAATATCACGCCCCAGAGCATCAGTGCCGAAAATGTGCCCATCGTCAGCCAGCGATGGCGCCGCATGCATGGCATACCAATCAGTGTCATCAAACGCATAAGTGGCAAACATTGGGCCAATCAGAACCCAGGCGGTAATACACAGCAGGATAAACAGGCTGGTCATCGCCGCTTTGTTGCGCATAAAACGGATGCGCGCATCTTGCCAAAGACTGCGACCTTCAACTTCCAACTGAGCAGAGAAATTCTCGATCGCTTCGTTATTTTCTTCTCTTTTTAAAATCATAATTCAAACCTCAATAACGAATCTTCGGATCCAGCCACGCAAGCAGAATGTCTACGATGGCATTGAAGATGATAAACAGCGCACCAATCAGGATTGTGACTCCCAGAACCAGCGAGTAGTCGCGGTTGAATGCGGCGTTAACGAACAGTTTGCCGATGCCTGGCAGACCAAAGATGGTCTCGATAACCACCGAACCTGTGATAATGCCGACAAATGCAGGCCCCATGTAAGACACCACAGGCAAGAGCGCCGGACGAAGTGCATGCTTCAGGACGATGTAACGCATGCTCAAGCCTTTCGCTTTGGCGGTTCGAATGAAGTTACTGTTCAAGGTTTCAATCATGCTGCCACGGGTAATACGGGCAAACGTTGCGATATAAAGGAATGACATCGCGATAATCGGCAGCACCATGTATTCCAGTGCACCGCCATTCCAGCCACCAGCTGGAAGCCAGCCAAAGCCAATGGAGAAGATGTATATCAGTACCGGGGCGAGGACGAAGGAAGGCAAAACAACCCCGAACATGGACGTGGACATAATGAGATAGTCCACCCAACTGTTTTGCCGCAGTGCCGCGATGGTGCCGATGGTGACACCAATAATGACGGTCACAATAAAGGCATAGAAGCCCACTTTGGCAGATACCGGCAACGCTGAGGCGATCAGCTCATTCACTGTGTAGTCTTTGTACTTGAATGAAGGGCCAAAATCGCCACGCAGTACCACATTTCCGAGATACGTGGTGTATTGCTCAAACAATGGCTTATCCAAACCATATTTGGCTTCGATATTTTGCATGACCTCAGCAGGCAGTGTTTTTTCGGAAGAAAAGGGGTTTCCGGGCGCGAAACGCATCAGGAAAAATGAAATCGTAATCAATACCAACAGGGTTGGTATCGCTTCCAGTGTACGAGTAAAAATCAATCTAAACATAAAGCATCCTACTTATGTTCGAAAAAACATGCGCCCGCAGTTGGGCCACAGGCGCATGGAAAAACCCTGTAATTATTCTGCGATAATGTACATATCTTTGGTGTAGAGATTGTCTTGTGGGTTCTTCTCTGGGTAACCACCTACGTGTGTTGCAACCAGACGCGGCTGAACATACTGGTAGATTGGTGCAATTGGCATATCCTTAGCCAGTTGCGCTTCTGCGATTGCGTAGTATTGGTTACGCTCTTCGTCGGTTTTCGCCACTTTAACCGCGTCATTCATGGCTTTGTCGAAGATTTCGCTGGAGTATTTCTGGTCGTTAGAACCATTTTCGGTCATCGCGATAGCCAGGAAGGTTGACGCTTCATTGTAGTCGGCACACCAGCCTGCACGGCGAACATCAAAGTTGCCTTGCTTACTGTTGTCCAGATACGTCTTCCACTCTTGGTTTTCCAGCGTGACGTTGACAAAACCACCCAGCGATTTTTTCCACATAGACTGGATTGCTACCGCAATCTTCTTGTGGTTTTCGCTGGTGTTGTAAAGCAGGGTGAAGTCCAACGGGTTACCCGGGCCAAATCCTGCCTCTTCCAGCAGTTTCTTCGCTTCAGCAATACGCTCTTTCTGCGTCATGTTTGCATAAGCAGGTTTTTCTGGCGCAAAACCGGTAATACCGCTGTGAGTGAGAGCATAAGCGGGTTGCTGACCCTGACCCAGAATTGCTTTTGTTACGATATCGCGGTCAATAGTGTAAGACAGCGCTTTACGGACACGCACATCATTGAATGGCGCTTTCTGGTTGTTAAAGCCGTAGTAGTAAGTACACAGGTTTGGAGACACAACAACGTTGTCTGGGTACTGTTTGGACAGGCGACGGAACTGCTCATTTGGCACTTCATAAGTGATATCAATTTCGCCAGAAAGGAAGCGGTTCATTTCCGCATTTTGGTTTTCGATTGGCAGGAAAGTAACCTGATCGATAACAGTATCTTTGTTATCCCAATAGTTAGGGTTACGCGCCAAAACGATCTTCTCGTTCACGACCCAGTCAGCAAGCTGGTAAGCACCGTTACCCACAAAGTTGCCTGGCTTGGTCCACGCATCACCAAATTTCTCAACGGTTGCTTTGTGCACCGGATACATGGTGGTGTGTGCCAGCATCTTCACGAAATATGGCAGTGGAACGTCAGTCTCAATAACCAGCGTCTGGTCATCGACAGCTTTCACAGCCAGATCGCTCACAGGTTTTTTCCCTGCAATAACGTCTTTCGCATTCTTCATCTTGGTGTATTCGATATACCAAGCGTAAGGCGATGCAGTGGCCGGGTCAGCGGCACGTTTAAAGCTGTACTCGAAATCCTGCGCGGTTACCGGGTCACCGTTTGACCACTTCGCGTCTTTGCGGATTTTGAACGTGAACGTTTGGTTATCGTCCGTGCTCCAGGATTCAGCCACACCAGGAATGGTGTTACCGAGCGCATCCTGGATAACCAAGCCTTCCATCAGATCACGCAAAACATGTGACTCAGGCACGCCTTCCACTTTGTGTGGGTCCAATGACGCCACTTCAGTACCATTACCGCGAACCAATTCTTGTTTTGGTGCGAGTTTCACGCCCGCTGGTACTTCAGCTGCGGTTGAAGTGAAAGAGGTAGCCGCTACGGCCATACCCGCGCCGAGAAGCAGCGCCTGAGTGATTTTGTTCTTATACATGCAGATACTCCAATTTATCCTTCAGTTGCATCCATGACACTCTCCGCATCTACCAGAATGTGAAGCAAAAAAAGCTGCTTTTCTGCACAAAAGTAGAGGGATTTACGGAGAATTGCTTGGAACCTTACCAAGCTCCAAAGTAATTTGCCACAAAATAGGCAAAAAAAATCACATCCATCTAACATGCAAACCATAAGCAGCACAATCATCCATTTAAATGCATCAAGATGAACACTTCATTCATACCTTGGCAAATACAAAGAGGAAAATTGTACGAATAGTTACTATTGCGCCTTTTTTGAGCATTAATAACTAGTGTTATCGGTATAAATTGAGACATTATTCGAACAAACTTAGTGTCTGCAGAATTCATGGAGGCATAAAAATGCTTCCAGAACGAATAAACTTTATATCCAACAGTGGGAGCAATGCAGCGACTTGTAGGCGTAGCAGGATGATTTCAATAGGAATTATTACTTGTTTACACTTAGTAAACAGATTTTTACTGCATATAAGTGACTTATTCTTCCTCCTCAAGCGCGGTTCCAGAACACAAAAAAGCCAGCAATAAATGCTGGCTTATGCGTTAACAAACAGTAATTAAAGACTATTTCTGAGAATCCTGGAGAGGTAGAGGATCTTGGTTGCGTTTTTGCTCTTTACCTTCAACCAATGCGCCATCTTTACCCTGGCGGTAGTCATCCGGCAGCACTTCCTGAAGCATCTGCTTCATCTTTTTATTGCTGATACGTCTATGTCCCATCGTGATCCTCCTGATTGATTCATTCCACATGGCACACCAACTGCTCGTGCGCGCGGAGGTGATAGACATTACACCCCGCTGATTTCAGTGTAGCAAAACGTCACGACGCCCCCGCCCCAACTTTGACACAATGAGATCCTTCCCACATCTTAACCGCAGAAGATCCCGACAAAATCAAAGTCAGCAACCACTTGGAAATAAACCCTACTTCCTTGCAATTAGAAGGGTTTTAATAACAAGGAGGAATAAAAAAAATGCTGGTTAGAATTTATTCAAAATGGTTCCAAATGTGACACGAATCTGTTTGTGAAAGTCCTAATTTTTGCGCACTATATCTCTGTACCGATGTAAAGAAACGTTGTTTTGATCGGCACTGAGGTGCAACACAAACCCTTTACCAAACAATATTTAAAAAGAGACGATCATCAAAATGAGACCTGCCGGTTCCCATTCAAGACCTCTGTGCTCTCGCGTCCGACACGGCTTTATTCCTACTGCCAAGAAACAGGCAAACGAAGAAAAAGCAAAAGAAAGCCGCTGAAACACAGTATTAACTGCTGATTAATAACCTCTCGAAAGAGAGGTTATTTTTTGCCTGTCACTTATTTTCCTTTATACCTAAACCCTTGCAATTTTGTGACGCCCTGTTCAGAAAATAACCGCAATGTAACGGGGAGGTTAAATATTTTCCTCTCACGTCTCTAAAACATTAGCCACTGATTTTGCGTAATTTATCTTTCCCTACAACTATCGAACAAGAATCGACGGAGATCGGTTCCTGTTCGCGCGTTGGATAGTTTATTCACGCAATAAATTTTCGAGGGATATTAAGATGAACAAACAGGCTTTTCTCAAGGGGCTTTTAGCGGCCTCTATCGCAAGTGCCATATCATCACCGGCGATCGCTGCGCCGGGCGCTCCTATCATTTCCTGGATGGAAACCAATTTCGCCATCATTGAAGTCAACGATGCTGCCACTGCATACAAAGACTTGGTCAAAGTAAAACCTTACGCAGAAGTTCCAGTCACTTGGGACCGCTGGTCGGGTGAACCCGCCGATTCGTGGCGTGTGTTACTGAATGGCGAGGTTGTACACGAAGCTTCTGTCACACCGTCAGCGACGCAGAAAGAATCCACTGTGCTTCAGGTCGCCAAAGGCGGTAAATATGACATGGTGGTGGAATTATGTAGCGGAACCGGCGCAGCACAATCCTGTACCCAAAGTGCGGCCAAACCTATCGTTGTTGCAGACACAGACGGTAGCCACCTGGACCCGCTGCCAATGAATGTTGATCCGAATAACGGCAACTACACAACGCCGGACAATACCGTCGTCGGCGCTTACTTCGTTGAATGGGGTGTTTATGGGCGTAAATTCCCGGTCGACAAAATCCCTGCGCAGAATCTGACCCACATTATCTACGGCTTTGTTCCAATTTGTGGCAACAACCCTTCACTGGCCGATGGTCCCCTTGCTGCGCTTAACCGCGCCTGTGCCGGGTTGCCAGATTATGAAGTGGTTATCCATGACCCTTGGGCTGCCGTTCAGATGCCGCATCCACAATCGGGTCAAAGCTATTCTTCCTCCTACAAGGGAACCTATGGACAGATCATGGCGCTTAAACAGCGTTATCCAGATCTGAAAATCCTGCCTTCTATCGGTGGCTGGACACTGTCTGATCCTTTCTACGAGTTCGGCGACAAAGCGAAACGCGACAAGTTTGTCGCTTCCGTGAAGAAATTCCTGCAAACCTGGAAATTCTATGATGGCGTGGACATCGACTGGGAATATCCGGGCGGCCTGGGTGCCAACCCGAACCTCGGCGACCCATCTAAAGATGGCGATACCTATGCAGTGCTGATGCAAGAGCTGCGCGCTATGTTGGATGAACTGTCCGCAGAAACTGGCCGCACTTACGAGCTGACCTCTGCAGTGGGTGTCGGTTACGACAAGATTGCAAACGTTAACTATGTAGATGCCGTTCCATACATGGACTACATCTTTGCCATGACGTACGACTACTACGGTGGTTGGAACAATGTGGTGGGTCACCAGGCAGCCCTTGATTGTGGCAGCCACATGACTGCAGACGAATGTGCAGGTAAAGGCCTGGATGAAGAAGGCAAGCCGCGCAAAGGCCCGGCTTACACCACCAAAAATGGCGTGAACCTGCTGCTTGAAAAAGGCGTTCCACCTGAGAAGATGGTTATTGGTGCAGCCATGTACGGCCGTGGCTGGACGGGCGTGACAGAAGCAAGCATGTCAGACCCAACCAACCCAATGACGGGTGTGGGCAATGGTAAGGTTGCAGGCTCTTGGGAAGCGGGTGTTATCGACTACAAAGATATCGTGACCAAGTACCTCAACAAACCGAGCGTTATCAAAGGCTACGATCAGCAAGCAGAAGCCCCTTGGGTATACGATCCATCGAATGGCGATCTGATCACTTATGATGACAAGCGCTCTGTAATGGCCAAAGGCGCATATGTTCGTCAGAACAACTTCGCCGGTCTGTTTGCCTGGGAAATCGATGCCGATAACGGCGATATCCTGAATGCAATGCAGGAATCACTGGCGACTGACCCACGTCCGCCTGTGAACAAAGCACCAACAGCAAATGCCGGTTCAGATGTTACCGTTAACGCCGCTGGTACTGTCGCCCTGAGTGGTTCGCTATCATCAGACTCTGATGGCCGAATTGTCTCCTACAGCTGGAAGCAAACTGCGGGTCCTGCCGTTTCCCTGACTGGCGCAAATGCGGTTTCAGCATCGGCTGACATTCCAGCTGTTGCTGTTGACACCCGTTTTGTGTTCTCACTGACTGTGACGGACGACGACGGTGCGACAGCAACCGACACGGTTGTGGTGAATGCAAAAGCAGAGTCAGGCCCGGTTGACCCTGTAAACACCGCGCCAAAAGCCGCTATCAGCGCTCCGGCAACCGTGAAAGCAGGTCAAGTTGTACTCGTGGATGCCAGCGGCTCTACAGACGCTGAAAACGATTCACTGACATATAAGTGGTCATACCCTGCGTCGATCAATGCCACAGAAAATGGCGCAACACTGACCTTCATCGCCGGTGAGTATGATGTTGATACCGCATTTGATTTCTCGGTTGTTGTATCGGATGGGGAACTGACCGACAGCGCTGCAGTTCGTGTGACTGTTCTGAAAACCGAAGGCCCGGTTGACCCTACCTGTGACAACGCATGGAAAGAAGGTCAAGTCTATACCGGCGGCAATGTGGTTACCCACAAAGGCACGGAGTATGAAGCCAAGTGGTGGACAACCAATGAAGAGCCAGGCACTACCGGTCAATGGGGTGTATGGAAAACGCTGGGTGCGGCTAACTGCCAATAAGCACTGAAAGCGGAAATCAAAAAGGGATGCATTGCATCCCTTTTTTTTGTTTAGTGACAGACAGTTACCAGCGCTTTGCAGCGTCCTGGTCACTGTCACGGACTTCAACCCAACGCTCATCATCAACCAGACGCTCTTTCTTCCAGAATGGCGCACGGGTTTTAAGGTAATCCATGATGAACTCGCATGCTTCAAATGCTGCATTGCGGTGGGCACTGGAGACACCGACAAACACAATTTGATCGCCAATATCGAGTGCACCAACTCGGTGGATGACACGCACATAGGTTAATGGCCAACGTGATTTTGCCTGCTCGCAGATTTCGGTCAGTGACTTTTCCGTCATGCCCGGGTAGTGCTCCAGCGTCAGTCCGGTCACATTGTCACCCAGGTTCATGTCCCGCACTTTGCCAACGAATGTGACCACAGCACCGTCGCCATGGCAATCGTTCAGCCGCGCGTATTCTTCCGCAACAGAAAAGTCGTCAACCTGAACAGAAATCACGGTTAACCTCCCGTCACAGGTGGGAAAAATGCCACTTCATCACCCGGCTTTACCGGTGCAGACAGGTCTGAAATCGTCTGGTTGATTGCCACCAGCAGTTTTCCGGACTCCAACGCCAATGCCCACTTATCACCTTTTGCAGCAAGGTGTTGGCGGATCTCTTCCGCCGACGCAAAGTCACCATCGAGTGCCAGTCGACTCTCGCCCACCAACTCTTTAACCTGAGCAAAAAAGAGAACCTGGATCATGATTCCACCTTAAAATGTCCTGATTTTCCGCCGGTTTTTTCAAGCAGTCGAACCTGGCCGATCACCATGTCTTTCTGTACGGCTTTACACATGTCGTAAATGGTCAGCGCAGCGACAGACGCCGCTGTTAGGGCTTCCATCTCAACGCCGGTTTTCCCGGACAGCTTGCAAACCGATTCAATGCGTACCTGCGAGGTTTCAGGGAGCGCTTCCAAAGAGACTTCCACTTTGGTCAGCATCAGTGGGTGACACAGAGGAATCAAATCCCATGTGCGTTTGGCCGCCTGGATACCTGCGATACGTGCAGTGGCAAACACATCACCTTTGTGGTGTTTGCCCGAAACAATCAGTGCCAGTGTTTCAGGTGCCATATCCACATACGCTTCTGCACGTGCTTCGCGCACCGTTTCAGCCTTGCCCGATACATCAACCATATTTGCTTCACCAGAAGCATTAATGTGTGTAAAGCCTGTCATGGACTATTGACCCAGGTGTGGCATGAAGTTACATGGGCGGTGGCTCGCATCCAGCTGTTGCTTGATGATGCCATTCCAGCCAGTGCGGCACGCACCGGTTGAGCCCGGCATTGCAAAAATCACGGTATGGTTGGCAAAGCCTGCAATCGCTCGTGACTGGATAGTCGACGTGCCAATCTCCTGGAATGAGATCGCGCGGAACAGCTCACCAAAGCCTTCCACTTCTTTGTCGAACAGTGGTTTCAGTGCTTCCGGCGTGCTGTCGCGGGAAGTAAAGCCCGTACCACCGGTGATCATTACCGCCTGAACGTTTTCGTCCGCAATCCATTGGGAAACCACCGCGCGGATTTTGTAAACATCATCAATCACAATTTGCTTGTCAGCAAGGGTGTGACCCGCTTCTGTCAGCGCATCAACCAGGAACTTTCCTGATGTGTCATTTTCTTCAGTGCGCGTATCAGAAACCGTCAGAACAGCAATTTTTGCCGGTGAAAAAGCAGTAACAGCGTGACCCATAAAATTTGAACCTCAACGAATTGATCTGGTGCGGGGTTAACCGCCAATAGATGCCAGGTGCGGCGTCATACCCGTATGCCCCTGGTCGAGAAAATGGCTTTGTTTCTTGTTCAACAATTCACCTTGAATGCGTGCGACCAATGCCTCCTCTTGCGCGTTATCCTGAAGCAGGTCACGCAGATCGACACCGTAGTCGCCAAACAGGCACATGTGCAGTTTACCCAGCGCAGAAACGCGCAGGCGGTTGCATGAGGAACAGAAATCTTTTTTGTAGGGCATGATAAGCCCGATTTCACCCTGATAATCCGGGTGACAGAATACTTCCGCAGGGCCGTCGTTTTGGTCCCGGACTTTCATAATCCAACCATTGGCGATGAGATGGTTTCTGACCGAGACACCAGACTGATGATGTTGTTCGAAAAGGGAGTCCATATCGCCGGTCTGCATCAGCTCAATAAAACGCAGCTGTATCGGTCGGTCTTTAATCCAGTTGAGGAAAGCGGGCAATTCGCCGCTGTTCAGGTTCTTCAACAGCACAGCGTTCACTTTCACCTGCTCAAATCCCGCATCAAACGCAGCATCAATGCCACGCATAACCTGATGGAATTTGTTCTCGCCAGTGATTTGGTGAAACATGCGCGGATCAAGACTGTCCACACTGACATTGATATTGGTTAACCCTGCATCCCGCCATTGTTGGGCGTTCTTTTCAAGACGGTAACCGTTAGTGGTCATGGCCACTTTCTTGATGCCATCTTGCGCCGCAATCATGGCAACCACGTCAGTAAAATCACGGCGAAGCGTAGGCTCACCGCCAGTAATACGGACTTTGCTGGTACCACAATGCGAAAACGCAGTAACTACCCGATGCAATTCATCGAGTGTCAGGAAGCCGGAATTCTTACCTGCAGGCTTATACCCTTCCGGCAGACAATAAGTGCAGCGGAAGTTACAAACGTCAGTAATGGACAATCGCAAGTAATAAAACTTGCGATGAAAGGAATCTTCAAATTGAACAGACACTAAACACCTTTCCAAATACGGGAGACGAGCACATTTCTATGATCGCCCTGGTGACGTTATGTCACGGCCTGCATCCCCTATTCTGGCGAACTTAGCAAAGCAGGCTTCGGAGTTATTTACGCACTTCAGTGAGACTGTCACTTTCAGCACGCGTACCCTGTAATCTAGCAAAAGAACGCCTTCGCTAACAAGAATCGTCCTACACTTTTATGCAGTAGCGCCTGACTTTTAACTATTTTGTCACCGTCTCAAAACACAAACAGATCTGTGGGACAACCTTCAAGCACAATTGACCCGCAATCTTCTTGTGGGATTTCAATACAGGCAAAAATCTCTGCATTACCCGATCAGGTGTTCCAAAGACGGTGAGCAGTAAACCCGTTCTATCTTTGCAAAAACACGGACTGGATGTCGCAATTTCAAAATGCATTTTGCAACGGACGTTCTGCAAAATTCGATAAATCAAACGGTTATTTAGCAGGCATTGAAATTGCTACAACAGGGTTGTATGACAACGGTATCTAAGTAGTCCCGATAAAATAAACCAAATAAGATGGTGGCGGAAAATTGCACGGATGTATCCGGCTTCGCCACCCGGAAGGGAGCTCACCATGACAACAACATTGCCGATCCTGTTCAATAACCGACACATTCTCCCAGAGGGTCGTCTACCACTGCGCATCACACAAGGTGCGCAGCTGGAAACCGTAAAATACGCCATGAGAAATGGCCTCGACTTGGGCGTCTGTATGGATGAAACCAGCCCAATCGGTGCCGGCATTGGCACGCGTGTAACTATCGAAGATTTTCACATGTCACAAAACGAAGGTGTTCTAACCATCATTGTGTGTGGCAAGGAAAGTTTTGTCATCGACGGTATTCGAGAAAACGAAAGCGGCATCGTTGAAGCGCGCTGTCAGGCACTCCCCGCTTGGCCTCAACGCGAAGTCAGCAACGATGCGGCACCACTTGCCGAGCGCTTGCTGATTATGTTTGAGCGTTATCCAGAACTCAGTTCTCTGCACAAACAGCCTAACTTTGACAATCTCACCTGGCTTTGTCAGCGCTGGTTGGAACTGCTTCCCATTCCCGCCAGCGAAAAACAGGTGTTGATGGCAGCACACACCTGTACAGATACGGCGGAATACCTGCTCAGTCTGATGAAAGACCCGCACTGATCCCCCTCTTCCTGAAAAGACCAGCGTAAAAGCTGGTCTTTTTTTAATCTTTGCGTGATCAGAAATAAAAAACACACATCAATTTGTGATGAAACCACCTGGTTTTGCGAGTGATGCCGTATTATTGAAGCGAGTTCCCCAAATAAAGCAGCACAATGAAATCAAAAAAACAGAAACAACCAAAAATCGTCGCAATTGGTGGCGGTCATGGTTTGGGGCGAGTTCTTTCTGCGCTAAGCGATCACGGTGAACATGTCACCGGCATTGTAACCACCACAGATAACGGCGGTTCAACCGGTCGAATCCGTGCCTGTCAGGGTGGCATTGCCTGGGGTGATACCCGTAACTGCATCAATCAGCTGATCACTGAACCGTCCATTGGCTCAATGATCTTTGAATACCGCTTCAAAGGAAATGGCGAACTCGACGGTCACAACCTGGGTAACCTCATGCTGACCGCACTGGATAATCTCTCTATCCGTCCGCTGGAGGCTATAAACCTCATTCGTGACATGCTGAAAGTGCCAACCCAGATTGTACCAATGTCAGAGCACCCTGCAGATTTGGCCGCTCAAACCCGCTTTGGTGAGTTAATTTCCGGCGAAACCAATGTTGATGAACTGGATGAACCACCAGCCAGACTGCTACTGGAGCCTGTCGTGCCAGCTACCAAAGAAGCGGTATTCGCCATTCAGGAAGCCGATTTAGTGATTCTGGGACCAGGCAGCTTTCTGACCAGTATCATGCCGCCACTACTGTTGCCGGAAATCAGCCGTGCGTTGAAACAAACCCAAGCCAAAGTGATTTTTATCCGTAACCTGGATAAAGAAAATGGTCCTGCCGGTCAAATGTCATTGGAAAAGATGCTGAGCTGGTGTGAGCGTTCTATGGGGGGAAGGCGTATCGATGTGGTGCTGGGGCCAGACACGGCTGACATCGACGAAGGCTACCATCAGATGGTGACAGACTTGGCGTCTGCCAACCATCAGTGGCGCCATGACAGGGATAAGCTATCCCAGGCGATTAATCAGGTTTTGCTCACTGGCTAACGCTTTATAGTGAGAGGCTGTACCTTCCAGCATTGAGGTCAGGCGCGGCAGTTGGTCTTGCACCCATGCTTCCTGACCCAACTTTACGCGGGATTCACATTCGCGTGCCAACTCTGCCAACTCATCAGCACCAAAGCTCGCTGCACTACTCTTAATTGCGTGGCTGATATCGCGTACTTTCAGCGCTGTAGGGGCATCTGAAAGTTGATTGGAATAGCGAGCCAGTTCATCACTAAACACAACAAGTAAGGAAGACACTGTCTCTTCCCCGACCTCTGCTGCCAGCCGCCGCAACGTATCATGGTTCACCGTCGACGCCATAAACTAGTTCCTTTTTTCTTGTGATTCTTGCCAACTTTGCAGCTTGCGATAAATCGTTGAAGGGCTGACTTCTAACAAACCCGCCGCCTGAGGAATATTCCCATCACAGGCATCAATCGCGATTTGAATAGCGCGCTTTTCAACCAACCACAAGGGTTCTATGTCAGCTTTTGTCACTGCACCTTGTTTCAACATCGCAGAGGCTGCGGCAAAACTTTCTTCGCGAGGCTGCGAGAGAGAGTCTTGCGCACTACTTCTTTGTGACGCTGATGCAATTTTGACACCAGAAACTGTGTTTAAAGGTGGCGGGAGCATAAATTCTGTGACTTCCCGCCCATTGTGTAGCACGACGATATTGCGGATCACGTTTTGAAGCTGTCTGACGTTACCCGGCCAATCGTAATTCAGCAACCGGCGGGTCACTTCCTCGTCGAAGCTTCGGAAGTCTTTACCCTCTTCCATCGCGAACATCAACAACAGCGACTGTGCGATTTCTACAACGTCATCTCCGCGGTCACGGAGCGGAGGCAGACCCAAGGGGATAACGTGAAGACGATAATAAAGGTCTTCACGGAAGTTTCCTTTTTGCACTTCTTCCCAAGGATCGCGGTTGGTTGCACAAATAAAGCGAACATCCACCTGCTTCACCCTGGAAGAGCCAACTTTCTGGAACGTACCGGTCTGGATAAAACGCAGCAACTTGGACTGGAGATCCAAATCCATTTCGCAAATTTCATCCAGGAACAGGGTACCGCCATCTGCCAACTCGGCCGCACCTTCACGTTCAGAAGCCGCACCAGTGAACGCCCCTTTCATGTGACCGAACAGTTCGCTTTCAATCAAGTCCTTGGGAATAGCGGCGCAGTTAATCGCAACAAAAGGCTTTTTGGCACGGGTACTTGCAGCATGAACCGCTTCTGCGCACACCTCTTTACCGGTACCACTTTCGCCGGTAATAAACACGGTCGCCTTGCTGGGCGCTGCCGAGTCAATGACACGGTAAACCGCCTGCATCGGCACACTTTGGCCAATAAACCCGTAATAGGACCCTTCAGCAGGCTGCACCCGCAAATTGCTCTTCGGTTTAAGCGCATTGTTGACCGTTACGCGTAACAGGTCAGCTTCACAAGGCTTGATAAGGAAATCGCTCGCGCCATAACGCATGGCTTCCACCGCCGCATCAACAGAACCATGTGCTGTCATAATCACCACGGGCACATCAGGGTGATATTTCCTGAATTCGGACAACACATCGAAACCGGAGATATCCGGTAAGCGCAAATCCAGCAATACCAGCGCGAAAGTCTGGCCTGCAGCAAAACTGTTAATGGCCTCCTGCCCGGTGGTGGCGATCTCCACTTCTACATCAAGTGGATTGAGATAAGATTTGTATAGCGCCGCCACTGAAGCCGTATCCTCGACCATCAGTATGCGTTTTTTGCCCCCAGCATCTAGCATTTGACCCCCGCCATTGCTCCCTAAAAAAATACTTTTCCAAAAAATCTGCTTTAAGTATAACGCTGATTTGCAGATTTAAAGCACTATCGCCGCGTTTTGCATTGCAAAATGCAAAAGAATTTGCAAATACGATAATGCTAGTCGCCTGAATTTACTATGTTTTGTGTCAAAAAAGTTGGCATGTTATATGCATTATATTTCTCGACCCTTCTTGGGTCACCTAGCCAACTGACGTTGTTTGTGAGCACTTCGTTCACTGAAACAAGACAGCCAACCGACTAATTTCCGGTTGGCTTTTTTTTAGCTGTTCTGAATGAACAAATTCCGCAGCTCTGCAATCTCATCTCGCAGCCCCGCTGCTGTCTCGAACTCGAGGTTTTGTGCCGCTTCGTACATCTGAGCTTCCAGTTTCTGGATACGGGCTTCGATCTGCTGTGGCGACTTGGCGATATAGGCAGCATCTTCTTCAGCGACTGCCTTAAGTGATGTAGACACTTTCGGTTTATGCGGCTTACGTTTGCCACCCAACTCCATTACATCGGCAATTTTCTTGTTCAGTTTTTGCGGCACAATGCCATGCTCAGCATTGTGGGCTTCCTGTTTAGCACGGCGGCGTTCAGTTTCCTCAATCGCACGCTGCATTGATCCGGTAATCCTGTCACCGTAAAGAATAGCTTTACCATTGAGGTTTCGCGCAGCACGGCCAATGGTCTGGATCAGTGAACGGTCTGAACGCAGGAAACCCTCTTTATCTGCATCAAGAATGGCAACCAGCGAGACTTCCGGCATATCCAAACCTTCCCGCAGCAAGTTGATCCCTACCAACACGTCAAACTCTCCCAACCGCAAGTCACGGATAATCTCCACGCGCTCCACTGTATCAATATCCGAGTGCAGGTAACGGACGCGGACATCGTGTTCTTCCAGATATTCGGTTAAATCTTCCGCCATGCGTTTTGTCAGTGTCGTCACCAACACACGCTCGTTGATTGCTGTACGGATCCGTATTTCAGACAGCAAATCATCCACCTGGGTAGACACCGGACGCACTTCCACTTCCGGGTCAAGAAGACCGGTAGGACGCACGACCTGATCGGCAATTTCACCGTCTGATTTTTCCAGTTCATATTTACCCGGTGTAGCCGACACATAAATAGTCTGCGGCGCCAGCGCTTCAAACTCATCAAATTTCAACGGACGGTTATCCAGCGCCGACGGAAGACGGAAACCGTACTCCACCAGGGTTTCCTTACGCGAACGGTCGCCTTTATACATGGCGCCGATCTGTGGCACAGTCACGTGGGATTCGTCGATGATCAACAAGCCATCCGCGGGCAGATAGTCAAACAAGGTCGGTGGTGGCTCGCCGTCGTTTCGGCCACTGAGGTAACGTGAATAGTTTTCGATCCCTGAGCAGTAACCCAGCTCCTGCATCATTTCTAAATCGAACAGCGTGCGCTGGGAAATACGCTGCTCTTCAATCAGTTTGTTGTTGTCCAGCAACACCTGTTTGCGATCAACAAGCTCAACTTTGATCTGCTCAATTGCATCAAGGATTTTTTCGCGCGGTGTAACATAGTGCGTTTTGGGATAAATCGTCGCCCTGGGGAGATTGCGCTCTGAGATTGCGCCTGTCAGCGGGTCAAACACACTGATGTTTTCCACTTCTCCGTCAAAGAGTTCAACTCGAATAGCGTCACGGTCAGATTCTGCCGGGAAAACATCAATCACCTCGCCGCGAACCCGGAATGTACCGCGGGTAAATGCTTGATCGTTGCGGGTATACTGAAGCTCCGCAAGGCGGCGTAACATGTCGCGCTGGTCAATCATGTCACCGCGGCGAAGGTGCAGCATCATTTTCAGGTAAGAGTCCGGATCGCCCAGACCATAGATAGCAGACACCGACGCCACAATCACGACATCACGGCGTTCCATCAGCGCTTTGGTGGCAGACAATCGCATCTGCTCGACATGCTCGTTGATGGAGGCATCTTTCTCGATAAAGGTATCGGACGCCGGCACGTAAGCTTCTGGCTGGTAGTAGTCGTAGTAAGAAACGAAATACTCCACGGCATTTTCCGGAAAGAACTCCCGCATTTCACCGTAAAGCTGCGCCGCCAGCGTTTTGTTGGGTGCAAGGATCATGGTAGGCCGTCCCGCTTCTGCGATGACATTCGCCATGGTGTAGGTCTTGCCCGACCCCGTTACCCCCAGCAAAGTCTGGTGTGCCAGTCCGGAATCCAGGCCCTCCAGCAACTGGTTGATCGCCGTGGGTTGGTCTCCCGACGGTTTGAACGGTGAATGCAGTTTGAAAGTCTTACCCATGATGCTTCCGTGGCTCAATCGTTAAAGCACTCATTTTCCGCTCTCACTTCCCTAAGTCAACTGACAAGATACTGACAAGACTCGGAGTTGTTGACACACCCCCTCCTGACGCAGAAGATCTCCTCCATACTACAAATGGCAGACAATGGCTGTCAGAACGAAATACTGAGGATTAGGATGAAAAAAGTGGCAGTAGTAACCGGTGGCGCAGCCGGTATTGGTCTTGCCGTGGTTGAAGGTTTGATGGCAGAGAACTACACAGTGTACAGCCTTGATATCCAACAAGGGCCAACTGGCGAGTGGATCGGCTGTGATGTCACTTCGGCTGATGCGGTGAATTCGGCTATCACCCAGATCCTAGATAAAGAAGAGAGAATAGATGCTTTGGTTTGCAACGCGGGTATTCACTTCAGCTCAACCATTGAAAATACCAGTGAAGCCGATTTTGACCGCGTGATGAACATCAATGTGAAAGGCGCGTACCACGCCATCCGTGCCTGCCTGCCCACGATGAAAGACGCCAAAAACGGTAGCATTGTATTGCTAGGCTCCGATCAGTGCACAGTCGCTAAAAACAACTCTTTCGCCTACAACCTCAGCAAACATGCAATTGCTTCCATGGCGAAAACTACGGCGCTGGATTATGCCAAGTACAACATCCGTGCGAATGCTATCTGCGCTGGCACCACTGAAACCCCTCTTTATCACAAAGCAATCGACGCTTACTGCGAGCGCTCAGGAGCAGACAAAGCAGCCGTGCACGCGGAAGAAGGAAAGCTGCAGCCATTGGGTCGTATCGCCCAACCTGAAGAAATCGCGAATCTGGTGGTTTTTCTGGCAAGCGATAAAGCCAGTTTTATCACAGGCAGTCTGCACGCTGTCGATGGCGGCTATACGGCGCAATGATGATAAAAATTATCGATCCCCATCTTCACCTGTTCTCGCTCAGCGAAGGTAATTACGGTTGGCTGAAAACGGAGAATCCACCGTTTTGGCCTGACAAACCGCGTATCCAGCGCGATTTCACAGAGCGCGATGTGGTTCTGGCGCCCCCATTCTCTTTGGCTGGGTTTGTTCATGTAGAAGCCGGGTTTGATAATGACGCGCCCTGGCGGGAAATTGAATGGCTGGAACGAAGCTGTCACCAGCCGTTTCGCGCCATCGCTAGCGCGGATCTCACACTGCCGGACACTGCTTTTGAATCTCAGGTATCACGCCTATCCGGTTTTAAATCTTTCGTTGGGGTTCGCCATATTCTGGATGAGGATGCGTCGCGGCTTTTGAATGATACGCAGGTACTGCGTAATCTCGCGCATCTTGAAAAGGAAGGGCTGATTTTCGAAGCCCAGTTTGATGCGAAAGATGATGACGCCGTAAACGCCTTTGTTTCTGCAGCTGCTGACCTGCCTGCGCTGAAGATAGCCCTGAACCACGCGGGTTTCCCGCCGCTGGCGAATACCGGCAGTTGGAAAAGCAATATTGGCCGGCTGGCTGCGTTGCCCAATCTCTATGTGAAAGCGTCTGGCTGGGAAATGTGTGACCGTGCTTTTCCACCGGGTGAAATTGCCAACGTGATCCAGACCCTGATTGAAGTGTTTGGTGAAGACAGGGTGATGTTGGCGAGCAACTTTCCGCTAACGCTCTTTCGTACCCCTTACAACGTGCTCTGGCAGGATTATGCCCAGCTAAATCTAACGCCTCAGACGTTGGACAAACTGGTACATGACAACGCATTTGGTTTCTACCGCTTCTAAAAAAACAACCCGCACTCTGGCGGGTTGTTTTGCATTTACTGTAGCAAATTACTTCACGATCAAGTGCGGAGAGTGCATCACCACTTCGTCATTCAATTCAATACCGATACCCGGCGCTTCGGACACTTCAAAGAAACCATTCACAGGCTGCGGATCCTGAATACAAAGTTCACGGTTCCACGACTTAATCGCATAGGTGTGATGTTCATGGATAAGGAAGTTAGGAATGGCCGTTTCAAGGTGCAATGACGCCGCCGTTGCAACAGGCCCACCACAAACATGTGCCTGAATGCGAACATCAAAGATATCAGCGTAATCGCACACCTTTTTGGTCTCCGTAAAACCGCCGCAAAGCCCAATGTCTGGCTGCAGCACATCCACACTTTGATCTTCCAGATAAGGCCTTACACCCCAGCGGTTATAAAGACGCTCACCACCGGCAATCGGCACATTGACACGGTCAGCCACTTTCTTGTGCAGGGAATGGTTGAGATAGTTCACCGGCTCTTCGTAATACATACAGTCAAACTCTTCGGCAATCTCTCCGAGCTGGATAGCTGTCGTGGCACCCGGCAGACTGTGGCATTCAAAAATAATATCCACTTCATCACCCACCGCCTCACGAATCGCTCGCATACGGGCACGATAGAGTTTCATTTCAGCACGGGAAATGATTTTGGTGCGCTCGTAATAGGTGTTGCCGTCTTTGTCATACATGATGGGGTCAACTTTTACCGCATCATAGCCTTCTGCGATTGCTTTCAATGCCGCTTCCGCATATTGCTCAGGCAGGTGGAGCGCTTTGAACTCTTTATCCCAGTCAAATTGAAGCTGGGAGGCATAAGTGCGTAACTTGTCATTCACTTTGCCACCAAGAAGCTGATAAACCGGAAGGCCAAGCGCTTTACCTTTTATATCCCAAAGCGCAGTATCAATCGCGCTCATAGCCGCATAAACAACCGGCCCGCCACCTAAGCCCCAGAAACTCTCTCGCAACATGCGCGACCAAAGCTTTTCAGTCTGGAAAGGGTCATGGCCAATCAAAAAAGCTTCTGCCATCTCTTTGATCATGTTGGCCGCAGCGCTGTGGCCGAGGTCATAGGCCAGGCCAGCCTCACCGACGCCGCTGATCCCCTCATCGGTATGAATGCGCACAAATACCGGATTCCACGGCGGGCGCTCCGGGCAATGAATATCAAAAATTTCTACAGAGGTGACTTTCATCCTTGGTCTCCAAAATTAACGCTTTCTTTTATTCCATAAAACTTGGGTCTAAACGCCATGCCTTACGCAGTAACGAAGGCCACGCTTTCTGGCCACCGGTAGCACCGGAATGCACAATATTTGCCTGAGCAAAGATGTTGTCCTGAATAGACTGCGGCACAGCAACGTTCTCTTTTCCAGCAGACTGAAGCATCAACTGAACCTCACAAGCACGCTGCAAATCGTAAAACCGCATAAATGCATCGCCCACTGTTGGACCCAGGGTTAATCCACCATGATTGACCAACAGCATATGGTTGGTATTGCCCAAGTCATCCTGTAGCCGTTTCCGCTCAGCCGCATTCACTGCCAAACCTTCATAGGCATGGTAAGAAAGCGAAGGCATCGAAAACATAGAATATTGACTGAGCGGCAATAGTCCCTCTTTTTGTGTCGCCACCGCGATAGTTTCATTCGTGTGCAGATGGATGACACAGTGGGCATCTGGGCGCACTTCATGAATCGCACTATGGATTGTGAAGCCCGCTGGATTGATAGAAAAAGGCGTGTCATCGAGGATATTGCCGTCCAAGTCGACTTTAACCAGGTTTGACGCTGTCACTTCATCGAACGCCACGCCGAATGCATTGACCAAGTAAGTGTCGGTGTCCGGTATGCGTAAAGACAGGTGGGTGTAAATAAGATCGTCCCACCCCATGTTTGCCACAAGGCGATAGCATGCCGCCAAATCGATGCGACGCTGCCACTCTGTCTCACTCACTTTTCCTTTAAGGCTAAGCTTGGGTAATGTGTCCAATATCGTCTTCCTTTTCGTTTTGTGCTGTCCTAGCTTGTCTCATTTACTGAATTCACGCAATTAAACCACAATCACGCAACAAGAGATGTATTCAACACTCCAACATCACAAGAATCAGGTTATCACCACTTCGATAGCTGAAGTTTTGAGCAACGTTAGCTTTCCTGCCCGCTTTAGCGCATTTGTTATGCACTCAAAACAGGGGCAATCTCTGTGATTAACATAGTTATCCACAGATTTTGTGGGTAACCTCGTTGGACTCAGAACTGGAGAGCGACAACAAAAGTCAATCCATTTTTAGTAATTTCTCAGTGAAATCGACGAATCACACAGCAAAACCACCAATGAGAGCTACATCACAGTATTTCACCGCCGAAATTTTGTGCGCCAGAGCGTTATGAGACCCAAATCAGCCAAGCCAGCTCGCGACAAAGGTCACAAAGTAACCAATCTAACCGCTAGCTTGAATTTTGCGTTTCTCCCAGCGAATACCCTCCTGGTAAAGCCACAGAAAGCGCATTCCTCTTTGCAGACCGCTCTGTGTATTTCTGACGGGCTAAAAACGGAGAGATCCAAATAAAAACTCTCTCCATATATACCTGTTAGTGCAAAAAAGCACCCAACCTTGATCGCACAATAAGCAGATGATTTAAAATCACGAATTTGTGGTGTTTCGGGAGTTGACAGCCTTGGGGGCGATAGCTAAGATTCGCCCCGCTTTCAGCAATTCCCCCTTAGTTCAGTCGGTAGAACGGCGGACTGTTAATCCGTATGTCGCAAGTTCAAGTCTTGCAGGGGGAGCCACTTTCAGATACATCGCCACGGCGGTGAATCAAAAAAAATCTGTTCCCCCTTAGTTCAGTCGGTAGAACGGCGGACTGTTAATCCGTATGTCGCAAGTTCAAGTCTTGCAGGGGGAGCCACTTTCGATACATCGCCACGGCGGTGAATCACTAAAATCTGTTCCCCCTTAGTTCAGTCGGTAGAACGGCGGACTGTTAATCCGTATGTCGCAAGCCTAGGCGGCCCCGTTAAGTCTTGCAGGGGAGCCACTTTCGATACATCGCCACGGCGGTGAATCACTAAAATCTGTTCCCCCTTAGTTCAGTCGGTAGAACGGCGGACTGTTAATCCGTATGTCGCAAGTTCAAGTCTTGCAGGGGGAGCCACTTTCGATACATCGCCGCGGCGGTGAATCACAAAAATCTGTTCCCCCTTAGTTCAGTCGGTAGAACGGCGGACTGTTAATCCGTATGTCGCAAGTTCAAGTCTTGCAGGGGGAGCCACTTTTAGAATCCTAGTCTTCGGACTGGGATTTTTTTTGCCTGAAACTCACCGCTTCGCGCTGATGTCGCAAGCCTGGGCGGCCCCAACTAGGCGTCCCCGTCAACTCTCGCAGGGGGAGCCACTTTTAGAATCCTAGTCTTCGGACTGGGATTTTTTTTGCCTGAAATTCACCGCTTCGCGCTGATGTCGCAAGCCTGGGCGGCCCCAACTAGGCGTCCCCGTCAACTCTCGCAGGGGGAGCCACTTTTGAAATCCTAGTCTTCGGACTGGGATTTTTTTACCTGGATTTCACCGCTCCGCGCTTTTGAGCCATAGTGACAGAAAAGGCGTGGTAGCTGAACGCCCTCTTCAAACGTGCCTTTCCCTAGCGCCATACAACCAGCGTTCAAAATCGAGAACTGTTGCGAGCAGTTAACCGAACTGTAAATCGCTGTATTTAACGGCTCAAAGTTTGTCCATTATTTCGGTTTTGGTGAAAAACCCTTCCCACAATCTGTTGTTATAGCCGCGTCAAAGGCCGATAATACAAAGATCTCTTTAAAAAATTCGAAGATTGGCATGACTGAGTATTTACTGCTTCTCGTCGGCACCGTTTTGGTCAATAACTTTGTTCTGGTGAAGTTTCTTGGCCTTTGTCCGTTTATGGGAGTTTCCAAAAAGCTGGAGACCGCAATCGGTATGGGCTTGGCGACCACATTTGTCCTGACACTGGCTTCAGTGAGTGCGTACCTTGTAGAAACGTACATTTTGGCACCACTAGGGCTGGAATACCTGCGCACATTGGCGTTTATCCTCGTTATCGCAGTGGTCGTGCAATTCACTGAAATGGTAGTGCACAAAACCAGCCCAACGCTTTACAGGCTGCTGGGAATATTCCTGCCACTTATCACGACAAACTGTGCTGTTTTGGGTGTCGCGCTGCTGAACATCAATGAGCGTCACAACTTTATCGAATCCATAATTTATGGCTTTGGTGCAGCGGCCGGTTTTGCGCTGGTTCTGGTGTTGTTTGCAGCGATGCGTGAACGCATAGCTGCCGCAGATGTCCCACAACCGTTTCGTGGTGCGTCTATAGCAATGATCACGGCAGGTTTAATGTCTCTTGCATTCATGGGCTTTACTGGGTTGGTGAAACTGTAATGACAGGTATTCTGATCGCGGTATTAGCTATTGCCGCCCTCGCTGCCATTTTTGGTGTTTTACTCGGTTTTGCCTCTATCCGATTTAAGGTCGAAGCTGACCCAATTGTCGATCAAATCGATGCTATTTTGCCGCAAACCCAGTGCGGCCAGTGTGGTTACCCTGGTTGTCGTCCTTATGCAGAAGCGATTGCCAATGGCGATGCTATCAACAAATGTCCGCCTGGCGGCCAGCCAACCATTGAAAAGCTGGCAGATCTGATGGGTGTAGAAGCCACTGAGTCTGCCCACGATGAAGAAAAAAGCCTGAAGAAAGTTGCTTTCATCCATGAGAACGATTGTATTGGTTGCACAAAATGTATCCAGGCTTGTCCGGTTGATGCCATTGTTGGCAGCACCAAAGCAATTCACACCGTTATTAAAGAAGAATGTACTGGCTGTGACCTCTGCGTCGCACCTTGCCCGACTGACTGTATTGAAATGATCCCAGTTCAAACCACGCCTGAAACCTGGAAATGGCAACTAAACCAAATCCCGGTGGTTCAACTCCCTGCTGAAGAAGTGAAGGGAGAAAAACAAGCATGAACAGCTTAATAGAACAAATTCGCCAAGGCCGTGTCTGGGATTTTCATGGCGGGATCCATCCGCCAGAAAACAAACGCCAGTCCAGCGAAACCAATATCCTGCCAGCAGAAATTCCGGCAGAGATCGTATTACCGACCAAACAGCACATCGGTACAGCAGGACAAATCCTGGTGAGTGTTGGCGATAAAGTGCTGAAAGGCGAACCGCTGACCAAATCGGACTTTCTGCAAAGCTGCCCTATTCACGCGCCTACATCCGGTGAAGTGATCGCCATTGAGCCCCGCACCATTGCCCATGCGTCGGGATTGACTGATACCTGTATCGTGATCCGCCCGGATTTCGAGGATAAGTGGGGCGAAAAAAAACTGCTGGCTAACTACCGGGAAATGAGTGACGAAGCCGTCATCGACCATGTTCGCCTGATGGGCATAGCAGGTATGGGAGGCGCCGGTTTCCCAACAGCACGCAAGCTGCAAACCGGTCATGCCCGTACTGAAATCCTCATCATCAATGGTGCGGAATGTGAGCCTTACATTACCGCGGATGACCGTTTGATGCAGGAATACGCTGCCGACATCATTCAAGGTGTCGAGGTGCTCAACCATATCGTCAGCCCCAAGCTGACCGTTATTGCGCTTGAGGACAACAAACCGGAAGCCATTGCCGCGCTGAAACAGGCTCTGGGCTCGCGCAGCGATATTCTGGTTCAGGTCGTGCCGACCAAATATCCGTCTGGCGGTGAGAAACAGCTGATCAAACTTATCACCGGTAAAGAAGTGCCTGCCAAAGCGATTCCGGTCGCCATTGGTGTGATGATGCAAAACGTCGGCACTGTATTCGCAATCAAGCGCGCAGTGATTGATGGCGAGCCTTTGATTGAGCGTGTAGTCACCCTGACCGGCACAACCCTCAAATCCCAATGCAACCGTTGGGCATTGTTGGGCACACCGGTTCGTTTCCTGTTAGAAAAACACGGTTATCAGCCAGATAAAAAACTCGAGCGCGTGATCATTGGCGGCCCTATGATGGGCTTTACCATTCCCCACACCAATGTACCGGTCACCAAGGTCACCAACTGTGTACTGGTGCCTAGCCGCCGAGAGATCGCCCCTTCAGACGGAGAAATGGCATGTATCCGTTGTAGTGCCTGTGCAGAAGCCTGCCCTGCATCACTGCTGCCTCAACAGCTTCAGTGGTATGCCAAAGACAGCGACTACGACAAGTGCGAAGAATACAACCTGTTTGACTGCATCGAATGTGGTGCCTGTGCCTATGTGTGCCCAAGTGAAATCCCGCTGGTGCAGTATTACCGTCAGGCTAAGTCCGAAATCCGCGCCCGTGATGCAGAGCAACAGGCCGCCGAACGTGCTAAAGAGCGCTTTGAAGCCAAAAAAGCCCGCCTTGAGCGTGACAAGAAACAGCGTGAAGAACGCCATAAGCAGGCGGCAGAAAACCGGCGTAAAGCGATGGAAAAATCCGGCGATGGTGACGCCATTGCCGCAGCCATTGCCCGCGTGAAAGCAAAATCAGATCAGGGCAGCGGCGTTACAGCAATGAAACCTGCTGTCGCAGCTGCAATCGCTAAAGCGAAAGCCAAGCAGGCTGAAGCTGCCGCTCAAGGTCAGGCAGAGCCGGACAACAGCGAAATGGCAAAACTGCGCGAAGAGCGCAAGCGCCAAGCCCGTGAGCGGAAAGCGCAAAAAGCGGCAGACGCATCTGAAGCGCCGGCTAACACCGATGACAAGAAAGACGCTGTCGCTGCAGCTACCGCACGCGCCAAGGCACGCAAAGCAGCGCAACAAGCCGAGGCTGAAGCGCCTGTAGAGACCCCGGCTGCGGAGGAAGATCCGAAGAAAGCCGCCGTTGCCGCTGCCGTCGCCCGTGCCAAGGCACGTAAAGCCGCACAACAAGCCGAGGCAGAAGCGCCTTTAGAGGCACCGGCTGCGGAGGAAGATCCGAAGAAAGCCGCCGTTGCTGCTGCCGTCGCCCGTGCCAAGGCGCGTAAAGCCGCGCAACAAGCCGAGGCCGAAGCGCCTGTTGAGACACCGGCTGCAGAGGAAGATCCGAAGAAAGCTGCCGTTGCTGCTGCCGTCGCCCGTGCCAAGGCACGTAAAGCCGCGCAACAAGCCGAGGCCGAAGCGCCTGTTGAGACACCGGCTGCGGAGGAAGATCCGAAGAAAGCTGCCGTTGCTGCTGCCGTCGCCCGCGCCAAGGCGCGTAAAGCCGCGCAACAAGCTGAAGCACAAGACGAGCCGCAAGCCGTTGAACCACCACCAGCAGAAGAAGACCCAAAGAAAGCTGCTGTTGCCGCTGCGATTGCCCGTGCCAAGGCACGCAAAGCCGCGCAAGCAAAGAACAATAGTGAGGAAGAGTAACCGTGGCCTTTTTTATCGCCAGTAGCCCACACAGCCACAGCAAGAAAAGTACCAGCACCATCATGATGACCGTCATCCTGTGTTGCGTGCCGGGTATTGCTGCCCTTTGCTATTTCTTCGGTTGGGGCGTGCTCGTCCAGATCGCGCTTGCAGCACTAACGGCTGTGCTTGCAGAAGCAGCCGTTGTCAGCCTGCGCGGTCGCCCGGTCAAGCGCTACCTAAAAGACCATTCAGCAATGCTGACCGGTATCCTGATTGGTATCGCTATCCCGCCGTTTTCTCCGTGGTGGATAGCGGTGATTGGTGCATTGTTTGCCATCATCATCGCCAAGCATCTTTATGGCGGTCTGGGACAAAACCCGTTCAACCCAGCCATGATTGCCTATGTTGTCTTGCTGATATCATTCCCGGTTCAAATGACAACCTGGATACCACCGAAAGCATTGATGACACAGCCTGTGGGTCTGTTGGATGCCATCTCAGCCGTATTTACTGGCCTGACCGTCGACGGTTTCAGCGTCAACCAACTGCGCATTGCCATCGATGGCAGTACAATGGCAACCCCACTGGACACTATCAAAACCTCTCTCCTGGCGGGTAAAACTGTCTCTGAAGCTGTTGAGCTGCCCGTATTTGGCAGCTTTGCCGGGCTAGGCTGGGGTTGGGTAAATGTCGCGTTTCTTGCCGGCGGCCTGGCCATGCTCAAAATGCGCGTGATCCAGTGGCACATTCCGGTCTCCATGCTGGCGACCCTTTTAGTCTTCAGCCTTGTAGGTTATGCCATCAGTCCAGACGGCGTCGCGTCGCCGCTGATGCAGCTGTTTTCAGGTGCGACCATGCTGGGTGCGTTTTTCATAGCCACCGATCCAGTATCTGCCTCCACCACGCCAAAAGGCCGTTTGGTGTTTGGCGCTATGATTGGTGCGCTGGTGTACCTTATCCGTTCACTGGGTGGCTTCCCGGATGGTGTGGCGTTTGCCGTGCTTATCGCCAACATGTGTGTACCTTTGATTGACCATTTCACCAAGCCAACTGTTTATGGCCACAAGAAGGAAAGCCAATGATCCGCGCGATGAGAAAAAATGGTGCCATTCTGGCACTGGCGGCATTGCTTTCAACCGGTCTGGTTGCCATTACTGACAGCCTGACCAAAGAAACCATTGCCGAACAGCAGCGTATCCAACTGCTGAAAGTCTTGAACCAGGTGGTTCCCGAATCCCTGCACGACAACGAAATGGCGACAAGCTGTACACTGGTCACCAACCCGAGCCTAGGTACGCCAGAGCCTATGCCAGTTTACATTGCCACAAAAGAGGGTAAGCCAACTGCCATGGCAGTTGAAGCCATTGCACCGGATGGCTATAACGGCGCAATCAAAGTACTGGTCGGTGTTGATACCAACAATACCGTGCTTGGTGTGCGTGTGTTGAGCCACAATGAAACACCAGGACTGGGTGACAAAATCGATTTAAATGTGTCTGACTGGGTACTCTCTTTCAGCGGTAAAACGCTGGAGAGCAAAGACGACAAGCGTTGGGCGGTTTACAAAGACGGCGGTCAATTTGACCAGTTCACCGGCGCAACCATCACGCCACGTGCCGTGGTAAACGCCGCACGCAAAGCAGCGTGGTACGCCATGCAGAACAAAGAGACCATTGTTCGCCAGCCAAAGAACTGCGGAGGTGAATCATGAGCCAAAACAAAGAACTGATGAAAAATGGCCTGTGGGCCAACAACCCAGCATTGGTTCAACTGTTGGGCTTGTGCCCCCTGTTGGCCGTGTCTGCCACTGTCACCAATGCCCTTGGCCTGGGTCTGGCGACCTTACTGGTACTGGTCGGCTCGAACGTGACCGTCTCCCTGGTGCGAGAATGGGTTCCGAAAGACGTCCGCATTCCAATTTTCGTTATGATTATCGCGTCTCTGGTCACCTGTGTTCAGCTGCTGATGAACGCCTATGCTTTTGGCCTTTACCAGTCTCTGGGTATCTTCATTCCGCTGATCGTGACCAACTGCATCATCATCGGCCGCGCAGAAGCATTTGCCTCTAAAAACACGCCATTGCCTTCTGCACTGGACGGACTCTGGATGGGTTTGGGCATGACCTGCGCATTGGTTGTGCTAGGTTCTATCCGTGAAATTCTGGGTAACGGCACCCTGTTTGATGGCGCAGACCGTCTATTGGGCGACTGGGCAGCCGGACTGCGTATTGAAATATTCCATTTTGACAGTCCGTTTCTGTTGGCTATGTTGCCACCGGGTGCCTTCTTAGCTGTTGGTTTCCTGATTGCAGCTAAGAACGCCATTGACGCCAGACAAGCGAAGAAACAGCCGAAGGAAAAAGTGGTTATTGAGCGCGTGCGCGTGACCTCAACCGATTAAATTTCAATGGATGGACAATGAACAACGAAAAACGCGTTCAGATACTGGAGCGACTCCGGGCAGAAAACCCACACCCCCAGACCGAGCTGAATTGGAGCACACCTTTTGAGTTGCTGATAGCCGTGTTGCTGTCAGCACAGGCGACGGACGTAAGCGTGAACAAGGCGACAGACAAGCTCTACCCTGTCGCCAACACCCCACAGGCGCTGCTTGATTTGGGTGTGGATGGGGTCAAGGAATACATCAAAACCATCGGCCTATTTAATTCAAAGGCCGAGAATGTCATCAAGACCTGCAAAATCCTGATTGACCAGCATGGCGGTGAAGTGCCTGAAAATCGCGAAGCACTGGAAGCGTTGCCAGGCGTGGGCAGAAAAACAGCCAATGTGGTACTCAATACCGCCTTTGGTTGGCCAACCATTGCTGTCGACACGCATATCTTCCGCGTATCCAACCGTACCAAGTTCGCGGTGGGCAAAAACGTGGATGAAGTTGAACAAAAGCTGCTGAAAGTGGTGCCAAAAGAGTTCAAACTCGATGTCCACCACTGGCTTATCCTGCACGGACGTTATACCTGCGTCGCACGTAAGCCGCGCTGCGGCAGCTGCATCATTGAAGATTTATGTGAATTCAAGGATAAAGTGTATCCAGACGAGTAATACTCTTCGCGCTTATCGTTAACTGCTATATCTAAACGACCTGAAGATGCTCGCTGAATCCTGCATCTTCAGGTTGTTTAGGTATACACTGGGCGCGAAAATACATTTAAGGAGAATGTCATGAGCAACGGCCGTATTTTGCATACTATGCTCCGCGTTGGCGATTTGGATCGTTCAATTGCCTTCTACACCGACGTAATGGGCATGCAACTGCTGCGTAAAAGCGAAAACGCACAGTATGAATACACTCTGGCTTTTGTCGGTTACGGTGATGAGTCACAAGGCGCGGTTATCGAGCTGACCTACAACTGGGGAACGGACACCTACGACATGGGTACCGCATTTGGTCACATCGCTATCGGTGTGGACGACATCTATGCAACCTGTGACGCGCTGCGTGCAGCCGGTGCCAATATCACCCGCGAGCCCGGCCCGGTTAAAGGCGGCACCACTGAGATCGCGTTTGTTGAAGACCCGGATGGCTACAAAATCGAGCTTATCCAGAACAAGAGCGCGTCTGCTGGCCTCGGCAACTAAGTTCCTTTCAAACCGCGCCAACTGGCGCGGTTTTTTTCCCCCTGCATTCACCGCGATTCATAAATATCGTGAGATATTTCAAATGATCTGACGAAACACCTCGTAACTTAAAATCATTAGATACGCTTAATTCAGTGTCTAATAATTAAGATATCATTTATGGTGTTTGGTCGGCGATACACTCTTCAAATTCACATCGCGGGGATCTTCTTTGTCGTGGTATCCCTGCTTTCCGCTTTATTAATTGTGCTTAGCTATCAAAACTCTAAGGCACTGAACCAACAACTATCAGCAGAACGAACAGAAAGGAACGCTACCCAAATCAAACTCGCGTTTGAACGCCTCACCGCGCCTTTTATCACCGCTATGGATGCACTGGCCGTCTCCAAATTTAGTCAAAACCTAAATGCCGCCAATGACATCGAATGGCTATCAACAGTAAATTCAATTTTAGAGCGAAATCCTGCAGCACTGTCTATCTACGTTGGCTATCCGGACGAAAGCTCTGCCTTTATTCGCTCCACCAAACCAGAGTTTATGAAAACGCAGTTTTCGACGCCCGAAAACAGCCATATCATGGTGGATATCAACCGTGCAGACGGAAACCAGACGCGAACCTATTTCGACGAGCAACTCCAGCTGATCCGCACAGACAAAAACACCATATCCTATCGACCTACAACCCGCCCCTGGTACAAAGTCGCCCCCGGGGATAGCAGTATCCACATCACCGACCCCTACTTTTATCTCTTCATTCAACGTATGGGAGTGACTCTGTCCAGACAGCTACCAGATAAAAAAGGGGTGCTGGCAGTGGATATCACCCTGGACTCACTGAACAGGTTTTTACGCGCCCAGGTTGAATCAGGACAGGCTCAATTGATGCTAATGGATGATCACCGGCGTATTTTTGCCCATACGGGATTCCTGCCGGATATTAATTCAGGCGTCAGTCAACGGATGTACCTGGAAGCCTTGTCCAACTCTCCACTGAACAACCTCTTTATGCAGAGCAACTGGTCAGAAGGACATTTTTCAGTCGAGCACGGAGACGAAGACTGGTCACTCAGCCTGGTACGCATTACTTATGGTGGAGAGCAGGGTTTATGGCTCGCAAAGGCAGTGCCCGAAGCAATGCTTATTCAAAGCGCTCTGGCCGCCAGGAACAAACAAATCCTTATCAGTATTCTTGGGTTGTGCGCTGGTATCATCATGGTATTGATGGCTTCCAGGCGCATCGCTAATCCCCTGAAACGCCTTGTCAGTGAAACGGAAAAAATCAGGCGACTCGACTTTTCCAGCGTTAAATCGCCAAATTCAGACATTGTTGAAGTCAGGGAGCTGGCTGAGTCTATCGACACCATGTCAGAAACCATACAGCGTTTTCTATCAACGCTGCACCGGGTATCCAACAGCTCAAATTTTGACTCCCTGTTGTCAGACATCGTCCTTCACTGCCAACAAGCCGCTGAAGCCGACTGCGTCTTACTATGGACAAACGCAGCAGAAGACAGAGAGACCCTGTCGCTCACCGCCCAATATCCACTGGATAACAACTCGCCGAGAATCGATCTTCCACGCTTACTGACGCATTTAAAAGGCGAAGATTCAGGAGCTGGACAGGAATTTTACAGCTTTCAGCCAACGGACAGTGATGTGCAGGAAGGTTTAGTCTCAGACTCATTGAAACTTGTCTGGCTGGTTCCTCTACACAACCGCGATAAAGAGTGTGTCGGGTATGTGCTTATTGGCTTCAACAGCGAGCCTGAAAGTAATCAGGATGAAAAACTGCCGTTTATCCAACAGTTCCTTGGCTTTGCCTCCATCATCAAAGAGAACTGGGACAGGGTGGTTGCCCAAAAACAACTGTTCAAATCTTTCATTGAGATGATGGCCTCTGCGATAGATACCAAATCACCCTACACTGGCGGTCATTGCCAACGCGTCCCTGATCTCACCTTTATGATTGCTGAAGCCGCCAACAAGGACAAGCAGCGCTTCCCTGACTATGAACTGGATGATAAAGCCCGGGAGGCACTGTATTTTGCTGCTTGGCTGCATGATTGCGGCAAAGTCACGACACCCGAATTCGTCGTCGATAAAGCCACCAAACTGGAAACCATTTACAACCGTATCCATGAAGTGAGAACCCGTTTTGAAGTACTTAAGCGCGATGCTGAGATTACATACTGGAAGCGGAGGTTCAACGGAGAGGACACGGCGACCCTAGACAAATGGCTTGCTGATGAACATCAAACCCTAGACAGGGAATTTGCATTTGTCGCCAAATGCAACGTCGGCAGTGAGTTCATGGACGAAGCCAATATTCAGAAACTTCACAACATTGCCACCCGCACCTGGGTGAGAACTATCGATGACCTTCAAGGACTGTCGTGGGAAGAAGAGGCCAGACGCACTGCACGTGGGCACCTGACGCTACCCTGTAAGGAGCATATTCTAGCCGATACCGTTGATCAAAAAGTCCCTTGGCTGCCACAACAACTTAAAGCGTTCAATGACTGGGAATTTAATATTCCTGTTCCTGAACTGCAGTACAACCGCGGTGAAATCCACAATCTGTCAATCCAACGGGGAACGCTGACAGAGGAAGAACGGTTTATTATCAATGACCATATTATCCAAACCATCAATATGCTGAGAAAGCTACCGTATCCACCGCATCTTAGTCATGTCCCCGAAATAGCAGGTGGGCACCACGAGAAGCTGGACGGTAAAGGCTATCCCTACGGGCTGGATGAAAACGAACTCTCTCTGGACGCCAAAATTATGGCCGTGGCTGATATTTTTGAAGCTCTGACTGCCTGTGATCGGCCTTACAAGAAGGCCAAAACCCTGAGTGAAGCATTGAAGATCCTCGCTTTCATGGCCAAAGACAGACATGTCGACGAGCAGCTTTTCCGATTGTTTATCGACAAGAAAATCTATAAACACTACGCCGACATCTATTTGCCGAAAGAGCAGCAGGACGAGGTGGATGAAGCAATGCTGCTGGCTATTCTCTCACCCCAGAAAACCAGCGGGAAAAAAGCCATCGCATAAAAAAACGCCCCGCTGCATGCGGGGCTTCTCTTTTAAACCTGTCAGATAATGGTCCGCCCAAGTGAAATGACCACGCGGCGGTTTTTGTTCCGCCCGATTGGGCTTTCATTTTCTGCGATTGGACGGCGCTCACCGTAAGCCTCGACCTGAATTCGGTCTTTCGGCAAGCCGAGTGATGTGAAGTACTCTTCAAGCTTCTCTGCACGAATTTCCGACATGCGTTGGTTAGCCGCTTTGGCGCCGCGTCCATCGGTGTATGTCGCCATCAGCACCAAATCAACGTCTGGGCTGTAACGGACAAACTCCGCGATTTGTGCCAGTCTCGCCATCGATGCTTTGTTCAGCTCATCACCGTTTTCATCGTAGTGCAGCACCGTAAAGGCGATATCTTCAAACGAATACGGCAGCAATCTGGCGACACAACTGCTGAATTCATTGTAGGGCTGCTGAAATGACACTGAAGACAGTGCGATATCCACCCGCTTCCCTTTGCTCTGCCACTCTTTGAAGCTGAAGGTTGGGTAGCGGCCATTTTCCAGCTCAGACAACATACTCCACGCCGTTTGACCATCAACATAGCCGTCAAACTGCTTGAAAAAACGTAACCTGTCCAGATACTCCGCAGGTTCGCCCGCCATCCATCGTGGAGGCATAGAAACCAGCGCCACGTTTTCGGTCTTCCCCATTGGGCGGCGCATTTCGAGCTCAAAATCCAGATTGATTTTTTTGCTTGCGCGGGAAGTAAACGTGGCCAAACCGTAGTTTGGGATCATATGCTCGATCCGGCACTCAATCGGCGTATCCACCGTCACCTTCCACACCGACTCGGTTGGCTTGGCGCCATAGTGTTTACCGGCGTTGGCCGACAAAGGAGCCAGACTCGCAGCAATACACAGTGACAGCATGGAGGCGGAGACTTTGTTCATAACAAGACTGTTTCCTGTATCTGGAGTGGAAGGTGATGCTTACCGTATCGGTCTTTCAGACCATTTCTTTAGCTTTATTTTAATCGCCCACCGCCAAATCAGAAAATGAAAAAGCCCCCCACTTCTGACATAATGCACGCCTGATTTTTATACGTTACCCAAAACATGACCCAAGAAACTCACCTGAATGAATTAAAAGCACGATTTCGTGGCTACTTTCCTGTTGTTGTCGATGTCGAAACTGCAGGTTTTAACCCCAAAACCGATGCCCTGCTGGAGATATGCGCGGTAACGTTAAAGATGGATGAGGAAGGTTGGCTGTCGCCAGACAAAACCCTGCATTTTCACGTAACGCCTTTTGAAGGTGCCAACCTGGTGAAGGAAGCGTTGGAGTTTAATGGCATTCGTGACCCGTTTAGTCCACTACGCGGTGCCGTTGATGAAGAGCACGCACTGAAAGAAATCTTCAAGCTTATCCGTAAAGAACAAAAAGCCGCGGGTTGCCAACGTTCAATCATGGTCGCGCACAATGCCAACTTCGACCACAGCTTTGTCATGGCGGCATCCGAGCGTGCTAGCCTGAAACGCAATCCATTCCATCCGTTTGCGACCTTTGACACAGCAGCACTGAGTGGCCTGGCATTGGGGCAAACCGTGTTGGCAAAAGCGTGTAAAACCGCTGGCATTGCCTTCGATAACCGCGAAGCACACTCAGCACTTTATGACACAGAGCGTACTGCTGAACTATTTTGTGAAATTGTTAACAGATGGAAGAAAATGGGTGGCTGGCCGGTAATTGAACCGGCACAAGAATCCGAACAAGAAGCGGAAAGTTAACTTCTCTGCATGCCTTTAAAAACGGGCGGAATCACTTAGAAATACAGGCATTCCGTCCGCTTAACTCTCTCCTAACAGCCTGCGTTTAAAACAAAAGTATGAAAAACGCGCTGAAATGCTGTGCAACAGCGATCAGATCTCGCGCAAACTATTGATAACAAAAAACCTACATTTCAATAATTGCTACATATACTGTCTAAGATTATTTCGTTTTATGCATCTACTTACATTGGGTGCCAACAACAACGAAGATTAAAACAAAAACAGGCAGTGACAGAGAGGCAATTTAGATGAAACGTGTAACCCAACGCTCCCTACTTTCCACCGCCATTGCACTGGCCGCCTTCCAGGCGCAAGGTGCAGGCTTTCAAATCAGTGAACATTCCGCAAGTGGCCTTGGCCGAGCTTTTGCGGGCGAAGCAGCCATTGCCGACAATGCATCTGTCGCTGCCCGCAACCCTGCAGCGATGACCATGTTTGAATCTGCACAGCTTTCCGGTGGTTTGTCGTTTATCCAGCCGGATGTGAATGCAAAGGTGAACAAAGTTGGCTCAACACCAGCACAACTATTACCGGCGACCGTTTCTTACGACCATAAAGACGTCGCACCCGATGCCGTTGTTCCCTATTTTGATTACATCCGTCCTTTGAACGAAAAATCCGCAATCGGTCTGTCTGCATTTTCCAATTTTGGTCTTTCGACAGAGTATCCAACCAACTCTGCAGCGGGTGCTATCGCGGGTAAAACTGAACTGTTAACGCTAGACCTCAATGTTAATTACGCTTATCAGGTAACAGATGCCTTGAGCTTGGGGGCTGGCTTGAATGCCGTTTATGCCGATGCATCCCTGAACCGACATGCGGGTGCTGCCGTCTATGGCGCAAACAGTGCGACGCTGGCAGCCATTGGCATTACCCAACCCACAGACACCGTTGCCAACATGTCTGGGAATGGCTGGGGGTTTGGCTGGAATGTCGGTGCACTTTGGCAAATCAATGAGAAAAACCGTTTAGGTTTGGCTTATCGCTCAAAAGTCGACATTACCCTTGAAGGTGACTACAGCGGTCTTAATACCGCGTACGTCGGTAAAGTCGGAGCTTCCGTTCCCGGCGAATTGGAACTGAATTTGCCGGACATCCTGGAGTTATCTGGCTACCACGAACTCACGCCAAAATGGGCACTTCATTACAGCGCCATGATGACAGGCTGGAGCCGATTTAAAGAACTGCGTGCGACCAGCGCCAACACCAACTGCGGAAGCTCAAGTGGCGTATTTGATGGCGTCTGTCTGCAAAAAGACGAGAAATGGGAAGACAGCTGGCGTTACGCTGTGGGTGCAACCCACTACCTCAACAACGCATGGACACTACGCGCAGGTGTCGCCATTGACCAAAGCCCCGTCCCAGACAGCCATCGTACGATGAGCATTCCGGATACCGAGCGTACCTGGTACACCTTGGGGGCAACCTATAAGGCAACGGATAACCTTACCGTCGATGGTGGCTTCGCGTATTTGAACGGAGATAGCGTTACAGGCAGCGAAACAGAAGGCGGCTCTACCTTCGAATTCGAAGCAGGTGGCGATGCTTATATTTTCGCACTGGGCGCAAACTATACCTTCTAACTCATTGTTTCATAAATAAGAAAAGCCGACTTTTTGCAGTCGGCTTATTTGTTTCTTGTCACAAAAGTGAAATTTAGATTTTGCTCCGCCATAAACAACGCATCACCTATCCTCAAGTTTTTCAAACAGACTCTAATTGCATCCCTTCATTATGTTGACTGACAAATCAGTAATAACAGGCAGTTCAATGGGTAAATTAATAATTAGTGCTTTTACTTAAAACACCAGTTTACAAACTGGATATAAAACACTGTAAATTCAGACAATCCAAGTCAATTTAACACCTCTTTAACAAACGACCTCATCGTGACATATTAGCCCGACAAAAAGATCCGACCAGCTGGAATTACTGATTGCTATAAGCTGCAACACAATTCCAAACAATTGAATTACAAGGATATTGGTTAGCAAATAACCAATCACTCATTCGGACGAGAGGCTGTATGACAAAAAAATTGACCCAAAGCGCCATTGGCGTCGCGCTTGCTCTCACTGCGACAAGCGTATGGAGTGCAGGCTATCAGGTAGCGGAGCATTCTGCGACAGGTCTGGGACGTGCATTTGCAGGTGAAGCGGCAGTTGCAGATAACGCATCTGTACTTTCCCGTAACCCAGCTGCTATGACAATGTTCGAGAACACCAGTGTATCGGGTGCTCTCACCTTGATCGATCCCAATGTTGATGTGAGCCATGTGGGACCTTCACGCTATCAGCAAGCCAAAGACGTTGCCCCTTATGCATTCGTACCCGCAACCTATGTCATCTCACCTTTAAACGACGAATGGTCTTGGGGATTGGCGATGTTCAGTACCTATGGCGTAGCAACCGACTATCCAGATGATTTCAGTTTGGGTCGTTCAGCGGGTGACACCTCACTGATCAGCATCACGTTCAACCCCAACATTGCCTGGAAAGCCAATAAACATTTGAGCATAGGCGCTGGCGTTAGCGCTGTTTATGGCGTTGCCGAGCTCAACCGCCACAAAGGCTTGCTGGCTCTCGCTCTGGGCGGAGAAGCGTCAGATAAACTCATCACCATGGAAGGCGACACTTTCGGCTATGGCTGGAACCTTGGTGCACTTTATGAAATCGACGAGAAAAACCGCTACGGTATCGCTTACCGCTCACAAGTGACACTGGATTTCACCGGTGACTTTACCGATCACACAGGTGTCGCTGCTGGCTTAACCCCTGGCACAACCATTAAAGGTGACTTGGAAGTTATTTTGCCTGCCACGTTTGAGTTATCCGGCTTTAACCAGTTCAACGACGCCTGGGCAGTTCACTACAGCTTACTCTGGACAGAATGGAGCAAGTTTAAGGAGCTCCGTGCCACCAACTCTCAATGTACCTCGAGTGACGGTGCAGGTGTTTGCTTCCTGAAAGATGAAGACTACAGCAACACGTTGCGCTGGTCTGTTGGCGTAACCCACACCCTCAATGATCAATGGTTACTACGCGCAGGCTTCGCCTTCGATGAACAGGCGGGCAAAGCGACACTGAGCATTCCAGATACCGACCGTTATTGGTATTCGGCAGGTGCGACTTACCAATATAGCGACGCATTGACCTTCGATGCAGGCTTCACCTTCATCAACAGTAAATCAGGCAGCTTCGTTGAAGACGGCGAAACGTTCGACAGCAAAGGTAACGCACTGATATATGCCCTGCAGGCTAACTACCAGTTTTAGTTCTCAGCGGATGATTAAGCAGTTAAGAGGCATATTATGAAAACCAAATTACTCACCTTATTAATATCAACCGCATTGCTATCAGCATGTAACGATTCAGGTCTATCTGGTGATCCAACTGTCGATCCGGGTTTGAGCGACAGCTTAAACGCAGCGACAAAAGTCAATTTCGATTTGCTTGCCGATGACAAGCAGGTGGTTCGCCCAAGCTTTATTGCAATGGATGCAACGGATGCAACTATTGCATCTGACGGTACTGTGGGCGCAAGCGATTACTCACAAAATATCGCTTCACCATCGGTCGCTGTAGGCAAGACTGATGGCTGGGGAACTTCAGCCCCGATCTTTGTCGAATTCACCGGAAATGATCTAGACAAGACAACAGCAAATCAAGGCTTCAAGCTGATTGAAAGCAGTGACCCTACGGCCACTCGATCAGCCAATGCGGCCAGTGCTCCCAAAGAGTTGGTCGCTGGTAAGGATTTCACGGCAACGACGTCTGGCAAGACCTTGGTTGTCTATCTGACCAAGCCACTTAACCCTGCGTCCAACTACATGTTTGCCATTACCGATGATCTCAAAGACATCAATGGCGATAGTGTCGGTACGACAACTTCCTACGCTGTATTGAAAGATTCAGCAACACCACCCTCAACAGCGTTGGTGAAAGCACAAAGCATTACCCATGCAGTAGAAAGTCAGTTTGCGCAAATCGGTGTTGATTCTGACAACATCATCTTCTCTACCTGGTTTACCACAGCTTCAGTTGGCGATGTACTGTATGGGGCAAAACTTGCTACCGCCAAAGTACTTGAAGCTCAAAGCCTTGGGGGAAGCGCCTCAGACGTCTGGCAAGGTACTGCTGTCAATCCTTCACTTTCTGTCAGTGACATTGATTCAGTCTTGAGCATCACATCTAGTGGTACTTCACCAAGCGCAACGGCTCAAGGAAACCTGATTTTCTCTCTCAACGTAAAACTACCGTATTACCTGAGCAATGACCCGGCAGCTTTTGCTAGTACGCCGTGGAAAAGCGGTATGCCAGCCTAGCTGTGCTCCTCAATACACTGAGCTCTGGCTCGGATACAGACAAAGCATCCTTGTTGCAACAACTCACTGCGCTCGGCATTTCCCAGCAGGATCTGGCTGTCGTCGCCACCGATAAAGCAACCCAGGCTGATGTAATCGCTAAGCTGTTTGGTCAGAAACTTACCCGCGCAGATGGCTCGCAGTTAGATGCAGAACGTTTGGTCACGCGCTATAGCCCTGTACCGAAGTTACAATCAGTCGAAGAAGTACCTGTGACTCTGATATTGCCACAAGCTACAACCTGCTCACCCGGCACTATAAGAACCACCATTTTCCAACACGGCATTACGTCTTCAAAAGATGTACTAACCAATAATAATGGTGCGCTTGCAGACGGAATCATCGACGGTAATTGTGTTGCTATTTTCGCTATCGATCACCCAATCCATGGCGATCGCGCACTGGCTGGAGGTTTGATCACAGCGACGGTCGATGACACCGATCCCAATGATGCCGGGAATGTGGGCTATTACCTCAACCTTGCCGCGTTGCCTGTTGCCCGTGACAATTTGCGTCAGAGTGTGATTGATGTAGTGAACCTGCGCGCTGCCATCGGTCGCGTTTTCTACTCTATTGCTACCGGTTCTAATCCTGGTTATCCGTTGGGGTACCTGAATCCACAACAAGGCGTTGCATTTGTAGGCCACTCTCTCGGCGCGATTACCGGTGTAGATGTTGGCAACATTGCTAACCGCAGTGTTGACCCTCAGTTGGATGGGTTGTTCTTCAACGTGAATACCTTAGCCCTCGCCAACCCAGGGGCAGGGATCCCTTACCTGCTGCTGAACTCAGGTGCGTTTGGTAACTTTGTAAAAGGCAATTTAGTAGCTGGCAGTGATGCAACGTTCAAAGCAACCTGCGACAACGTATTTGGCGGAAATGTTGAAACCTGTTTCGGTGCAGTACAACAACAACTGATCAATGACGGTTCCGCAAAAGGTCTCGCTGACTTAGGTAAGATGTACGCAAACTTTAACCAGTATGCCTATGCCGCCCAGACAATCCTGGACACTGTTGACCCCATCAACCATGCAGGGTTCATTGAGGCCGATGTACCTGTCTATTTGGCTTCAGTTGCAGGTGACCAGACAATTCCGAACAAACTCGCACCTACACCGGTAGCAGGTTCAATTATGGAACCTTACTCGCCGTTCGGTGGAACCTTACCGCTGTTACCAGCCTTGGGATTGCAAGCAACTGTTGCATCCCAATCGGGAAGCGTAGTGAAAAGTGCCCTTCTGTTTACAGAAGGCGATCACAGCTCTTTGAACGGTACACCAGCCAGCCCAGCAACCACCACAGAGATGCGCAAAGAGATTGCGTCATTGATAGCGGGGGATGGTACGGACCTGGATGTGAGTGATAACACCGTGTTATCCACCAGCCAATAACGCCACAAAAGCCCCTCCAAAGGCCAGTGCTCACTGGCCTTTTTACTTTTTTCGCATTCCGTACAATTTCCCCTCGACAACAACAAAAATATCCGCAAACTGTGAACTCCGTCTTTTTGGGATAATTTTGCTCCACTTGAGCATATGTAGGGATAAGAAGTAATGAATCCAGTTGTTATTGCGGTTTGCGTGATGCTGGCGTTGGCGCTGATGCGCGTAAACGTCGTGGTTGCGCTGACTTTTAGCGCCGTATTAGGCGGCGTGGTCGGCGGTATGTCGCTGACAGATACCATTTCTGCGTTTGAAGGTGGCTTGGGTGGCGGTGCTACTATCGCGCTGAGCTATGCCATGCTGGGTACCTTTGCTGTCGCAATCAGCCGCTCGGGCATTACCGACCTGCTGGCACAGTCGATGATTAAAAAGCTCAATGGCAAAGAAAATGAAACGGCTTCCAGTGCACTGAAATATGCAGTGCTTGTTGCTCTGGGCTTGATGGCTATTTCTTCCCAGAACGTTATCCCGGTTCACATCGCATTCATTCCTATTGCCATTCCACCTTTACTGCATGTGTTCGCCAAATTGAAGCTAGATCGCCGACTGGTTGCCTGTGTGCTGACTTTTGGTCTTATCACCCCTTACATGGTATTGCCTGTAGGTTTTGGCGGCATCTTCCTGAACAACATCCTGCTGAAAAACCTGCATGACAACGGGCTGGATGTAGTCGCAAGCCAGGTACCACAAGCTATGCTGCTGCCTGCTGCGGGTATGTTGTTCGGTGTATTGGTTGCAACCTTTATCAGCTACCGCAAACCCCGCCATTACTCAGAAGAACTCATCCTAGCCGCCGAGCCGGAAAAAGCCGAGTTCAAGCCGAGAAACATTGCTGTAGCAGTGCTAGCAATTGCCGCCACATTGAGCGTACAACTTTACACCGGCTCGATGATCGTGGGTGGTCTGGCGGGCTTTATGGTGTTCACATTTGGCGGCGTTATTAAGTGGAAAGAAACCCACGATGTGTTTACCCGTGGCGTTCATATGATGGCAATGATTGGCTTTATCATGATCTCCGCAGCGGGTTTTGCCGCGGTCATGAAAGCAACCGGTGGCGTTGAAACACTGGTCTCGTCACTGGCTTCTTCGATTGGTGATAACAAACCACTGGCAGCATTGCTCATGCTGGTTGTCGGCCTTCTGGTCACCATGGGAATTGGCTCTTCTTTCTCGACTATTCCTATTATTGCCACCATTTACGTGCCGCTGTCTCTGGCGTTTGGCTTTTCGCCAATGGCCACCATTGCGCTTGTTGGTACCGCAGCCGCACTGGGTGATGCAGGTTCACCGGCATCGGATTCAACTTTAGGTCCAACGTCCGGACTGAATGCTGACGGCCAGCACGAACACATTTGGGATACGGTTGTGCCGACCTTTATCCACTATAACCTGCCACTCATTGCTTTTGGCTGGATTGCCGCCATGGTGCTGTAACAAACAGATACAAAATAGCCGCTGAATTCAGCGGCTATTTTTTTGGCAAAAATCCAGATTACTGGTTTTCTGCTGCATCGCGACGTGATGCTGCGTTTTTGATCAATGGCTGCAGTTCACCTTTCTGGAACATCTCCAGAATGATGTCACAACCACCGATCAGCTCGCCTTCAATCCACAGTTGTGGGAAAGTCGGCCACTCTGCATAGATTGGTAGCTCAGCACGGATATCCGGGTTTTGCAGGATATCTACGTAAGCGAACTTTTCACCACACGCCATCAGCGCTTGGCTAGCCTGAGAAGAGAAGCCACAGCTAGGCAGCTTCGGCGAGCCTTTCATGTATAGCAGGATTGGGTTTTCAGCAATCTGCTGCTTAATTTTATCAATTGTTTCCATTACTTCCTCGAACACCAAGTGTGATGATGACACCGATTCTAACTGTGTTAGTCACGGAAAAAAACGCCTAAAATCAGTAGGGTTAAAATCCGGCGCTTTTTTAAAAATTATGCTTTTAATAAAGTAAAAACTTGCTAAACTGTTTCGCAGTCGGTCTATAAGTAGATGCGTACACTTGCAGTTTGTACCTAAAGTGTACGACAAATCTACAGGAAGCAATAATGTCAGGGGGCGACCCCGCCTATCATGGAGAATCGAGTAATGGCATTTCAACTACCAGCTCTTCCTTACGAAAAAAACGCACTTGAGCCACACATCTCTCAAGAGACGCTGGAATACCACCACGGTAAACACCACAACACTTACGTTGTAAAGCTGAATGGCCTGGTTGAAGGTACTGAGCTTGAGAACAAATCTCTGGAAGAGATCATCAAGACTTCTACCGGTGGCGTATTCAACAACGCAGCACAAATCTGGAACCACACTTTCTACTGGCACTGCCTGAGCCCAAATGGCGGCGGCGAGCCAACGGGTGACGTTGCAGACGCAATCGCAAAATCTTTCGGTTCTTTCGAAGAATTCAAAGCGAAATTCACTGACTCAGCGATCAACAACTTCGGTTCTTCTTGGACTTGGTTGGTGAAAAAAGCTGACGGTTCTCTGGATATCGTAAACACGTCTAACGCAGGCACGCCACTGACTGAAGAAGGTGTAACACCGCTTCTGACTGTTGACCTGTGGGAACACGCTTACTACATCGACTTCCGCAACCTACGTCCAGACTACATGAACGCATTCTGGGCACTGGTTAACTGGGAATTCGTAGCACAGAACCTGGCTGCATAATTCCGGTTAAACGCCACGAATTGATAAGTACCCTGTTTCGACAGGGTATTTTTTTGCCTATAGAAAGTTACGTTAAGGCAAAAAAAACCGCTGACTGGCAGCGGCTTAGATTCTTGAAAGAAGCAGTTACCGTTACGCCACTTCAGACAGGATGATACGCAATGTGCGGCGCAGCGGCTCAGCAGCACCCCACAACAGCTGGTCACCGACGGTGAAAGCATTCAGGAAGTCGTTACCCATCGCCATCTTACGCAGACGTCCTACTGGCACTGACAATGTGCCCGTGACTTTGGTCGGGGAAAGCTCCTGAACAGTAATGTCACGCTCATTCGGGATCACCTTCACCCAGTCATTGTGCGACGCAATGATGCTCTCGATTTCGTCCATCGGTACGTCTTTCTTCAGCTTCAGCGTTAACGCCTGACTATGGCAACGCATAGCACCGATACGCACACACGTGCCATCGATTGGCACAGGGCTGTCAGAAATACCGAGAATCTTGTTGGTTTCAACCGTACCTTTCCACTCTTCTTTGCTCTGGCCATTTTCGCGTTTCACATCAATCCAAGGAATGAGTGAACCTGCCAATGGTGCGCCAAATTCAGAGGTTGGGAAATCAGAGGAGCGCATGGTGTTCGCTACCTGACGGTCAATATCCAGAATAGAGGTAGCTGGATTTGCCAGATCCATGCTGACAGCATCGTTGATAGTGCCCATCTGAGAGATAAGCTCGCGCATGTTTTTTGCGCCCGCACCGGATGCAGCCTGATAAGTTTGTGCCGTCATCCACTCAACCAGACCTTCCTGGTACAAACCACCCACCGCCATCAACATCAGACTGACCGTACAGTTACCGCCAATGTAGGCTTTGGTGCCTTTGTGAATGCCTTCCTGGATTTGTTTGAAGTTCACCGGATCCAATGTGATGATCGCATCGTCTTTCATGCGCAGCGTTGATGCGGCGTCAATCCAGAAACCTTTCCAGCCCGCTTCAAGCAGTTTTGGATACACAGCTTCGGTGTAGCTGCCGCCCTGACAGGTAATGATGATGTCCAGGGTTTTCAGGCTATCAATATCGAAAGCATCCTGCAGAAGACCTGCGTCTTTACCGTAGTTCGGCGCAGGGATGCCAATTTGAGAGGTACTGTAGAATACAGGTTCGATCACATCGAAATCACCTTCTTCTACCATGCGCTGCATCAGCACTGAGCCGACCATACCACGACAACCTACTAAACCTACTCTTTTCATTCGCACTCACACTCCTTGTAATTAAAGCTTTGCCCTATCTTGAAAATTAACGACTCAAATAACAAGCAAAAACTGTAACTTTTTAACCATCAGCGCAAAAGACAGCAATCTATTCAGACATAGTTTTCACAATTCGTTTTTATTCAATCAGTTAGTAACAGGTTTGTTGCAGGCCGATTGAAACCAGCGGCATTTGGAACAGAAAATGTCTTACAGCAATACTGAACGCTGCCTTTTCTCCAAATTGAAGATATAAATACCACCATTTAAGGTTAAGGGCGATATTTATCGGAATTAATTTACAATTATTAACACATTAACAAAACATCCACCCAACACGCAAACACACAGCCAGCAAACCACCCAGCAACCCATGAGATACAACTCATCACCAAATTTAACGCAAACTGTTCGAAAGTCTCATTCCACGAAATACTTGTTCACCTACTCTCGCCGGATTCGATAAAGTAGGCGCCGCCAACGGAAGGCCGCAGTGAAAGCCCAGCAGGGAAATTGCCAGCAATGTATTGCGCAGGGCGAAAAACAAAATAAGGTTAAAACTATGCAAAGACGCTCGGTGCGACTTCCTTCTTTATTCCAAGTTTTCGCTGCGCTCGGTTCTTTCTTGCTACTGGCGTTTTCATTTACTGCCAAGCTTGATTTACCGATCCAACTCGCTCTCTATATTGGCTGGTTTATCGTTATCGGTCTGGGGATCAGACTCGGTCACACATATAAAGACCTGGAGCAGGCTGCCACACATGGTATCGCCAATGGTCTCGGTGCCGTCCTCATTCTCCTGGCAGTGGGTGCACTTGTTGGCACCTGGATTGCCGGTGGCATTGTGCCAACCATCATTTATTACGGCTTGAAGGCAATTCATCCTTCTATCTTCCTCGCCGCCACAATGATCATCTGTTCGTTGACTGCTCTGGCAACCGGAACTTCTTGGGGTGCTGCGGGTACAGCGGGTATCGCCATGATGGGTATTGGTCAGGGACTTGGCGTTCCAGCGCCTATCACTGCGGGTGCGGTTCTATCCGGTTGCTACTTTGGTGACAAGCTTTCACCACTGTCTGATTCCGTGATCCTCGCCTCTTCGATGTCTGGTGTAGAAATCGTTGAGCACATCAAAGGCATGTTGCCGATCGCCCTTATCAGCTACATCATTACAGGCATCCTGTTTACCGCTGTTGGCCTTCACTATGCAGGCAACGTGGATATGGCACAGGTAAACGATGTGATCCTGGCGATGGAGAACCAGTTTGTGATCAGCCCATTGAGCTTTGCGCCAGTGGCGATCGTGCTTATTCTTTTGGCTATGCGCCTGCCTTCATTCCCGGTTATTTCCTTCGGCTCTGTACTCGGTATCCTATGGGCGATTGTGGTTCAGGACATGGCGCCATTAGCTGCGATTAAGACAGCCTGGGCACCTTATTCGATTGAATCCGGCGTCTCATTTATAGATGCAATCCTCAACCGAGGTGGCATGGAATCAATGCTCGGTTCAGTGGCAGTTATTGTATTCGGCCTGGGTTTTGGTGGCCTGCTGGATAAAGTCGGCGTGCTGGAAACCATCGCCAACCTGTTTGAGAACAAGGTGAAGTCTGCAGGCAGCCTGGCGACGTCGACGATCAGTACGGCTTTCCTGGGTAACGTGTTTGGTTCGGCCATGTATGTATCACTGATCCTGACGCCAAAGATTTGCGCCAAAAACTACGACCGCCTGGGTTACCAGCGCAAGAACCTGTCACGTAACGCTGAATTCGGTGGCACCCTGACATCCGGTATGGTTCCTTGGAGCGACAACGGCATTTACATGGCAAGCATTCTGGGTGTAGCAACACTCTCTTACGCACCATTTATGTGGCTGAGCTTTGTCTGTATCGCGGTTACGATATTCACCTCTTATATGGGCTGGTTTGTCGATCGCTGCGAACCTTGTGAAACAGCCGCTGAACCTGTCACAGCTGAAATTACGGGCATTCAGGTACAGAAAGCCTGACAAACAAACCTGTTCATCCGAAAAAGCGCCTTCCCGTAAGGCGCTTTTTTAATAAATATCGACCAGCCTAAAGCACAGCATTTTCACCGAATATCATCTGGCCGGTAAATGTTTTACCAAAACAGAAAACTACCATTAACCTACACAGAACATCACAGCAAAACAAAACTCTGATCAAGATCTCACTTCACTGCAAAAACAGTCCGTTAGCGTATTTTATGTAGCACGGATTGATACCAATCAACTTTCCCCTTTCCCGCTTGAGCAAAATCAAATCCGTTCTTTTTTCTATTTCACTTTTTGGGGAAACACCATGTCCACACCTGCGCAGCAGGCGCGCAAAGTTACCGTTGGCAGTTATATTGCCCTCGCCTTTGCGGTTGTCTTTTTCTCGGGCCTACTTCAGTCAAACCAGTGGTACGGCATTTTCGACTTCACTACCCTGAATGGCTCATTCGGTAGCGTTGTTTACTCTGTTAACGAAACTGCAGATGGCGTACAGACTGCTACGACTTCCCTACGCGGTAAAGGCGGTAGCGGAGCACGTGACGGTTTCCTGTTCGCACTGACCCTGATCCCAACCGTTATGTTCGCACTGGGCATGATCAACGTGCTGGAGCATTACGGTGCGCTGGACGCAGCACGTAAGCTACTGACACCATTGCTGCGCCCACTGATGAACATTCCGGGTAACACTGGCCTTGCTCTAATTGCATCGCTGCAAAGTACCGACGCCGGTGCGGCAATGACCCGTCAGCTAAAAGACGAAGGTCACCTGACCAAGCGTGAAACTGATATTTTCACCATGTTCCAGTTCTCCGCGGGTGCAACTATCGTTAACTTCTTCTCTTCTGGTGCCGTACTGTTCACCCTGACCCTGGCAGACGGCTCACTGGCAGTGACCTCTTCTATCGGCTTGGCAGTAGGCGTGATGTTTATCTTCAAGATCGTGGGTGCGAACCTGTTCCGCATCTACCTGAACGTAACTGAAGGCAAAGAAGATAAAGCAGAAAACGTGTCGCTGACCGAGGAGAAAGCATAATGAGCGTTGCAAAGAAGCCAATGGTGACAGACATCTTCGTTGAAGGTGCGAAGAAAGGCTGGAACATCGCGACCATGTCGACAGTACCAAACGTACTGATGGCATTTGTGATCATCAAAGCACTGCAAATCACCGGCGCACTGGATGCAATGGGCACCATCTTCTCTCCAATCATGGCGATTTTCGGCCTGCCAGGTGAAGCGGCAGCGGTACTTATCGGCGCATGGATGTCGATGGGCGGCGCAGTGGGTGTTGTTATCACCCTATTTGACCAAGGCATCCTGAATGGTCAGCACATTGCGATTCTGGCGCCTGCTATTTACCTGATGGGTTCTCAGGTTCAGTACCTGGGCCGTATCCTGGGTCCTATCGGCACCGAAGGCCGCTACATCCCTATCATGGTTTTGATCTCTGTGATCAACGCATTCGGCGCCATGTTTGTGATGAACATTCTGGTTTAATCATCATTTAAAGGCACAGCATTCGCTGTGCCTTTTTTCCATTAAGGAAAGCAGGAGTTTTTATGAGTTTTGATTTGAACGCCTACCTGGAAGAGCTTCGTCCGCTGATCAACCTGGATTGCGGCACGCTGACCGTAGAAGGTATTGAACAAGTAGCGAATACCATGGCTGCAAAATATGAAGTCATGGGTGGCTGGGACATTAAACGCGTAGATTGTGGCAAAGCCGGCACCGGTCTTGAAATCCGCAACAAGCCGGAAAGCGACGTCATTGATGTGATGATGATTGGTCACATGGACACCGTTTTCCCAGTAGGTACTGCTGCGAAACGCCCAATGAGCACAGACGAAAAACGTGCTTACGGCCCAGGCGTGTCTGACATGAAATCAGGCCTGCTGAACATTGTTTACGCCCTGCGCGGCATGGACAAAGACGTGCTGGATTCAATGTCTCTTTGCATCTGCATGAACCCAGACGAAGAAATCGGTTCTCTGCATTCAGAAGAATGGCTGAAGTCTGTCGCGAAATCTGCACGCCACGTACTGGTAGCCGAATCTGCACGTGCTGACGGCTCACTGGTAAAAGCACGCAAAGGCGTGGCACGTTACAAACTGACCTTCAAAGGTAAAGCTGCTCACGCTGGTAACGAGCCGCAGAAAGGCCGTAGCGCGATTTCTGAAATGGCGCACTGGATCCTGGCTATCAATACCCTGACCAACTTCGACACCGGCACTACCCTGAACGTGGGCGTTGTAAGCGGTGGTGAAGGCTCAAACATTGTTCCAGCCGATGCTGAAGCCATCGTCGACGTGCGTTTTTGGGACAACGACGAATACGCGCTGGTAGATGAGAAAATCCGCGCCATGGCTGAACTGCCGTTTATCGATGGTGTATCTGTAGTACTGGAGCGCGAAGCTTACAAGCCAGCGATGACCCCAAGCGAGAAAACTGAAGCCCTGATGGCAACCATCGAAGAGATCGGCAAAGACATCGGCATCAATGTCACTTGGCAAGCTGCAGGCGGTGGTTCAGACGCAAACCTGACAGCAGTGCTGGGCGTACCGACACTAGACGGCTTTGGCCCAATCGGTGGCGGTTTCCACAGTGATGAGGAGTATCTGGAGCTGGACTCTATTGCACCACGCATCGAAATGCTGAAGCGCGTACTGACCACGCTGGCGAAGTAATCTGATTTACCGCCATAAAAAAGGGAGCATCGCTGCTCCCTTTTGCTTATCTGTGCCTTGCTACGAATTATATCCCCGCAATGAATCTAGGTAATCCGGCAGGAACAGTGATATTTCCGGAATGTAAGTGATTAGCATCAGGAATATCAGCAACAGGCTCAGCCAGGGCAGTGCCGCCTTGATTGCCCAGCCCATGCTTTCACCCGTAATACCGGCCGTCACAAACAGGTTTAACCCCACTGGCGGCGTCAGCATGCCGATCTCCATGTTCACCACCATAATGATACCGAGATGGATAGGGTCGATGCCCAACTGGGTAGCAATGGGGAACAGGATTGGCGCCATGATCAACAGGATGGCTGAGGGCTCCATAAAGTTACCGGCAATCAACAACAGAATGTTGACCACAATCAGGAAGCCCCAGGCAGGTAAACCCCATGCGACAATTGCTTCGGCAATGGTGTGAGGGATACGCTCTGTCGTCAGCACATGGGCAAACAGCATGGCGTTGGCGATGATAAACAGCAGCATAATGCTGACCTTCGCTGCATCACGCACAACATGGTTTACTTCCTTGTCGGTAATCGACTTGATCATGACCACAGATAGCGCCGTGAAGTTACGCACCAGCATCGCGCCGGTACCTTCGCCTTCTTTGCGCCACGGCGTGTTTTTGAGTGGACCAATATCGCGGTAACCCCAAACACTGACCAGCCATGCATAAACAGCGGCGACTGATGCTGCTTCAGTCGGGCTGGCAACACCACCGTAAATCGAACCCAACACGATGATGATGAGCATCAAGCCACCAAGTGCGTGCAGTCCTGAGCGTGTCAGCGCACCTACACCGGGGAATGGCTGAGAAGGTAAGCCTTTGATACGGGCAACAACGTATATCGCCAACATCAAAATGCCGCCCATCATCAGGCCCGGTATAAAGCCCGCCATAAACATGCGAGAGGCCGACACTTCCGTCGCCGCTGCATAAACCAGCATAACGATAGAAGGCGGGATCAAAATCCCCAGCGTCCCCGCATTGGCAATCACCCCTGCCGCAAAGGCTTTCGGGTAACCGGCTTTAACCATACCCACAATAACAATGGAGCCAATCGCGGCTACCGTTGCCGGAGAGCTGCCTGACACCGCCGCAAACAGCATACAGGCCATAACCGACGCCATTGCCAGACCACCACGGATATGACCAACACAATCAATCGCGAAGTTAATGAGCCTCCTTGCCACACCACCGGTGGAAAGGAATGCCGATGACAAGATAAAAAATGGGATAGCTAAAAGGGTGTAGTGCTCACTGGTTGCTTCAAACAGCTTAAGGGCAATAGAAGCCAGTGAATCATTGGAAAACATCAGGATGGTTGCCACGCTCGATAAACCTAAGGCTATCGCGATGGGCATCCCCATGAACATACACAGGAAAAGCAAACCGAATAATACTGCAATGGTCATTTGTTTTGCTCCTCCTTGCTCTCCATCTCGCGCGTCACTTCTTCGGCAAGATGCATACTTTCCTTGGCTTCATCCACCAGCCCAAAACCTGTACGTTTTCCTGTAGCCACTTCATAGCCAATGGTAAGAACGCGAAGCGTGAGCAGCCCAAAGCCAAGCAAAAGACAGGACATGGCTTTCCATTTTTCAATCGGCAAATCTTCCATTTCAATGCCGATAAGCTTCATTTTGCTGAGGTAAACCCACGAACCATAGATAAACAGCCCGCAATAGACCAGGCAGAGTGCCAGCGCCAACAGAGTGACCAGTTTCTGGCCTTGAGGTGAAAGGTGCTTAACCGCGGCGTCAACACCGATATGCGCCCCTTCTCGAAGCCCCCAGGACGCGCCCATCAATACCATCCAGGCGGAAAGATAAAGAGTGAGCTCCTGTGCCCAGAGCAAACCCTCGTTGAAGAAAAAGCGGAGCACCACTTCAAAAAACACCAGCAGCGTCATTGATACCAATAACAGGCCAATCGCCGCTTCTTCAAAACGGTGTAGTAACCTAACCATGTTCTACTCCCAATAAAAAACCCGGAGCGCAACGCGCCCGGGCTTTAACACTTACTGGTTTGAAGCCACTGCAGCTTCAATGACCTCTTCACCGATCTCTCCCTGGAATTGCTTCCAGACCGGTTTCATCGCTTCCACCCACTGCTGACGCTCTGCATCGGTCAGTGTGATGATTTCACTGCGACCCGAGTCGATGATGTTCTGGCGATCTTGCATGTCTTTCTCGTTGGCAATCTTGTTGCCGAAAGCTACAGACTCTTCCAGCGCTTTTTTCAGTACCGCGCGGTCTTCATCCGGCAAGGTCATCCAAAACTCTGAAGACGTGGTGATCATGTAATCCAGTACGCCGTGGTTGGATTCTGTGATGTAAGGCTGTACTTCAAAGAACTTCTTCGAGTAGATGTTTGACCAGGTATTTTCCTGACCATCAATCGCACGGGTTTGCAGCAGGGTGAAGACTTCAGAAAATGGCTTTTTCAGAGGAACGGCGTCAACTGCTTCAAACTGCGCAGCCAGCACGTCAGAACTCATGATACGGAATTTTTTGCCATCTGCATCTGAAGGTACGCGCAGTGGATCGTTCGATGACAACTGCTTAAGACCATTGTGCAGATAACCCAGACCAATCAAACCTTTGCTTTTCACAGACTCCAGCAGTTTCTGGCCTTGAGGGCTTTGCTGGAATCGGTCAACGGCTTCCATGTCTTTGAACAGGAATGGCAGATCGTAAACCTGCAGCTTTTGTGTGTACTTGGAGAATTTGGAGAGAGAAGGGGCAATAAACTGAACATCTCCAAGCAGCAGCGCTTCCATTTCTTTGCCGTCGCCGAACAATTGTGAGTTCGGGTAAACCTCAACCACATATTTGTCACCAATACGCTCTGCCACCAAATCGCGGAACTTCAGTGCCATCTGGCCTTTCGGTGTATTTTCTGCAACTACGTGTGAAAACTTAATGGTCTCTGGCGCCGCCTGTACACCCGCAGCCATTCCGGCGCAAAGTGCAAACACCGAAAACATCGTCGTGAGCTTTTTCATAGCGTTTCCTCTTTCCTTGTGTCGTTGTGCCATTCAAAGGGCATTTGATTTCCCTTTAACGTCTAGTTGAGGATTTGAAAAGCACCCGGAGGAAAAACAATTAATTAACAATAAGGAAACAATTTTGAGAGGTGCGATCTGTGAAATGGGTGAAATTCCACCCATTCCCAAAATCTGGCTGTGATGTGAGATGAAAAAACGGATGCTGGTGTAAGGGAAACCGGCATCAATGTATCGGAAGGTTCAGTTGAACAGCGAGCCCATGTAGTAGCGGGCAACGAGTAGCGGTTTACGCCAGCGCATCTTGGGCTCTGCCCAACGCACGATATGGTTAATTTCCAGCCGTGTCGCGTCTGGGTAGCACTGGCGGTGGCACTCTTTACAGGCGGAGTTGCCAGGCGTTTTACAGCATTGCTGCTCGCGAGCTGTTTCGAAAGCCAATAAGGCTGAACATTGCGGACAGAGTTGGCTGCCGCGGTGAATATGCTTGCAATACAGTGTCGTCATGGCACTGACTAGCCACAAAGGCTGTCGACGTTGTGCGGACGTGGTCGATTGAGTTTTCATAGGCGCGCTATTTTCCTCAGCCGTGATCAAAATCCTTTGATAGAGATCAAGCTTGTGTGAAGAAACAGCAGCCCATTACACCTCAATTTCCGCCGACAGCGCCTTCACACAGGCAGAATAGATGTCATTCTCCCGTAAAGGTTTACCAATGTGGCCTTGCATGCCATTGCTGATACAGCGCCAGATATCATCCTTCAACACGTTCGCTGTCATTGCCACGATAGGTGTGTACTGGTTGAAATTCTCGGTGGCGCGTATCTGTCTTGTGGCTTCCAGCCCGTCCATTAGCGGCATCTGGATATCCATAAAGATGATGTCATAACCACGTATCGTGGCTTTATCAACCGCCGTGATACCGTCAGTCGCCTTGTCGACAATGAAGCCAAATTTAGACAGCATCTTTTCAGCGATCATCAGATTAATGGCATTGTCTTCCACGAGCAGACAGTGCTTACCCGAAAAAGCGTTGTTATGTTGCCTGAGCAGCTCTTTTCCTTTCAGGTCAATACCGTCTTTCTCGATTTGCAGTGGCAGGAAGACCTCAAACTGGCTCCCACGCCCCACTTCACTGGACACAGAGATCGTCCCGCCCATCAATTCGACCAGTTGCTTGGTAATGGCAAGACCGAGTCCGGAGCCGCCAAAACGTCGTGTTGTTGAGGTGTCCGCCTGCTGGAATTCATCGAAAATGAGTTGGTGTTTGTCAGCCGGAATACCCACGCCGGTGTCCTGAACCAGAATCACGACACCAGTATAACCGCCGCTTTCCTTTTTCATCTCTACCCGCAACCTAACTACGCCGACTTCGGTAAACTTCAGGGCGTTAGAGACAAGGTTAAGAACAATCTGCTCAATGCGGTGGGCATCCCCCACAAAACGGCGAGGGCAAAGCTCTTCATAGGTAAACTCAAAGGCCAGTTGTGGCTTGTTCTTAATGGTTGGCAGCATCAGGTCTCGTACATAACAGCCGACCTGTTCCAAATCGAACGGTGCCTCTTCAAGCTTGAGGTGGTTTGACTCCATTTTGCTGAAGTCGAGCAGATCATTGATAAGAGACATCAAGCCACGGGATGAATGAGAAATCACGGACAGGTATTCAGCCTGCCTTGGCGTCATTGGCTCATCCTGAAGCAGTGAGGCCGCCCCCAGAATGCCGTTCATCGGCGTTCGGATTTCATGGCTGATATTGGCAAGGAAAAGCTGTTTGGCTCGTGCCGCTTCTATGGCACGCTCCCGCGTTTCTACCAGATTCGTGCTCAACTGGTTGAATTCACGGACCAGCAGGCCAAGTTCATCGCGCTCGGTATAGTCAATCGGTGAAAACGGCGTATCACCACGCTGCTCACTTAACGCACTGCGTACCTTGGCCATTGGCCTAACAATTTGCACATGAATGGCCAGGTAGGTGATAAACATCAGCACAATGGCAACCAGAGCCATCGCAAAGAAGAGATCGTTCTTCAGCTTGGTCGCTTCCACCAGCAGCAGGCGCTCAGGTAAGGCGCCAACCAGTGTCCAGTTACTTTCTGGCAAAGCCCGTCCAAAGACCAACGTCGCCTCGTTCAATACAGGATCGCGTTCCAGGCGGTGAATAAACAAACGTTCAGTGCCACGGAATACCGAGTGATCTGGCAGCATTTCCGCAGCAACCGCGATGGCATAGCCCAGATCGATTTCCGGTGAGGACTCGACAATTTCACGCGCCATGTCCATCACGTTCTGGTTACTCTGTTTGAGTAAGCGCTCACCCTGGTTGGCTTGGCTTATCACCAAAGCCAACTCCGCAAAGGCGGGCTCCTGATCTGCAATCTCCCTTACGCTGGGTAGCGGTGATATTTCCGGGTTGTCGGAGTACTTGGCGTCCGGGAAAGACATCATGGCACCGCTGCGATCGAACATCAGCATGTAACCACCCAACTTCTGTCCACTGCGCGCAAGAAACGCTTGCAGTTTTTCCAACCGCACGTCAATGGTCACGGCGCCGACAAAGGTATTGTTCTCAAACATCGGCACAGACGCCGTCACCATGGGCTCATTTGTGTAGGGATCGGTATAGGCGCGCGACCAGTAAACGTGGTTTTTCGACATTTTGACCGGCACATACCACTCCGACAATTGATACGGTAAAGCGGTCGCCTGGTTATAGTCATCAATACGGCGGTAAGTGTTGTCTTCATTGACCGCGATAAAAACCGACGCTTTTACCCGCTCAGAATCGTACATGTAAGGCTCAGGCCAGAAGCCACCACTGGCAACGATGTCGTGGATATTGGGGTTACTGAACATGGTCGCGAGTTTTTGTTCTATCTCGCTGTCCGAGTCATCCAAAGAAAGGGATGTGGCGAGTGACAGCGCGATAGTCCCAACGCTGTTGGAAAGCTGCCCCAGGCGTTGTGCAACTGTCTCTACCTGTGCTTCCACACGTTGGTTAGCGCTGTCCCGCACCATGCTGTCACCCGTGGTATCAAGCACATAGATAATCGTTACGACCACAACTGCCAGCATCAGACCCAGTATCCACAGGGCCTTGAAGCTCATTGTCTTGTACCAGGGAATATCTTTTTCGAACACGATTTGTCCTCAGGAGGCCGTTGTCTTGTGCGGCTTTTCCATCTCTTTGAGTACAGCCTGAATGGTCAGTGTCAGCAATTTTTCAAAGTTATCGACATCGCTGATATCAATAAGCTCACCGGCACGTAAACGCGCATCTGCCTCAGTGCAGTGCTGTTGAAGTGCCAAGGCGCCAATATTGCCGGACACACCTTTCAGGTTGTGAACCAGCGTTCGTGCGCGGGCGGCCTCTTTCTCTTCAATGTGTTTTCGCAACGCCTTGCCGTCGCTTTGGTGTTCAGCAACAAACATTGTCAGCACTGATTCAATCGCTTCTTCATCATTTTCCAGTTGTTCCTGCAACACACCCGGTTCAAATAAAGGCTCTGTCGGTGGCACAAACACTGGCTTTATATTCGCAGCAACCTGCTCTGGCACACTGTCAGCTATTTGAGAATGAACTTGTCCCGAAACGGGCAGTTCTACTTTTGCCCGGACAAATACCAGACCAAACAGACAGGCAAAAGCCATCGCCAAACCAATCAGAGTCTGGTCAAGCAACTGAAGCACGCGGGTAGTCCAGTACTTCTGCAGCTGCGTCATTGAGCGGACGAATTTGTGATTCGTGACCGCATCAACACTTTCAAGCTGGCGGTTAAGGCGTTCAAGCCCAGTGTAAAGATTGAATAACTGTGTGCGTTTTAAGCCATTCGGCACATCTGACATTTCGCGCTCAAGCTCGCCGATATAACCATTAAAACGCTCGATGCGGGTTTGGTTGGACTTGTCATTCAACCCATGCAATTCAAACAACAGATAGCTGCTTACCGCTTGCAACCGCTGTTGAAGCTCTGGGCTCGTCTCTTTATCCATCAGTTGTTTAATCTGGCGGGTGACAGAAGATACCGCATAGATAGATGCCAGCAGGTTATCAACATCTTCAACAAACGCATCAGCATCCAGCAGTGTGCGCTGGAGATCTTCCCAGTTGTCTTCGATGGTATTGGATTTGGTCCGAAGCAACAGATAGCGAAAGTGCTGCACTTCTTTTTCGAGCGGCACCAGTTGATTGCTCTGGTTTAGCATCGAAGCAGAAACTGTCTGGCGCAATTGCTGTGCGGCGTTGTTGAGCTGCACAACGTAGTTGGCATGAACCTTGGCGTGGTTCATGTCGTAATAGGCAATCAACGAGTAAACACTCGCGATCAAAAACCCCGACCAAAGTGCAATCGACAGCAGCAAGGGTTGTAATGGTGTTTTTCTCTCGGAAAGAACTTTTTTGTTTAACTGTAACAGCGCAGCAATGGATGTCACGACCGTTCCTTATTAACCGGTTGCCAGTCAAAAGCTATCACCCCAAAAACAAGGCAATGAACCCAAAATGAGACAAGTGAGTTTGTTTTATTTTAATTCTTATAAGTTAGGCAATTTGTCTTGGTTTGCAAACAGTCTGTTGCAATCTTGTCTGCTCGCGCATACGCACCAAACAAAAGTTATCGTTTGGTGCATATGGCAAGTTCAAACCTTACTCGTCAACGTTCAGACGACGGGTAAGCTGGTCGCGGAGGTTTGGAGGTGTCCCCTTGATAGTCAGGGTATCGGTTGCCTGATCGTAAAAAACACGTTCACCCAGCAACATGCTGTCGAAGTTGATCGACAAGCCGCCACCGCCGCCTACAAACTTGGTCAGCTTGCGCATTGAGGTGCGATCAGCGGGGAAGCTCTCTTCAAGCTCATAGCCTTGTTCTGATGCAAACTGATAGAAATCGACACCCTGGTCGTTGGCTGGCAGTTCACCGGCCAACTCTTTCACGATCACTTCTTCACCGGACTGGAGCTGTCCATTGCAGTAGTCGTATACCTGTTTGCGGTATTGCTGCTTCTCTTCTTTGTCCAGACGGGAGTCCGCACAATAGTCTTCTACAGCCTGCATCAGCACCAGATTCTGTTGTTTGGTATCCATACCAACTTCAGCCTGCATAAAGTCCAGGAAGAAATCTGCCACTTTACGGCCCACACGGCCTTTGATGTAAGTGAGGTAGCGGTTCGACTCTGCATCGCTCTCCCAGGTAGAGAGATCAATACGTGCCGCGATATCCATCTTGGCCACATCCAGGTAGTCGGTACTGCTGATATCCAGTTCATCCGTGACTTTCATGCTCGACTTGGACTCTAGCAGGCCGACAAACAGATACTCGGTCGCCAGTGAACGGTACTCAGCGATAACCAGCACACCTTCATCGGCAAACGGATATTTTGAAAGCTCGGCTCTCAGACGCTCTGCGGCCTGAGATGAAAATGAAAGAAAATCCATTTCCTGCTTGCGACACGCTTTCAACCAGCCCGCTACTTCACTTTCCTGCGCGAACTGTCCGAAGCCTTTACCGGCCTTAGCGTTGTATACACGATGAATTTCGCTGATAAGATTTTCTGTTGAGGGGGAGTGACTTAGCAGTTGATCACGGAGGTGAACAACCAGCGCGTCTTCACCTTCTTTTTTCAGTTGGTGAAGAATTACGTTTGAAAGCGTGAGGCTCATAATTGAAAACATTTTTAGTCAGACTAGAGTGTGGGGTATTATACGCGGCTTCTGTTGACACAAGACAAGAGTTTCTATGCCTGTTACTTCCAAATATCAAGATAAAAACGTTGAACAGATCCTGAGTGATGTGGTCAATGTTCTTGAAAAGCATAAAGCGTCCAACGATCTTTCTCTGATGGTTGTAGGCAATATTGCTACCAATATCATTAACACAATGCCAAACGCACATCGCAAAGTGATTGCGGAAAAATTTGCTCAAGCTCTGCTGTCTTCAATCGATACAGAGTAAAAGACCGCGTCGACAATTTACGCGCAGTAAAATAAAGAGAAGAATTGGCCATCTATGGTAGACAGCGGAAACAAATACAAGGACAAGGTGTCACAGCTCATCAGCTGGGGGCATTGGTTTAGCTTTTTCAACATTATCGCGGCTATGCTGCTGGGTACGCGCTATATCGCTTATTCAGGCTGGCCCGAGACGTTGCTCGGACAAACCTATCAAATCGTGACCTGGATTGGTCACTTCGGTTTTCTGGTTTTCGCTGTTTATATCCTGCTGATTTTCCCTGCAACCTTCATCATCCCTTCCCAGCGGTTGATGAGGTTGTACGCTGTGCTTGTCGCCACCGGCAGCATGACAGTGTTGCTGCTCGACATTTATGCCTACGAAACGCTCCACCTTCACCTGAATCCACTGGTGTGGGAGCTGCTGCTCAGTGGTGAAAAGAGCGACATGAATGCGCATTGGCAGTACCTGTTTATTATGGTTCCCGCCATCTTTTTACTCGAACTCATTATGTCTGAATGGGTTTGGCGCAAACTGCGCAAGTTATCGCGCAAACGCATTGGTGTGCCTGTTGCCACGGTATTCGCCGTTTGTTTTATCAGCAGTCACCTTATTTATATCTGGTCTGATGCCTACCTCTACAGCCCGGTAACAGCCCAACGCTCCAACTTCCCTGTCTCCTACCCGATGACAGCGAAAACCTTTATGGAAAAATACGGCCTGCTTGACCGCCAGGAGTATCAACGCCGTAAAGACGAAGTGGGCGAGCAAGAAAGCGACGTGATTCGTTACCCGCTGGAAAAATTATCGTTTTCGCCAGATGCCACTAACCACAACCAGAACCTACTGGTTGTCATGGTTGAAAGCCTGCGCGCAGATATGCTGGATCCAGTGGTAATGCCAAATCTTGATAAATTTGCTGATAGCAATATCAAGTTTGAAAACCACTTCAGTTCCAGTAATGACGCCATGGCAGGGATATTTGGCTTCTTTTATGGTTTGCCAGGCAGCTATGCCACCAGTGCCCGTACTGAAGCATTGAATCCCCTGCTGCTGGAAACGCTGGATCAGCGCAACTACCGGTTCGGTTTGTTTAGTGCAGACAATTTTGATAACCCAATTTACTACCAGAGCGTGTTTGGCAAACACCTGAAAGACGCGCCTGAAATCAAAGCCAACGAAGTTTGGGTCGCGGATCATATCGCCACGGACGATCTGGAAAAATGGCTAAAAGAAGATGACAACAGTCGGCCTTGGTTTGCCTATCTCGAACTGAAAAGCGTCACCGACTATGAACAAGGCGGTGATTACGAGCGCCCATTCCAGCCATCACTGGACAACGACATGGCCAGTGTTGGCGAACATACCGCACTGGTGCTCAAAAACAGCTACAACAACGCCGCATACTATATCGACACCCTGCTTGGTGAGTTGTTTGATTCGCTGGAAGCCAATGGCCAGTTAGAAAATACGGTCGTAGTGGTCACATCCAACCACGGCACTGAATTCAACGAGACCGGCTCCAACAGTTGGGGAGCCAACACCAACTACAGTAAATACCAGTTGCAGGTTCCAATGGTTGTTCACTGGCCGAGTCAGCAACCACAAACGGTTACCGCCTACAGCTCGCATTTGGATGTTGTTCCGACCTTGATGGAGTCAATGTTGGCGGTGGATAGCCCGGCCAGCAACTACACCAGCGGACGCAACCTGTTCGAGATTTCTGAAAAGCCAAGAAAATGGGTGATGGCTGGAGACAGTCGCGACATCGTAGTGGTTCAACCGGATAAAACGACCGTTGTCGACAAATTTGGCAATTACCGCGTTTACGATAGCAACTACAAACTCCAACCAGAAGGAAAGCCCCAGCTTTCGATTCTGATGCAGGTGATGCATGAGCTTAAGCGGTTTTATTATCCAGAGGATAATTAAGCATCACTTGCGGGCAGTGGCTTATTTTTAGCCAAATGATTGAAATTCGCGGATTTAATACCGAAAGGCAATTGACAGTCCCGGAAGGTGTTCGTACCATGATTGTCATTGAGTCGGTCTGTAGCGCAGCTTGGTAGCGCACTGTCATGGGGTGTCAGGGGTCGCTGGTTCAAATCCAGTCAGACCGACCATCTATTCAAGCCCGCAGCGAAAGCTGTGGGCTTTTTCATATCTGGAACCTTCCCGCTAGCCCATACCGAAGACTTTCGTTAGTATCCAGTTTCTTGCCTTCAGTTGCTGATATATCGACTTGATCAGTCACGCACTTGATTAATGAATGGCTAAAACAATAACACTTGGAAGACGATATGGATGTCTCATTTGCGTTTGGTGCCCTTTTGGTGGTGCTGGGCTTTGTTGCCGGAATCATTAACACATTGGCCGGTGGTGGCTCAAATCTCACGATTCCCGCGCTGATTGTGCTTGGCTTGCCCGCTGAAGTCGCAAATGCGACAAACCGTGTGGGCGTATTTATGCAGAGTATTTCCGGGATTGCCGGGTTTCGGCACCACAATCGGCTCGACACTTCCGATCTCGTTCCTATCCTGATCCCAAACATTGTTGGCGGGCTCATCGGCGCCCTCGCCGCGGCATGGCTCCCTTCATCAATTATCAAGCCCTTACTTCTTGGCACCATGCTGTTGATGGCTTTCCTAATGCTTGTGCGGCCAAAAACAGTCATGCCTGATGCAACAGAAACAGCTAAATCGGTGAAAAATACCCCGGCAGCCTGGCTTGGTCTTGGCATTGCGGGTTTCTATGGTGGATTTGTTCAGGCTGGCGTAGGGTTCGTACTTATCGCAGCACTTTGCGGCACACTGCGCTACGACCTCGTCAGAGGAAATGCGTTAAAACTGGTTTGTACACTCGCGTTCACCGCTGTCTCTCTGGCTATTTTCATCTGGCAGGATCTTATACTGTGGCTACCAGGGCTGTTGCTGGCTGTAGGCTCAATGTGCGGAGCCTGGATGGCCGTGAAGTTTGCCATCAAAGCCAACCCAAATACGCTGAAATGGTTCCTGTTCCTGATGACGCTGGTTGGTGTGGTCTTTGCTTACATCAAGTAACATTAAATTAGAAATTTTTACAGATATTTCAATCAAGTACAAAATTGAGAGCATTCTCATTACCTGCATCACACGCCGTCAAACTCCCTTGTGAAGTAAGTCGAGAATGCAGGATTATTAGACATTTGAGGCCTAAATTGCTGTCATACTGGCGCAAACATTAGAACTAAAATCACATTTTTCCGTCAGTATACAGGGAGTTAGGGGCATGTTTGCTCTGGGTTATGCATTCTGCCTAAAAGTAGGCGAAGCTATTTGTCCTCAAAAAAGTCTTAATGATTTTTGTCTGGCGCTGGGTCGTGTGTTCAATGACGCTTTACCGGATGTTCAATGCCAACTCCTGATCAAGGCAACCCCAGAGGCTAGCTGGGAAAAACTTGCAGACATGGCGAACAACGACGCCTCGCTCTCTATGCCAACCACGCCGCTTGCCCATGAAGAGCTGATGCGCGCTCTGGCTTTGATTCAGGAAAACGATCCCCCCATTTCTGAGCAGAGAGCAACTCATGCCTTCGCCTTGAAAACCCGGGATTTTTATACCGCCAGTCTGATCGTTTCCTCGTCAGAAACCTTCGAAGTTGAACCTCATGCAGGAGAAATGCTTTCTCTTCTGATTTCCGCCGCCCTGGACAGCAATTTGCAACACCACGCGCTTGGGCTGGAAAGACAGCGCCTTCGTAAAACGGAGGAGAAGCTCAAGCAGGAAGTGAACTCGCAAAAAGGGTTGCTTGAACAGCTTCATATCCTGCACAAAATCTCCCTGCGCCTTTGGCATTCCCATTCGCTCGACAACATGCTCCATACGGCTGTTTATGAGTGTATCCACGCCCTGGATATCGACCGTATGGGTGTTTTCCTTCTCAATACAGAAAATGGTCTGATGCGGGGCACTTACGGGACAGACATCCACGGAAAAGTGACCAACGAGCACTGGTATTGCGCCGCAATCCATGAGCACTTCCATGCCAAATCTACGCTGGATAAAAAACAGCACATTACCATCAGTGATGACTCGCCGATCTACCATGACAGTAAACAAGTCGGCACTGGCTGGAATGCCACGATTTCACTGTGGGACGGCGATAACCCTATTGGGTGGATTGCCTGTGACAACCTTATCACCGGTACGCCGCTGAAAAGCTACCACGCAGAATTACTTAAATTACTCGGTGTGACCATGTCACAGCACCTCATCCAGCGTCGCGCCCAGGATGAACTGAAAGCACTGAACCTTTCGCTGGAACAACGGGTGGCAGATCGCACCGCCCAGCTCGAAGATGCTAACCGCCGCCTGAACCAGATTTCGCGGGAAGACAGCCTTACCCAGGTGCCAAACCGCCGCATGTTGGATGAAAGGCTGGAAGAGGAATGGCGTAGGGCTATGCGGTTCCAGACACCGCTGTCTCTCTTGATCGTCGATATTGACCATTTTAAGCAATACAACGACCGCTATGGTCATGCTTTGGGCGATACCTGCCTTCAGAAAGTTGCCCAGGCGCTCAGTGATGTAGAACGCAGAGCCGGCGCACTACTCGCCCGTTTTGGCGGAGAAGAATTTGTTTTCCTGCTACCCGGAAGCGATCGTGAAAATGCCCTGCAGGTCGCCAACCGGGCGCTGGAAGCGGTACGCGCATTGGAAATTTCTCACGACAGTTCACCGGTCGCACCGATTGTAACAGTCAGTATTGGCGGGAAAACGACGATTCCAGAGCAAAGCAACACCCAGCAAAGACTCTTTATTGATGCGGATGTTGCCCTTTATGAAGCGAAAAGTGCCGGAAAAAATCAGGCTTTCGTTTTATAGCGCCGACGCCCGTTGCCACCCCCCTTGCCTTTGCGTTTTTTAAAGGTCGCGGGGTTAGCGGGCAAATTGCGCAGACTTTGTGGAATTGGCCCTTGCCTTACCGACAGCATCAAGGCCGACAGTTCAGATTCCAAGGCGGACATAAAAGGCTGATACGCGACTTTTTTCTCTGCCATATCATGAAGTTGGCGCTCCCACTGCGCCGTCATATCCGGATAAGTGGCTTTTTCTGGCAAGGCATCGATTAACCCCTTTCCTGATGCCGTAGCGCGGATACTTTTTCCTTCCCGCTGCAACAAGCCGCGTTTGAACAAGAGATCAAGTATGCCTGCTCGGGTCGCCTCTGTACCCAAACCATCCGTTTCACGGAGGATTTTCTTCAATGAAGCGTCCTGCACAAAGCGGCCGATCCCTGTCATCGCCTGCAACAGTGTTGCTTCCGTGAAGTGGCGCGGCGGCTCCGTCATGCAGTCTTTTATCACGCCGTGTGTACAGGTCAGTACTGTGCCTTTTTCCAGTGGCGGTACCAGACTTTCCAGCTCATCATCCTGACCGCTTTTATTGTTTGGCAGCAGTGCACGCCACCCCGGTGTCATCAGCTTCTTCCCTTTTGCAACAAAATGCCCACCGGCTATATCAAAGTCCAGCTTGGCTTCGGCGTACTCAGCCGCCGGATAAAACTGCATCAGGTACTGGCGGGCGATCAGTTCGTAAACATCTTTCTCACGACCGGACAGTGCGCTGCTGCTCTTCGAGGTAGGGATGATGGCATGGTGTGCTTCAACCTTGCTGTCGTTCCAGGCTTTCGATTTAAGCGACAGGTTCGCATTCTTTACTGCCCCAGCCAAAGCATCCGATGTTTTTGACACCGCAGCAGTAACACTCTGCGCCTCTTTGAAGTGATCTTTCGGCAGGTAGCGACAATCAGAGCGGGGATAAGTGATGACCTTGTGCTTTTCGTAAAGGGACTGACAACAGGCTAATACGTCTGCGGCACTCAAGTTGAAGCGTTTTGCCGCATCGATTTGCAGCGCCGAAAGGCTGTAAGGCAGAGGCGCTGACTGTTTACTGTTCTTGCGCTCAGACTGAACCACGGTTGCCGGTTGCCCTTCAATGCGGCGCGCAACATTCTCGACAAGGTTTCTTGCCAGAACCCGTCCTTCTTCATCCTGCCAAGGTTGGCAGGCCTCACTGGGCTGCCATCGCGCCAGAATGTCGCTGCCCTGATAAGGGATCACAGCATCAAGCTGATAGAAAGGTTTCGGCACAAAGGCTTCAATCTCGCGGTCACGCCTGACCACCAGTCCCAATACCGGTGTCTGCACCCGCCCAACAGACAATACGCCCTGATAGCCCGCCTGTTTACCCAGTAAGGTATAAGCGCGCGACATATTCATGCCATAGAGCCAGTCAGCGCGTGATCGTGCCAGTGCGGAAACGGATAGCGGCACAAATTCCTGATTGCTACGAAGCGCTGAAAGCGCCTTTTTCACTGCTGAGGTATTAAGGTCATTGATTAAAAGACGTTGAATACGCTTTTTCTTTGCGTCAGGCAATTTGGCGTGGCTAAACACTTCATCCACCAGCAATTGCCCTTCCCTGTCAGGGTCACCGGCATGAACGATATCATCGTACTGGCGCAGCAGCTTTTTGACTGTGCCCAGTTGTTTGGCCGCCGTTTTACGGGGTTTGAGGATCCACTGTTCGGGGAGAATAGGCAGATCATCCAGCCGCCAGGTTTTATATTTCTCGTCATAGGCATCAGGTTCTGCTTGTTCAAGCAAGTGACCTATACACCAAGTGACAACATCGCCGCTGGCAGTTTCGATGTAACCATCATGATTTTTGTGTGGCCTTGGCAGCGCAGTGGCTATTGCGCGACCAAGGCTCGGTTTTTCTGCGATAAATAGCCGGGCCATGGAAAACCAACGAATGATTCAGTTGCCGACAATCTATCGAATTTCTGACAAGTTAACAACAAACAACTGGATATTCATCCAGCACTTAATCAGAGATAGGAAACGTATTTCGCGGTATCACGTTTAGGTACACCCGCCGCCGTGCAATCCGGTGTGCCGACATACAAAAAGCCTACGATTTCATCATCACCCGTGACACCGAAAGATTCACGGACTACAGGGTGATACGCCCATTTCCCGGTACGCCAAAAGCCCTGAAAGCCCTGTGCGACAGCGGCCATTTGCATTGCCTGTGCGGCGCAACCGGCTGAAATGTGCTGTTCAATCAATGGGACTTTGTCATGTTGTTTAGTGCGGGCGATAACAGTAATGACCATAGGAGCGCGGTATGGCGCGTTTGCCGCCTTTTCAATCACAGCGGCTTCCTCGTCATCTGCCTCGGCAGCACGCTTCAGAATCGCAGAAAGCTTGTCGAGGCCTTCTCCGGTCGCTACCACAAACTCCCAAGGTGTCAGGGCACCATGATCCGGCGCGCGAAGACCCGCGGCAATCATGTTTTCCAGTGCATCACCTTGCGGAGCCGGTGCTAACAGTTTTGGGATGGAACGGCGTTGAGTCAGTAATTGTAGTGCGTCCATGGTGTTTCCAAGTATTTGAACAATCAGTTGCAGCCAACATACCACAAAACCTGTCAGCTATACTCCTGCAGGTTTTGTGGTAATAGGTTCAAAACTAAAGCCTGATCGCCAGTTCAACCCCTTGGCGGATAGCACGTTTGGCATCCAGTTCACCTGCATGCTCAGCGCCGCCGATAAGGTGGGCCTTGATGCCCTTTTCTTCCAACTCGGCTTTGAGGTCGTTGACGGATTCCTGACCCGCACAAAGAATGATCTGGTCAGCAGGCAAAATATGATGCTGGCCTTCAAGCGTAATGTGCAGCCCTGCATCGTCTATTTTTTCGTAACTGACGCCTCCCAGCAATTCAACACCTCGTTTTTCCAACGTTTTGCGGTGGATCCATCCGGTCGTTTTACCCGGCCCCTTGCCGACACGGCCATCCTTACGCTGTAACAGCCAAACCTGACGCTGAGCGACATAGTGTTCGTGGGGCAGCAAGCCGCCTTCATAACTCAGGGTAGGGTCGATTCCCCAATCCTGAAGCCAGTCTGTCAGCGTCTGGTTTTCAGGCTCAGTGATCATGGTCGCGACATCAATGCCAATGCCACCGGCACCTATGATTGCGACACGCCCACCAAGTTCAGGTTGCTCTCGGATAAAGGTCTGGTAATCAATCACTTTAGGATGATCTACTCCCTGAATGGCCGGAAAACGCGGCTTCACGCCGGTTGCGATAACCACTTCATCAAAATCACGCAAGGTGTCTGAATCTGCTTCAGTATTTAACCTGACTTCTATGTGGGCGTGAGCTACTTGACGGGTGTAGTAGCGGATGGTCTCTTTAAACTCTTCCTTGCCGGGAATTTGCATGGCCAGATTAAACTGGCCGCCAAGGGCACCAGATTTTTCAAACAACACCACCTCAAAGCCGCGCTTCGCCGCGGTTACCGCAAATGACATACCTGCCATGCCGCCACCGATAACGGCGACCTTACGCTTGGCCGTAGCAGGCGCAATAACCAGTTCGGTTTCATAACAGGCTTGCGGGTTGACCAGACAACTCGCCCTTTTGCCTTTAAACACATGGTCAAGGCAGGCCTGATTGCAAGCGATACAGGTATTGATGTCGTCGGCTTTATCCTGCTCTGCCTTGTTCACAAAATCTGCATCTGCAAGGAAAGGTCGCGCCATGGAAACCATATCCGCCTGTCCGGACGCCAGAATATCTTCAGCGACTTGTGGCGTGTTGATACGGTTACAGGTGACAAGCGGGATAGAAACTTCGCCTTTAAGGCGCTCTGTCACCCATGCAAAAGCGGCACGTGGCACCTGGGTTGCAATCGTAGGCACACGCGCTTCATGCCAGCCAATGCCGGTGTTGATAATGGTTACGCCCGCCTTTTCCAGCGCCTTGGCAAGCTCAACCACTTCATCGTGGGTGCTGCCCTGCTCCACCAGATCGAGCATAGAGAGGCGGAAAATGATGATGAAATCAGTGCCGACGCGATCGCGCACAGCTTTAACAATTTCAAGGGGAAAACGGATGCGGTTTTCATAACTGCCGCCCCACCGGTCATAACGGGTATTGGAGCGCGCACAGATAAACTGGTTGATCAGGTAGCCTTCAGAACCCATGATCTCCACGCCATCGTAGCCAGCTTCTCGGGCCAGCTCGGCACTTTTGGCAAAATCCTTGATCGTTTTCAGGATCTGGCGCTCGCTCATCTCAAACGGTGTAAATTTGGAAATCGGGGCACGGATATGGGAAGCACTCAATGCGAAAGGATGCATGGCATAACGGCCAGCATGCAAAAGCTGCAGAGCGATTTTCCCGCCATGTTCGTGCACGGCGTCGGTTATAGTCCTGTGTGCCCTTGCTGCGCGGCCACTGCTGAACTGTGCACTGAGTGGATGGAGACGACCACGGAAGTTTGGCGAGAAGCCTCCGGTCACTATCAGCCCTACCCCGCCTTTGGCGCGTTCGGCATAGAAAGCTGCCAATTTTTTAAAGCCATCGTTGGATTCTTCAAGACCCGTGTGCATTGATCCCATCAACACCCGGTTTTTCAGTTGGGTAAAGCCTAAATCCAGCGGCGCAAGTAAGTGAGGGTACGGCAAAGTCATGATACGCATCCATGGTTATTGTTATTTCTGGTCTGACCAGAATAATCATCAACAACCAAAGTTTCAAACGTTCGTTTACATTTTTACAACATGAATCACCTCTATTCTATTTGGAGTGGATTCGTTACGATTAGCATCAGGAAAAGAAGCTGGATAACCAAATGAAAACGCTTTTGAAGTTTTTTGGCACCATCATCAAATGGTGCTGGAAGGGATTGAGTTTTGCCCGTCAGTTAGTGCTGAACCTTTTGTTCATTGCGATACTGGTCGGACTGTATTTCGCCTTTACCATGGAACATGAAGCCCCTGCGGTTCCAAAACAACAGCCGCAACGCGCCCTGTTGGTAGACATTGCAGGCCCAATTGTTGAAAAACAGCGCCGCATGCACCCTTATGATTTGGCGACACGTAATCTGTTCGGCCAGCAGGTGGAAATGGAAAACGTGCTGTTCGACATCGTCGATCAAATCCGTGCTGCAGCAAAAGATAACAGCATCAACGGGATGGTGCTGAGCCTGTCTGACATGTCAGAAACCAGCCTTACCAAGCTGCGTTATATCGCGAAAGCCATCAATGAATTCAAAGCGACGGGCAAAAAAGTGGTGGCGATTGGCGGTCATTACAACCAAAGCCAGTACTATCTGGCGAGCTACGCCGATGAGATCCTGATGGCACCAGACGGTGCTGTGCTGCTGCGTGGCTATGGTACCTACAACCTCTATTTCAAAGATTTGCTGGAAAAACTGGATATCACTACCCATGTTTTCCGCGTCGGTACCTACAAATCCTTTGTGGAGCCTTACACCCGCACCGGTATGTCAGAACAGGCGAAAGAAGCCAGCGCGGTCTGGCTGAACCAACTGTGGGGCGCGTATGTTGATGATGTAGCCAGCAACCGTAATATTCCGGTTGAAACGCTCTCCCCAAGCACAGAGACACTTCTGGAAAACCTTAAAGCGGTCAATGGTGACTTTGCCAAACTCTCACAATCCATGGGCTTGGTGGACGAACTGCTGACCCGCCAGCAAATCCGCAGCAGACTCTCTGGCATTTATGGCAGTGACGGTGAGGACAGTTTTAACTACGTCAGCATCTATGATTACGCGCCGCTGGACTTCTCTTTGCCGAAAGCTGAACAGATTGCTGTTGTTGTTGCCAGCGGCGCTATTGTCGACGGTTTTGAAAGCGACGGTACCATTGGCGGTGATACCACAGCCGCGCTGCTGCGTGAAGCGCGCCTGAACAGCGCAGTGAAAGCCGTGGTGTTGCGCGTAGACAGCCCAGGGGGCAGCGCGTTTGCCTCAGAAGTGATCCGCAATGAAGTGGAAGCGCTTAAAGAGGCAGGCAAACCGGTCGTCGTTTCCATGTCGAGCGTGGCAGCATCCGGCGGTTACTGGATTTCCACCAGCGCCAACCGCATTCTTGCCCAGCCAACCACGATCACCGGTTCAATCGGTATCTTCGGCATCCTGACCACCTTTGAGGACGCACTGGCAAAATACGGTGTTTACAGCGATGGTATCGGCACAACCCCATTTGCAGGTGTCGGCGTAACACGCGCCCTGCCAGAGTCCATTGGCGACATCATGCAGCTGGGCATTGAAAATGGCTACCAGCGCTTTATCTCCCTAGTTGCAAGCCAGAGAGACCTTTCTATTGAGGACGTTGATAATATTGCCCAGGGCCGTGTGTGGACAGGCTACGACGCAATGAAACGCGGCCTTGTAGACCAGATGGGTGACTTTGATGATGCGGTTGCCGTTGCTGCAGAGCTGGCCAACATTGACGACTACTCACTCAACTGGATGGAAGAGCCACTTTCACCGGCTGAGCAGTTTATTTATGACCTGATGGCACAGACGATAGTCGCGCTGGAATTGGATCAGGTAGTGAAACTGCCTTCACAGATTAATACGCTAACAAAAGGCGTCATGGCAGAAGCTAATCAGCTAAACAACCTAAATGACCCGAATGGGCAATATGCAATATGCCCAAATTGTAGTTATTTCGAAAACTGAGAACTCCCCGGCGAATGCCGGGGTTTTTTTCGCAGTGCCACTCCGTATAATGCGCCCACTACCTCGGCAAGAGTGAAATTTTGAAGATGGAAAGAAAACATATTTACATCGCCTACACTGGCGGCACGATCGGCATGCTGAAATCCGAGCAGGGCTACATTCCTGTTTCAGGTTTTATGCAGCAGCAACTCCAACATATGCCGGAATTCCATCGCCCGGAAATGCCTGAGTTCACAATCAATGAGTACAGCCCACTTATCGACTCAGCCGACATGACGCCTGCAGAGTGGCAGCGCATCGCAGACGACATCCGCGAAAACTACGACAAGTACGATGGCTTTGTGATCCTGCACGGCACAGACACAATGGCCTACACGGCTTCTGCGCTCTCGTTCATGCTGGAAAACCTCAACAAGCCTGTGATTGTTACCGGCTCCCAGATCCCACTGGCTGAACTGCGCTCAGATGGCCAGGCGAACCTGTTGAACGCGCTTCATATCGCGGCGAATTACCCGGTAAATGAAGTAACCCTATTCTTCAACAACCAGTTACTCCGCGGCAACCGCAGCACCAAATCCCATGCGGACGGTTTCAACGCATTCACCTCACCAAACCTGCCACCTTTGCTGGAAGCGGGTATTCATATCCAGTTGCACGGTGCGGAAATCGCTAAAAAACCTGAAGGTGACTTTAAGGTTCACACCATTACTGAACAGCCTGTCGCCATCATCATGATGTACCCAGGGATATCGCCGGAAGTGATCCGCAACGCGCTGAAGCAACCGGTCAATGCGATGATCCTGCTGACATTTGGTGTTGGCAATGCCCCTCAGAACAAGGAGTTGCTGGGTTTGTTGCGTGAAGCGACCGAACGCGGCGTGGTTGTGCTGAACCTGACGCAATGTCTGGCAGGTAAAGTGAACATGGGTGGTTACGCGACTGGCTGTGCACTGGCAGAAGCTGGCGTACTCAGTGGTTTTGACATGACGCCGGAAGCCGCTCTGGCGAAATTGCATTTCCTGCTGAGCCAGAATTTACCAATGGATACGCTTCGCACCCAACTGCAGCAAGATCTTCGCGGCGAACTGACGATCTAACTGCTGTAACGAGCTGTCAACATACGAAAAAGCGGCCAAGCCGCTTTTTTTTCTGTCCGGTGTATCCAATCGCTTAATCGTCGTTGTTTACGTTTTGCTGGACGATCGTCTGCTGATTGGCGGCAAATTCACGTTTCAGTTCTGCCTTGGATTTGAGTTTTATCTCTCCGCCTGCTGCCACACTCATGTGCTGGGGTTCTGAATTAAAACGGGACTGGTAAAGCATCACAACCTGCATGGCGTTATCACGCTGCTCCGCGGTCAAAGGCGTGCCTTCCGGCCATTTTCCGGTTTCAACCGCATAACTCAAACGCTCGTACACTTCAGGGGTCACTGACGCTAACAACTGGTCAATATCCATTATCCATTCTTCCTTATTTTGTGCTGTTCTCGGGCAAGCAGGGAGACAGTATTCCATTGAAATGCCGCAGGTTCAAAAGGCATGTTCAACCCTGTGTCACACTCCCATACGTTTCTCACACTTTCGTACGCGCGTACCAAGACTATTGGCCTTCAGCATACTGATTTTATTCTGATAACACTCTCACCACCTTGTACACCAAAGCACGCTTTGCCACTTTATGTGCAACGTTCGCCATCAGAAACAGGTTTCAGTTCAACGTTATTCCCAATTACAACAAACCAAAGCGAACGGATCACTAGGATTATTACCCCTTCGTTTTTGCGAAGGGGCAAACGCATTTATTGGACAAGGCAGGATAATGGGCACTATCACAGGTGACAGTTCAGGCAATAACCTGATCGGCACAGCGGATGACGATGATATTTACGGTCTTTTGGGCGACGACACATTGCGGGGTTATGAAGGCAATGACACCCTTTATGGCGATTCAAGCGAGGCAGAAATCCAGACACTGGCTCCTTCCAGCGATGGTCGTTACACACTGACTGACGGCACTTTCGTCACCGCACTGCTGTCAGATTTCAATTTCTCCTCCACCGAAGAACTCAGTCTCGGCTATGCCATTTTGGATGCTGACGGCAATGTGCTCAGCCGCGACATTATTGTGGATTACGTCAGCCAGGCCGAGCGAGGCTCTGCCATTGATATCAACATCCCCGGCGGGGCAAGCCTTGTCTTTTTCACCATCCCAGCCAGCGAGCGTCAGGGCTTTGAATGGCGTCCTTTTGACCTCAACAACGTAGATACAGATATTTCTTCGTCTGATGTCACTATCAAGGTTGAACAAATTGACAGTGACAATAGCCTGCACGGTGACGATAACCTTTATGGCTACGAGGGCGATGACACCCTCTTCGGGGAAGGTGGTAACGACTATCTGGTTGGCGGAAGCGGCAATGATGTCCTTTCAGGGGGGGATGGCAACGATTCCGCTTGGGGCGGCGATGATGATGACCACCTCCACGGCGGCGCAGGCGACGACAAGCTCTACGGCCAAAATGGTAACGACAAGGTCGAAGGCGGAGACGGCAACGACTATATCCTCGGCGGCACCGGCAATGATCTCCTACTCGGGGATAACGGCGATGACTTTATCCGCGGGCAGACTGGTGATGACACTATTCGCGGCGGTGCCGGTAACGATGAGATTTGGGGTGATGAGGGAAACGACCGAATCCAGGGCGATCAGGGGAATGATTATATCAACGGTGGCTCAGGAAACGATTTGATCTTTGGCGGTGCCGGAAACGATGAGATCTATGGCGGTGACGATAGCGATGATCTGCGGGGCGGAGCCGGCGACGACAAAATCTATGGTGGTAACGGCGACGATATCCTCCGTGGTCAGGCTGGGAATGACTATCTGGATGGTGGCAGCGGAAACGACACACTTTACGGTATCGCAGGCAGCAACACCCTGCTAGGTGGTGAGGGTGGCGATGATCTGTTTGCTGGTTGGTTCAGCAATGACAATGTCCTTGATGGGCAAGGCGGGATTGATACCCTCATCGGCAGTTTGGGCTCTGACACCCTGATATTCGACAGTGAAGATTTTCAGGGTCAGATCAAAACCTTGGGCAATGGCACCCAGGTTAACCAGAATATTTACGATGCCTCATCCGGATTTGATGTACTGCGCGTCAACAGCGCGGCAGAAGTAGATTTCACCGGTGACAGTTATCAGGCTACGCCCGGCATCAGTGGCAACGTTATTTCAGGTGTGGAAGCTGTGATTGGCAATGCGGAAGCCCAGGAAGTTACCATTAACCTGCATGAAATTGATGCACAGTCAGATGCAACCGATCAAAGCGACTGGCAAGGCTTTGTCGCCTGGCTTGGAAGCGGCGATGACACACTCAATCTAACCGGTGTCGACTGGCAGTACGATGCGGTAGCAACACCAAATGCAACCCTGTCTGCCGAAATGATAAGCCAAATGGGGCTGACCTCAGCCCAGGTTTCAGACCTGCAAGCCTATGTGTTCAATGATGCGCTGTCCGGCGATCAGGTGACTGTCTGGACAGATGCTGAGCACATCAATTATCTCGGTTCAGACATTGTCTGAACCTGCTTGTCGACAGACTAGGCCAGCATTCCGCTGGCCTTTTTTATCTCTGTGTCCCCACGCAAAACTTCGCAATTCAACATAAACTGACAATGAGTGTTTATGTTATAAGTCAATTGTAATGACCCAGAGACGAGGCGAGCGGTAGAGACGATGATGACCGGCTTGATCAACACATCCACAAAATACGCATTTGCAGCTTTAAGCGTATCGCTCCTTTCCGGATGCTTTGAGAGCAACCGAAGCACGGCGCAACTGTGTGAAAATTACCCGCAAATTTGCTACAAACTGAATGAGCGCGACGGCCAATGCCGCCATGAACGGACTGATTTGATTTGGAAGCGCTACGACGTGGTAAAAAAAGGCTCAGATCTCAATAAGTTCGATGAACTGCTGCTCACCAAAAAGTACGCCAAATGCATGGAACTGGCCGCACAAATTGAAACTACCACCCTGAAAGAGAAAAAGACCCTGCGAACCGAGGCACTGTTCCACGCCTATGATTCCATTGAACGCATTGAGCAGGAGCTTAAATCTTCTTACCAGCCTTCAATCATCTATTACCGCTGGACACAGGGCGACAATGAAGCCCTTGAACAGTTTCTCAAACTGGAAGAAACAGAATATCTCGATACGCCGGAGCTACAACTCGGGCTCGCTACCTACTATGTCGACAAAGATAAAGCCCATACCATCACCCTGCTGATGAAAGCCCTCTCCTATTACGATGGCAGCGCTGGCAGTACGCGGGAGAAAACCATACCCGATGTCGTCAAGTCACTGGCAACCGCAAATCACGCACTGGGTAATCTGGATCTGGCCTATATGTGGGCACTGGTCGGGGGTGAATTGGGACTGCCCATCGCCAAGGAAGCGCAGCTGAAATTACTGTATCCGATGGCTGATGCCCGACGTGTACAGATCGCCGATATCGCCCAGGATATTGCGTCAGAAATTGAAAGCGGGGATTTCAATAACAACCTGTTAAATGCCTTGGCTGCACTGCAAAGCGCAGGCTGAATTTACACCTACCCCAATGAAAAATGGCGTGCCGGTGCACGCCATTTTTACAGCCTCAATAATGCTATTCTGCATTTTCCGTGAATGTCATAGAGACTGAATTCACACAATACCGCTGCCCGGTATCGGTCGGGCCATCATCGAAAACATGCCCGAGGTGACTGTCACACTGGGCGCAGCGAATTTCAGTTCTGACCATCCCGTGGCTGGTATCTTCGAGGTATTTCACCGCACCATCATTGGCAAGGTCAAAGCTGGGCCAGCCGCAGCCTGAATCAAATTTTGCTTTGGAATCAAATAACTCGGCACCACAACACACACAGTGATAGCTGCCCTTTTTATGATTGTGCAACAAGGTGCCACTGTAAGGCGGCTCGGTGTGCCCCAACCGGCAAACGTTGTAGGCCAACTCGGATAATTCTGCTTTCCACTTATCGTTGTTACTCATACATCCTCTAGTCCGGGAGTTTTTATTCGCGCCAACACGCATTGGTAACTTTATTACCGATTTATCAGCATGATGCCAGTATTGATTAAATGCTTCGCCGACGACATCACAATGCAACAGTATATCCCGGCATAGGCATCCGACAATTCGTCGGATGAATCTCCCGCAGATTCTCACAATTCGCACGGGCCCCAAAGCGTGGTGCCACCATACTCATTTGTTACCGTAGGGTGCATTGGCGGCAGCTGTACACTATTTATTTCAGCCAACCCCCAACCAAAGACTAAACTCAACTATTTTGTGGCACGTTCAAAATTTGTTTGGCACCTGTAAAAATAATCCGTACTAATTTTTGACTTTAAGCAATTTAGATGGGTTTTTTGCTTGCATGGCTGAAACTGATTCTGTAATTTTACTACCAGTTTCATTTTCACTAGATATCAAAGTTGTGGAGCAACGTAATGACTATCAAAGTAGGTATTAACGGTTTTGGTCGTATCGGCCGTTTCGTTTTCCGTGCGTCTGTTGAGCGTAACGACATCGAAGTTGTAGCAATCAACGACCTGATCGACGTAGATTACATGGCGTACATGCTGAAGTACGACTCAACTCACGGCCGTTTCAACGGTACCGTTGAAGTTGAAGGTGGCAACCTGATCGTTAACGGCAAAACTGTACGTGTAACTGCAGAGCGCAACCCAACTGATCTGAAGTGGGACGAAGCAGGCGTAGACGTAGTTGCTGAAGCAACTGGTATTTTCCTGACTGACGAAACTGCTCGCCAGCACATCACTGCAGGTGCGAAGAAAGTTGTTCTGACTGGTCCATCTAAAGACGCAACTCCAATGTTCGTTATGGGTGTTAACCACGAGTCATACGCAGGTCAAGACATCGTTTCTAACGCTTCTTGTACTACTAACTGTCTGGCGCCAATCGCTAAAGTACTGAACGACAACTTCGGTATCGAATCTGGCCTGATGACTACTGTTCACGCAACTACTGCTACTCAGAAAACTGTTGACGGTCCTTCTGCGAAAGACTGGCGCGGTGGCCGTGGTGCTTCTCAGAACATCATCCCATCTTCAACTGGCGCAGCTAAAGCAGTAGGCGTAGTTCTTCCAGAACTGAACGGCAAACTGACTGGTATGGCTTTCCGCGTACCAACTGCTAACGTTTCTGTTGTTGACCTGACTGTTAACCTGAAAGAAGGCGCGTCTTACGAAGCTATCTGTGCAGCAATGAAAGCAGCTTCTGAAGGTCCTCTGAAAGGCGTTCTGGGCTACACTGAAGACGAAGTTGTTTCTCAAGATTTCATCGGCGAAAAACAAACTTCAGTATTCGATGCTAAAGCAGGTATCGCTCTGACTGACAAATTCGTTAAAGTTGTATCTTGGTACGACAACGAAATCGGTTACTCAAACAAAGTTCTGGACCTGATTGCTCACATCTCTAAGTAATCAATTCCGGATTGCCTTTAAGGCATGAGTGACGAAAAGGCGGCTGATTGGCCGCCTTTTTTGTATCTGAATTTCATGAAAAGGTATCTCATGGACGTAAAACAGCTTCCAACTCTTGCTGTCTTATCTGACTGTGTCACCGTGTGTCAGCTTGACGGTTTAAGCGTAGTACGTGTTATTCACCCGAAAGCGACCGCCGCCGTCTCCCTGTTTGGTGCTCACGTATTGAGCTTTGAGCCTGCGGGAAAGAAAGACACTATCTGGATGAGCGAGAAGGCCGATTTCTCCGGCAATAAAGCGCTGCGTGGTGGCATTCCTGTCTGCTGGCCTTGGTTTGGCAAAGCTGCAGAGCCGTCACACGGTTTTGCACGCAATGCTATCTGGACACTCAAAGAACACCGTGAAAATGAGAATGGTGTGATCCTGAGCCTGACCCTGGAAGACTCCGCAGAAACCCGCAACATCTGGCCACATGCTTTCCATGCAGAAGTACAGATCGAAGTTGGCGAAACGCTGCAAGTGCGCCTTATCACCACCAATACCGATGACAAAGCAATGCAAATCGGTGGTGCGCTGCACACTTACCTGAACATCGGCGATATCAATCAGACCAAAGTCACCAACCTGGGTAATGAATTCATCGCCGCGGGTGTGCGTCAGCCAAGCCCTGGCGTTGCGACATTCGCGGAAGAAGTTGACCGCATTTACCTGCACGCCGATGACACGGTCGTGGTTGAGGACGCCGCGAGTCAACGCCGTCTGAATGTGACCAACGCGGGACACAACGCAGTCGTGGTATGGAACCCTTGGGAAGCGCTGGCAGCCTCAATGGCAGACATGGCGGATGACGGCTACCAAACCATGGTGTGTGTAGAATCTGCAGTCTATGACCGCAGCGTGACACTCCAGCCAGGCGAGAAACATACTCTGTCGACGACCATCAGCTGCGAATAAAATTATTTGCTACGCTGCAAAAGTCACAAAGCCGAACCTTCATGGGTTCGGCTTTTTTCTTTTGTGATCAAACAGAAAGGAATTTGGTTCACGCCAAACAGTGTGATTTGCCATGCCACCGAGGATTTTAAGCGAAATTTGCTGGCCTGCGTGCGGTTAGGCGTGACAATCGTTCTGAACCCAAGTTACAGCGTGAATACAAAGCCTTATCACAAAAGGGAAAAATATCGAAAAAACAAGTAATTCAATCAAGCAAATTGATCAGTTGCGACTAGTCTTAATAGAGTGAGGATATGAAAGCAACTGCGCCGATATCCTTTCTATATCGATAACAGCACGATTTAGGGGGCAGGACCATGAGTATTTTCGACCACTATCGTCAGCGCTATGAAGAAGCTAAAGACGAAGAGCTGAGCCTTCAGGAGTTTCTGGACCTTTGCCGGGAAGATCGCAGCGCCTATGCCAATGCAGCGGAACGTTTGTTGATGGCTATCGGTGAGCCAGAAATGATCGATACCGCCCACGATCCAAGACTGAGCAGACTTTTCTCAAACCGCGTCATTTCGCGCTACAAAACGTTTGAGGATTTTTACGGCATGGAAGATGCGATCGAACAGATTGTGTCCTACCTCAAACATGCTGCGCAAGGTCTGGAAGAACGCAAACAAATCCTTTATTTGCTGGGTCCGGTTGGTGGCGGTAAGTCATCCCTGGCCGAGAAGCTCAAAAGCCTGATGCAGAAAGTGCCTATCTATGTGCTGACTGCCAACGGTGAGCGCAGCCCAACCAATGACCACCCTTTCTGCCTGTTCGATGTCAACGAAGACGGTGCACTGCTTGAAGGGGACTACGGCATTCCACAACGCTACCTGCGCACCATTATGTCGCCTTGGATTGCCAAACGCCTCCACGAGTTTGGTGGTGATATCACCAAGTTCAAAGTGGTAAAAGTCCGTCCATCCATCCTGGATCAGGTTGCGATTGCGAAAACCGAACCAGGTGATGAAAACAACCAGGATATTTCCTCCCTGGTCGGTAAAGTCGATATCCGTCAGCTTGAGCATTTTGCTCAGGATGATCCGGACGCCTACAGCTACTCCGGTGCGCTGTGTAAAGCGAACCAGGGTCTGATGGAATTTGTGGAAATGTTCAAAGCGCCTATCAAGGTGCTGCACCCACTGCTGACTGCTACGCAAGAAGGCAACTACAACGGTACTGAAGGCCTCTCTGCCCTGCCGTTTGATGGCATGATCCTCGCGCACTCTAACGAGTCCGAGTGGCAGACATTCCGCAACAACAAGAACAACGAAGCGTTTCTTGACCGTGTTTACATAGTCAAAGTGCCTTATTGTCTTCGCGTATCCGAAGAGATCAAAATCTACGACAAACTGCTGCAAAGCAGTGAGCTATCCAATGCACCTTGCTCACCAAGCACCTTGGATATCCTCGCGCGCTTCAGTGTTCTGTCCCGTTTGAAAGAGCCAGAGAATTCGAGCATTTTCTCTAAAATGCGTGTTTACGACGGTGAAACGCTTAAAGACACGGATCCGAAAGCCAAGTCGTATCAGGAATACCGCGACTATGCCGGTGTAGACGAAGGCATGAATGGTCTTTCTACCCGCTTCGCGTTCAAGATCCTTTCCCGCGTGTTTAACTTCGACCATTCAGAAGTGGCCGCCAACCCGGTCCATCTGTTCTATGTACTGGAGCAGCAAATCGAGCGTGAGCAGTTCCCGCAAGAAGTGGCCGAGAAGTATCTTGAGCACCTGAAAGGTTATCTCATTCCAAAATACGTGGAATTTATCGGCAAGGAAATCCAGACCGCTTACCTCGAGTCTTACTCTGAGTACGGTCAGAATATCTTCGACCGCTACGTCACCTATGCCGACTTCTGGATTCAGGATCAGGAATACCGCGATCCCGATACCGGCCAACTGTTCGACCGCTCCGCACTGAACAGTGAACTGGAAAAAATCGAGAAGCCTGCCGGTATCAGCAATCCGAAGGATTTCCGAAACGAAATCGTGAACTTCGTACTTCGTGCCCGCGCTAACAATGAAGGAAAAAATCCGGTTTGGACCAGTTACGAGAAACTGCGTACGGTTATTGAGAAGAAAATGTTCTCTAACACCGAAGAGCTGCTCCCGGTTATTTCTTTCAATGCGAAGACCTCGACCGAAGAGCAGAAGAAACACGACGACTTTGTCGCCCGTATGATGGAAAAAGGATATACCCGCAAACAGGTCCGTCTGCTGTCAGAATGGTACTTGCGTGTGCGTAAATCTTCGTAACCGTCCGGCATTGGAAGTAACGTAAACGGGGGGCTTATGGCGCATTTTATAGATCGAAGGCTCAACGGGAAAAATAAAAGCACGGTGAACCGTCAGCGTTTTTTGCGACGTCACAAGCGACAGATCAAAGAGTCGATTGCAGACGCAGTAAACAAGCGCTCCATCACTGATGTGGATAGTGGCGAAAGCGTCACTATCCCTTCCCGTGACATTCGTGAACCCACATTCCGTCAAGGCAAAGGTGGACAGCGCGATGCTGTTCACCCTGGCAACGACCAGTTTATTCCCGGCGATCGCATTGAACGCCCACCCGGTGGTGGCGCGGGAGGTGGCGCTGGTGAAGGTCAAGCCAGCCCGGACGGCGAAGGTCAGGATGATTTTGTTTTCCAGATTTCGAAGGACGAGTATCTCGATCTCCTGTTTGAAGATCTCGAGCTGCCAAATCTGAAAAAGAACCAAATGACAAAACTGGTTGAGTACAAAACCCACCGCTCCGGCTTCAAAGCCACCGGTGTCCCAGCCAACATTGCCATTGTCCGGTCACTGCAAAACTCATTGGCACGACGCACCGCCATGTCGGCAGGAAAGCGGCGCAAACTGCGTGAACTCGAAGCTGAGCTTGAAGCACTGAAAACCTCAGAGCCCGCGCAGCCATTGGAAGAGAAAAGGCTACAGGAAGAGATTGATGAACTGAAAGCGAAAATCGCTGCTGTGCCTTTCATCGATACCTTTGACCTGAGGTTTAAAAACTACGAGCGGCGACCACAACCAAGCAGCCAGGCGGTCATGTTTTGTTTGATGGACGTATCCGGTTCGATGGACCAGGCGACCAAAGATATCGCCAAGCGCTTCTATATCCTGTTGTATCTGTTCCTTACCCGGACATACAAAAACGTGGAAGTGGTGTTTATCCGCCACCACACCCAGGCTAAAGAAGTGGATGAGCATGAGTTTTTCTACTCGCAGGAAACCGGCGGCACCATTGTTTCCAGTGCCTTGCGACTAATGAACGACATTGCGAAAGAGCGCTACCCGTCCACCGAGTGGAACATCTATGCGGCGCAGGCATCAGATGGAGATAACTGGGCAGACGATTCTCCAGGCTGTCGTGAACTGCTGGAAAAACAACTGCTGCCAGTGACGCGCTATTACGCGTATATCGAAATCACGCGAAGGGCCCATCAGACCCTGTGGCGCGAGTATGAAGCGTTGGATGAGCGGTATGAAAACTTCGCCATGCAGAATATCCGGTCTGCAGACGATATCTTCCCCGTCTTCCGGGAGTTGTTTAAGAAACAGGTAAGCTAGGGTCGGGTGACCCTCTTACTTACCTCTTTTTCCGATTCAGATTTCAAGGAGGACGCTTATGGCAGTCGCAGCCAAAAAGAAAAAGAAAACGCTGAGCGATGGTCCAGACTGGACGTTCGATCTGCTTGAAAAGTATCACACTGAAATCAAGCGTGTTGCTGAGCATTACAAGCTCGACACCTACGTGAACCAGATTGAAATCATCACCGCAGAGCAGATGATGGATGCCTATTCCAGTGTTGGTATGCCTATCAACTACAACCACTGGTCATTCGGTAAAAAGTTCATCGAAACTGAACGCGGTTACAAGCACGGGCACATGGGCCTTGCCTATGAGATCGTCATTAACTCAGACCCATGTATCGCCTACCTGATGGAAGAAAATACCATCACCATGCAGGCGCTGGTAATGGCGCATGCCTGTTACGGGCACAACTCCTTTTTCAAGGGCAATTACCTGTTCCAAACCTGGACAGACGCCAGCTCTATCATTGATTACCTGCTGTTTTCTAAAAAATATATCAGCGAATGTGAAGAAAAGTACGGCGTGGATGAGGTCGAGAAGTTGCTCGACTCCTGCCATGCCTTGATGAACTACGGCGTGGATCGCTATAAGCGTCCGCAGAAGATCTCCATGGCCGAAGAGAAAGCACGCCAGAAAGCACGGGAAGATTACCTGCAAACCCAGGTGAATGCCCTGTGGCGTACAATTCCCACCAGCGAGAAAATACGCGAAGCTACCATTGAACGTTTCCCGGATGAACCACAGGAGAACATCCTCTATTTCTTCGAGAAGCACGCCCCGTTACTGGAGCCCTGGCAGCGTGAAATTGTCCGTATTGTGCGTAAAGTCAGCCAGTACTTTTATCCGCAGAAACAGACACAGGTCATGAACGAAGGCTGGGCAACGTTCTGGCACTACACCATCCTGAATCATCTCTATGATGAAGGTCTGGTGTCAGACCGCTTTATCATGGAGTTCCTGCACAGCCACACCAATGTCGTGGCACAACCACCGTATAACAGCCGCTATTACAGTGGTATCAACCCTTATGCACTGGGTTTTGCTATGTTCCAGGACATTCGCCGGATTTGTGAAAATCCGACCGAAGAGGACAAATACTGGTTCCCCGACATCGCGGGTAAAGACTGGCTGGAAACCGTGCATTTCGCTATGCAAAACTTTAAGGATGAGAGTTTTATCAGCCAGTTCCTCTCCCCCAAAGTGATGCGGGATATGAAGTTCTTCGCTATCAATGATGATGACCGCCAGAACTTTATTGAGATCACCAGTATCCATAATGAGGAAGGTTACCAGCAATTGCGCGAGCGTCTTTCCGCTCAGTACAACCTCAGCAACCATGAACCCAATATTCAGGTTTACGATGTGGATTTACGGGGCAACCGTTCGCTGACACTGCGCTATGTCCCGCACAACCGTATTCCGTTGGGTGACTCCTACCAAGAGGTGTTGAAACATGTGCACCGCCTTTGGGGCTTTGAAGTGATATTGGAAGAAGAACTCCCAGACGGTAAAAGTAAGATCCTCTCAACTTGCCCGAAAAGGCCGCAGTTTGATCCAGACTTAATCCCTGGCACCTGACAGGATAAAAGCGACAAAAAAACCGCCATCAACGGCGGTTTTTTTATTCATAGCGGGATTGGCGTTTATGCCTCTTCCTGCTCCATCAGTTTGGCAATGGTTTCACGGTTAGCAAACCACAATGCACCACACTCACGGCCATATTGTTTGATTCGCTCAGCAACATCCTGATGACGGCCATTAATAGCGATATCCAGCAAGTCACGGTAAAACTGCAGTGCTAGTTGGCGTGCACGCTCATCCATAAAGTAGTAACCACCCACACGTGAGTAGATCTTGCGCATACCGTTCATGGTCAACACATACACTTTGTTACCGGAAAGCTGTGCCATACCCTGGAACAACATGTAGTCAAAGTGATTGAATGCACGACCGCGACATACTGCTTCGCACGTCTCGAGATCTGTCTTGCCGAACGTATCAAAGATCTTTTTCACATCCTGCTGGATGGCATCTTTTTCTTCTACAGATTCAGCGAAGCTGGCGTAGCTTTCGCTCGCCATCAGAGACTCACAACGGCTGATCACTTTCTCAATCAATGCTGCGCAAGCCTGCTGGTCGTTCTTTACTGCATAGCGCATGTAAACGCCGCTGATATCAGTGCGCGCCGCAAGCAGGTTTTCCAGAACGCCATGTACGTCTTCACCTTCCAGCGTTACCAGCGTATCGAGAATGTTGAGGCCTGAAGTATTCATGTAGTCATTGACACGAGTTGGCTTGCCATGCTGAATCGTTAACCAGCCATCACGCGCCAGGCGCTGTAGCACTTCACGAAGAGTGGTGCGTGTAACACCAATCAATTCCGACAATTCACGCTCTGCAGGAAGGATAGAGCCTTGAGGAAAATGGTTGTTCCAAATGCTCTCGATAATATATTTTTCAGCAAACGTTGCCGGGCTGTCCGCCTTAATAACCATGTAATGTTGTTTCCAAGTTGCTTCTTATCTTGATTAATAACTCATCATACCACTTATGATCACAACCAAGAAACCTATCACTGGTATCGTTTGCGTGCAATTGACAGTGAATTGACGGGGTCAGCTCACAGATAGCTAAATTTGCAACATGCGGGAGCGCTTTAACTGCGCCGTGGCCCGGGTCGCAACTACCATTTTGGAGGAATTTAAGGCCAAATTTGTTGTTCTGCCTCGAAACAAGGATAAGCATCTGATAAAACAACACTGTTCTGCAAAATCAGCGCGCTATACTTGATCATCATCACTGTATGACAGACTTCTCAAGAATAGAATGTTGTCGCCCAAATGTTACTGAATACTTCTTAACCAATGTCATTCATTGTGTTTTTTTCGTAACATCCTCCAGTAATTTAATTAACACGCTTTGGAATATTGACTGTTTGGAAAGTCGCTGTATTGTGTGCTCCGAGTTCAGCTATGCACTGGATTTCAGTGGTCGTTTTTGCCAGATACATTACGTTTAGCCTTTGATTCATAAAAACGGCTCAAATTTCTACATTTGGTAATATAGCCCGCAGCTTTGTAACGGAACATTTACATCTTCATTTCAAGCCTCAGAAACGACTTGCTTACTAAAAACAGAGAAAGAGACATGCCCACCACAACGCTAAGGAAAGCTTTTATCAAGAACTTTCTTGGTAAAGCACCTGACTGGTACAAACTAGCAATCATCGCTTTTCTAATTATCAACCCTATCCTTTTTGCTATTGACCCGTTCGTCGCTGGTTGGGTGTTGGTGGTGGAATTTATTTTCACCTTGGCCATGGCACTTAAGTGTTACCCGCTCCAGCCGGGGGGCTTGTTGGCGATAGAAGCCATCGCGATCGGTATGACCAGTCCTGCGACGGTTAAACATGAACTGGTGGCAAACTTTGAAGTACTGCTGCTGCTGATTTTCATGGTTGCCGGCATCTACTTCATGAAGCAGCTTCTGCTGTTCATCTTTACCAAGATACTGCTGGGCATCCAATCCAAAACCCTGCTCTCCCTTGCTTTCTGTGCGGCGGCGGCATTCCTTTCCGCGTTCCTTGATGCGCTGACAGTTATCGCCGTTGTTATCAGCGTTGCCGTTGGCTTCTACTCTATCTACCACCGCGTAGCTTCTGGTGGTGACCCTTCAGGCAGCCACGATCCAACATCTGATGACGGTGTTCGTGATGAACTGAGCCGTGACGACCTGGAAAACTACCGCGCATTCCTGCGCAGCCTGCTGATGCATGCGGGTGTCGGTACCGCACTGGGTGGCGTGATGACCATGGTCGGTGAACCACAGAACCTGATCATCGCAGAAAAAGCCGGCTGGCAGTTTGGCGAGTTTATCCTGCGTATGTTGCCGGTTACCCTGCCAGTGCTGATCTGTGGCCTGGCGACCTGTGCACTGGTAGAGAAATTCCACCTGTTTGACTACGGCACAAAGCTGCCTGAGAACGTACGCCAGATTTTGGTAGAGTTTGATAATGCAGAACGTGCGAAACGCACCAACTACGACGTGGCGAAACTGATCGTTCAGGCGCTGATCGCAGTTTGGCTGATCATTGGCCTTGCTATGCACCTTGCTGCGGTTGGTCTGATTGGTCTGAGCGTTATCATTCTGGCAACAGCATTTACCGGCGTTATCGACGAGCACCACATTGGTAAAGCGTTTGAGGAAGCCCTGCCGTTTACAGCCCTGCTGGCGGTATTCTTCTCTGTAGTTGCCGTAATCGTTGACCAACAACTGTTTACGCCTGTGATCAGTGCCGTACTGGAATTGGAAGGCAGTGCACAGCTAACCATGTTCTATATTGCGAACGGATTGCTTTCCATGGTGTCAGATAACGTGTTCGTCGGCACGGTGTACATTAATGAAGTTAAAGCCGCGCTGATGGACGGTATTATCGATGCCAAACAGTTTGAACTTCTGGCTGTTGCAATCAATACCGGTACCAACCTGCCTTCAGTGGCAACGCCTAACGGTCAGGCAGCATTCCTGTTCTTGCTGACCTCGACACTGGCACCGCTGCTGCGCTTGTCGTATGGCAAAATGGTTTACATGGCTCTGCCATACACCATCGTGATGGGTCTGGTTGGTCTGGCGGGTATTGAGCTGTTCCTGGTACCGATGACCGAGTGGTTCTATGACGCTGGCTGGTTGACCTCGTACTCTATGGACTCCATGGGTGCAGTTGGCGGCGGACACTAACGTCTTTTAAGTCATTATTATTTGAAATTTCAAAGTCCCACTCACGTGGGGCTTTGTCGTTTACAACGGATTCGTACACTATGTTCACGTTCTTCAATGAAATTTCCCGCGGCCGAACGGCTTGGTTCCTGTTGATGCTTTCTGCACTGGCGCTGGAAGCCTGTGCACTGTTTTTCCAGCACGTCATGGATCTTGCCCCCTGTGTCATGTGTATTTACGAGCGTGTGGCAATGATAGGTGTGGTCGGGGCTGGCCTGATTGGAATGATTGCGCCACAAAACGGCCTTATCCGCTGGGCAGGTTTTGCTGCCTGGGGTGTTGCAGCTGGTTGGGGCCTGAAACTATCCATCGAGCACGTGGGTTACCAGTTCCCTGATCCTAACGATCTGTTTGGCGCAACCTGTGACATCTTTGTTTCATTCCCTTCCTGGGCGCCACTGAACAAATGGGTGCCATGGATGTTTGAAGCCAGCGGTGATTGCAGCAAGATTGTATGGCAATTCCTGACCCTGAGCATGCCTCAGTGGCTGGTGATCATTTTCGCTGCCATGCTTGTCGTGCTGGCTATTGTGGTGCTATCTCAATTTTTCGGAAAGCGCCAGCGCAGCCTTTTCTAAAGGTCGCTAGCCAAAGATAAAAAATCCCAGCCAAGGCTGGGATTTTTATTAGCTCTGCAGCAGTTTCACCAAGGGTTTGTCAGCATCGCTGAAGGCATAGTCATCGAGCGAGTTTTTAGTGACCCACGCCATGGCCTGGTGGCAGTTCAGCTGGATATCTCCACTTACCTTTCGACAATAATAACTTCTGAGCAGAATCGACTTGGTCGGGTAGTGATGAAGCGTCTCCAGTGCGAATTCACCGATCTCCACATTAACGCCCAGCTCTTCACTAAGCTCTCTGATCAGCGCTTCTGGTTCGCTTTCTCCGGCTTCCACTTTGCCGCCGGGAAACTCCCACAATCCACCTTCATCATTGTGACGCTGGGTGATGAGGAATTTGTCTCCTTCGCTCAACACACCGGCAACCACACGGATTACGGAGTCAGTCATATTACTTGCCACAGCACTTCTTGAACTTTTTACCGCTTCTGCAAGGGCACGGGTCATTGCGACCTACGGATTTGTAGGGGTTAACCGCACGCGCACCCGAACCTTGCTGCACTTCATCCGCCGCCAAAGCCACTTCATTGATCATCAAAGGCAGTTGCTGATAGTACTTCTCCGGTGACGGCAGTGAAGAAAGCCCCGCTTCCTCCATCTGCGCCAGTGTGCCCTGCTCATCGTGTAAAAACAGCATGGTCGTCATCAGTGCAGACAACATACGGCGGCTGCCGTCAGACACAGTGACTTCGCGCCACGCTGGTTCAATGTGAGGCCAGACAGCCAGAAAACCTTCAGCGAAGGCTTTGTGATCATCGTTACGCTCGGCATCCAGAGACAGCGGCTCAGGCATAACGTAAGTATGCTTCATCAACGCGGCATATTGCTGCTCAAAACGCAGCATAATTGCTTGTTTCTGTTCGTTGCTAATTGGCTCTACGTTGTCTTCTTCCACACCGCCTGTGACAAGCAGCGGCAACCAGACATCCGGGTCCAGAGGGGCCGGAGACAAATTTGCAGCCAGCAAGGCACCTTCAATAAACGCGGCAGGCATGCCTTCCCAATCGCTGTGCAATTCAATTAAAGAGGTCATCTCGGCTCTCATTTTGTAAAAGGAAACGATCATATACAGAATCTGGACAGAGACAACCGTCCGCCAGTAATTTGGCGTCACAGAGGCTTGCCAGTCTTACTTAGCAATTACGTGATAAATCCAAGAAATCACATTAGATTGTGAAGAAATTCGTTGATCTCATGATAGGCTAGCGCGCATCTGAATACAGAGGAAGTATCGCTGTGTCTTCGTCTCGCAGTGTCATAATCGCCGGCGCAACCGGCCTGGTTGGTGATGAGCTTTTGCACCAACTGCTAGGAGACCCGGATGTCTCCCATATCCATGTGGTCACACGCAGACCCATCCAGATCGTTTCTGAGAAGATCATCGTTCACCAAAGTAGCGACCTGTCAGTAACCCACTGGCAACCACAATGGCCTGTGCCGCTTCAAGGCTATATTGCCCTTGGCACGACGCGCAAAGATGCAGGCTCACGTAAAGCGCTCGAAGCGGTGGACTATCATCTGGTTGTCAAAGTCGCGCGGATGATGGCTGTCGTCGGGGTTAAACACCTTGCTGTGGTATCCAGCATGCTCAGTCACCCCTGGTCGCCATCCCACTACCTGCGCTGCAAAGGAAAGATGGAACAGGCACTCGGCGAAATGGGTTTCGAACGCTTGTTGGTTGCACGTCCCGGCCCCCTGCTGGGCGATCGCAGTCAGCCAAGAAGTGATGAACAGCGGCTGCAACGTATCATGCCCATGCTTTCCCCTTTCCTTAGCGGACCACTGGCAGATTTTGAACCGGTGGAAGCGGTGCGCGTCGCCCGGGCGATGGTTGCAACATTGTCCGAATCCCAGTGGCCTGGGCGGGTCGATTATCGCGTGTTACCGGGTCGGGCACTCAATCGTTTTTAAGTACCTGATGGTGAATATCGCGAAATTAAGCGGGATTGAGGCAATAAAAAAAGCGCGTTCAACACGCGCTTTCACAGACAGCTTTCTTTTCCAGCGCGTTCAGCGCATCGACAATCACAGCAAGTACCTTGAACTTATCATTGTGTTGGCGCAATTCCATAAACACAGGATGCGCTTCCGGGTACTGGTCTTTGAGATAGCGGAACCACTGTTTCACACGGTTGGCGTAATACAGCCCTTTGTCACCACGAATTTCAAATTCAGAGTAGCGGACAAGTAGGATCAACACTTCATGCCATGTCATTGGCGCCTGACCGGTTTTGATGTGTGCACCAAGGTTCGGGATATTGAGCGCGCCGCGACAGACCATCAATGTGTCGCAGTTCGTCACTTCCTGGCAGCGGATAGCATCTTCCTGTCCCCAGATATCACCGTTGGCAGTGACAGGAATGGAGAGTCGGTTGGCGATATCGCCAATCAAATCCCAACGTACGGTTCCCGGCTTGTAGGCATCTGCCTTGCTCCGGCCGTGCACCACAATTTCATTTGCACCTGCTGATTGCACCGCATCGACAATTTCACGGTAAGGTGACACATCGTCAAAGCCCAGACGAACTTTTGCACTGACAATGGCATTGTCAGGTACCGCGTCACGGACTGACTTCACCACTTGATAGATGAGTTCCGGGTTCTTCAGCAGCGCCGCACCACCATTGCTGCCATTCACCATTTTAGAGGGGCAGCCAAAGTTGATGTCGACACCGGCAGAGCCAAGCTCAATCACCTGCGCGGCGTTTTCCGCCATGTATTGCGGGGATTGTCCAAGCAACTGAACGCGCACCGGCGTTCCCGATGCCGTTTTACCACCGGCCAGAAGCTCCGGACACATTCTGTGGTAAACACGAGGAGGAAGCAGGCTATCGACAATGCGTACAAATTCGGTCACACAGAGATCGTAACTGTTGATTTCGGTGAGCATCTGGCGCATCAGCGCATCCAGTACGCCCTCCATAGGACCAAGAACCAGCTTCATGTTATCAGCCCCGGCGGTTCGGATGGTTCAGGATGTGGTCTTCCCAGTCGATAACATCGATCTCGTAAACCACTTTCTCACGCACAGATTCATCCGCTGCGTGCATGGCCTCTTTCGAACCTGTGATCAACGGATGCCACGCTGGCAACGGTTTACCTTCTGCAAGCAGTCGGTAAGAGCAGGTATCGGGCAGCCAGTAGAACTCGTCAATCTTGTCGCGGGTCAGCTTCAGGCACTCTTCGTCATAGCTGAAGCGGTTCGCGTAGTCTTTGCACGAGCAGGTTTTGTCATCCAGCAGGCTGCAGGCGATATTGGTGTAGTACAACTCCTCGGTGTCTTCGTCGATCAGTTTGTGAAGACAGCACTTACCGCAACCGTCGCACAGCGATTCCCACTCTGCGTCAGTCATTTCAGTCAGTGATTTTTGTTCCCAGAAAGGCGTTGTCATACTACCCGTACCTGCTGTTGTTACCGTTAAAGGCGCCCGTTATACCACCCGATGCAGAAACTGCAAGGGTTATCCCAAATTGGCTCCCTTGAACACACATTATCAGTCACTTAGCGCCAGGTTATGCCGAGGTTTTGCGTTTACTGCTACCGAGTGATACTGTGCGCGCCCACGATTGGATTATAACGCGATAAACCTGAGGTAATGAGATGAACGAACCGACCATGAGCTGTCGTTTAGGCTGCGGTGCATGTTGTATTGCCCCTAGCATCTCTTCACCTATTCCGGGCATGCCAAATGGCAAACCGGCCGGGGTTCGCTGTATTCAGTTGAATGATGAGAATCTTTGTAAGATTTTCGGCCAGCCTGGACGTCCTGCCGTATGCAGTCAGTTTAAGGCTGACCGGGATATTTGCGGCAGCACCAACCAGTACGCCATCGACGTACTGACAGAGCTTGAAGCGCTGACCTAGTCCTGGCGCTCAGCCACTTCTTCTGCCGTCAGCTCTCTAAGGATACGCGCCGGATTACCCGCCACAATCACGTTGTCCGGCACATCTTTGGTAACCACACTGCCCGCGCCGACAATGCTGTTTTTGCCCACGGTCACCCCAGGCAGCACAATCACACTGCCACCCAGCCAGACATTATCGCCAATGGTGATAGGCAGACCGTACTCCACCAAATCGAAGACACGGCGCTGGACATCCAAAGGATGGGTCGCTGTCAGCAATTGCACGTTATTGGCCATCATCACACGGTTGCCAATCGTCACCGGCGCGACATCCAAAATGGTGCAGTTGAAGTTCATAAAGACATTTTCGCCGATAGTCACGTGCAGACCGTAGTCGCAGTAAAAAGGCGGCTCAACATACAAAGAATCGTGCGCATTTGGCAGCAAATCCCGCAGCGCCGTTTTCCACTCTTCTGTTTCTGGCAGGCTTTGGTTAAAGCGTCGGGCGGCTTCACGGCTTCGTTTTTTATCCGCCACCAGCTCACTGTCGCTGGCGCGGTATAGCTCTCCACTTAGCATTTTTTGTTTTTCGGTTTTCATTTTCTTTCCCTACTACCGACACTGTCGAAAAGAATGGTTTTCCGGCGCGGTTATTCACGCCGAAAAAGAGCCCTACCTTACTTCACAGATGAGCCTACATGTTGAGACTTCGGTTAATGTTCCTGATTTTAGTGGCGCTGATTTCCGGCTGCGCCTCTGCCCCAAAATCCAATCTATTCCCGGATGATGAAGCACAATGCGTCAGCGAATTATCTGAGTATTACCGATCTGTTGAGGCAAGCCGCGGGTATGCCCTTCCCTATCATTTTGATGGCCGATTCCCGTATCTCGCTTTTGACCGCTTCAGCACCTCAATGACAGACACCCTGTCCGGTGCTGCAGCCAAAAAACAATGGCTGGACTATGTCAGCAGACTGGGAAAGGAACAGCTGGAAATCGCCCTGAAACTTACACCCAAACCAGCCGGGGCAGTCAATCTCACCCAATGCCAGCAAGCACTCACCGCAAAGAGCCTTAACAACGCTGCTTTCTGGCAGATAGTTCAAGAGCAGCCACCAAGGGTGCCAACGGCTTACCAACACTGGAAACGTGTGGTCGGGGTGTATCCAGTCGCAAGCCTTGTCGCCGAGGGAAGAATTGAAGCCGAGCAAGTGCGGATAAAGGAGAGTTTCCGCCGGGTGCTGGAGTCACCGGTAAGCTACGGTGAGCCCGCATCGAGGTTGGTTCAGGCAGAAATCGCAGGAATGCTGTCGGCGGCGCGGCAACAATCCCCGACCGGCTGGCCACTTATTAATGAGGACGATGAGGTTCGTCTACTGAACCACTACTCGCCGATATTCAAAGTGGAAACGCTCACGCGGGACGATTTACCCGGCGCGCTTGAACTTGGCCGCGGCGACAAGCCGTATATCAACACCTTTAAGCCCGCGCTTTACAAACACCTGAGTTACACGCGCTTTGACGGAAACGTCCTGCCACAGCTTAACTATGTGCTCTGGTTTCCCGGCCGTCCCGCGGCCAGCGTTTTCGACCCTTACGCCGGCAGGTTTGATGCAGTGAACGTACGTATAACGCTGGATGAAAGCGGACAACCGCTGATTTTGGATTCTATCCATCAGTGCGGCTGCTACCACATGGTGTATTTACTTAGCGATACGATTGGATTTCGCCACCTTGATGGCGAAAAGCCAATAGAACAAACCCTGCTTTTGCCGCAGCCCTCCCCGCGATTAACCGTCAGCCTGACCAGTGGAGAGCATATGATCCAGGGAGTCAGTGTGACGGGTAACACCTCGCCAGACGTGGCTTTGGCCGGATTGCCGCTTAAATCAACTCTGGCATTGCCAACAGTTGGACAGACTTTTCAAAGCCCGTATGACAGGGAAGGTATTTTGCCCGAGAGTGTTCGCGGGGAGCGTTGGTTTCTCTGGCCGTTTGGCGTGCGTTCACCGGGCGCAATGCGACAGCACGGCAAACATGCTATCGCGTTTGTCGGGGAGCGCCATTTCGATGATGCCCACCTTTTCGATTTTCTGTTGATACGCCGGTAACCCTTGCACACAGGCAGGTAAACAGGCACAAAAAAGCGAGCATTACCTGCTCGCTTTTTATCGAGTGACTCTGACTTAGTGTACGTGACCGTGAGCAATCTCTTCTTCGGTCGCATCGCGGACTTCGCGGATCACACCTTCAAAGTTCAGCACAACGCCCGCCAGCGGGTGGTTGCCATCGATAGTCACTTCGTCGCCTTCAATCGCGATGATCGTCACCTGGATGTTACCTTCAGGGCCCTGTGCATTGAACACCATGCCGACATCAATCTGGTCAACGCCCTGGAATACACCACGTTCTACTACCTGGATCAGTGCATCGTTGCGCTGGCCATAAGCGTCATCCGGCTGGATAACCACTTCAAACGCTTCGCCTTCTGCGCGGCCTGCCAGTGCACTTTCCAAACCCGGAATGATGTTGCCCGCGCCGTGCAAATAAGCCAGTGGCTCTTTGCCTTCCGAGGAGTCAATCAGTTGTCCTTCCTGATCTTTCACTGTGTAGTCAATTCTGACGACCTTGTTCTCTTCAATCATCTTGCCATCCTTTATCGGCAGCGAATTTATGTATCTATCGGGTTGGGAACGCCAAAAACAGATACCGGCTCATCCACAAGGGAGATACTTTGACTTTAACACAGTGAGTATAACGAACCGTGAAACGGCCCGATTACAACGGTTTTGATTGCCAAAAACGTGAACTCGGGCCGATGGTTAAACAATGACTGCAGATCAGCGCCAGAAGGATTTCACCGGATAGTCCGGGCCAAAGCGGTGGGCAACTTGCGCCTGCAGAAGTTCTGCCGTTGCTATGGCATCCGTTAGGGCATTATGGCCTTGATAAAATGGAAGATTATAACGACGACGGCTATCAGCAAGGCGTATTGAAGTCAGCGGTTTTCGCAACACCCGTGACCAAAATTTCTGGCTGGGTTTACGGTAAAACCAGGATTCAATTTCCAGCGTGTCGATGACCGGAAACAAGAGCCCCTCCCCCAGACGGTTTTTGATTGCCGCGTCGATAAAATCGCGTTCAATGCGGCGGTAATGCACCACCACAATCTTGCCTTCCAGAGAGGCCAGCACCTCTTCAAGGACGCGCTTCAAATCCGGCGCGTCACTCACATCAGAGTGGGTGATGCCATGGAAAACCACAGATTCATCATCCAGCGGCTTTCTCGGTTTTACAATCCAGTGTTTAGCTTCGCGGCAGTAAATACGGGAAAGGGTAAATGGCACCAGTCCGATACTGACGATTTCGTTTTTCGCCGGATCCAACCCTGTGGTCTCCAAATCCAGCGCCACAAACTGCACCTCAGACAGTGGCGTTTCCGCCGCCACGATGCCCGCGTCATAAAAGCGTTTGAGCAAGGGAACTTTGGCTTTTTGCTTCAAGCGCTTGTGCAAGGTCATCCAGTCCGGCCCCGCCTGCATATGGGGCATGCCCTTATTGGGCCTCAGAATTAACATGGCTTTCCTCAGTTGCTGCGGTTTGGCTGGTAGCGGTACTTAAGGAACTTCTGGGCGTTGCTCAGCAACTGGAAAGCATCTTTCAGGTTGCGTCGCTCAAAGTCAGACAGTTTTTCCGGTTCGATGTTGTTATCCGGCTCAATGTTCTCCGCCACGTCAAATGCCTGGTGGCGGATACGCACCATGGAAATAAACTCCATCGCATCGCGGATATCCTCACCCCGCCCTTTCGGCAAAATACCGGCTTCGATGATGTCATCGAGACGCTCAAAGGAGTTCTGGGAACGCGAGCCCACTGCCAGCGCGTGGACGCGGATAAGGTCGGCCAACGGCGCCGTGCCGCGGCGTTTCAGGTTAATGGAGTTGCGGTGACGGCCATCCTGCTCCATCACGAAATTCTTGAAGAAGCCCAGTGGTGGCGTACGGTTGAGGGCGTTTCTTGCCATGCAGGCAAGGAAACGGTTGTTCCGCTTGGCACGGCGGGAAATAAAGGCTTTCAGCGTTTCCGCCCAGTTAGTGGCACCGTAAACACCGTCCAAATCAAAGAAGATATTGCTGTTGAGCAAAGATTTCGGGTTGGGGTGATCAATCCAATCCGCAAAGGTCTCTTCCCATTCGGTGCGTGTTTTACGCCACTCCGGATTGGTCGCCATGATGTTACCGGTACAGTAGCTGTAACCACAACGCGCCAGACCATCGCTGACAAACTTGGCCAGATTGGCAAAATACTCGTCGTGTTCTTTCGGGTCGAACCTGTCATCGAGGATCATGGCGTTATCCTGATCCGTTACGATCAACTGCTCATCGCGCGCCATGGATCCCAATGCCAGAAAACAGTATGGGACAGGTGGCGAGCCAAACTCCTCTTCGCCCAACTCCAACAAACGCTGTTTGAAACTGCGACCAATCACCGCCATGGCGGAACCTATCATGTGCGAATTGGCATCTTCCGACACCATGCGGGAGAAACAGGCGGGAACGTCTTTTGACAACATTTCCAGATCATCCACCGACTGCTGGCGGAAAATACTGCTGACAATCACCAGACTGCTCTGAGACTCGTAACGCACGATGTCAGAAAGTGCCACCACCCCAACCGGCTTCTGGTTTCGCAGGATCGGCAGGTGATGGAGGTTATTGCGCAGCATGGTCAGCATGGCCTCGAACACATAAGCATTGTGGTCAAGCGTGATCAGTTGCGGGGTCAGGATTTCTGCAATTGGCGTATCGTATGCCAGCCCCTCCGCCACCACGCGGGAGCGCAGGTCGCGGTCGGTCACGATACCGGCAAGACGCGCCTGGTCGACACCATCTTCATCAAGCTCTGTAGTCATCACCAGCAGGGAAGATACCCCTTCTTCGGTCATTTTCACCGCAGCTTGCTGCACCGAATCCTCAGCCTCTACCCAGACAGGATCGCGCAGAATGATAGAGGTAACCTTGGAGGTGGTCAGGTCGTTGCTGTCGCGGTGGTTTTCTACCGCCTGGCGTAAACGGCTGGCATCACCGACCTCCATAAAATCAGAGAAACAATCGAAGCGGTCAATCAAATCATCAAACACAGTGTCCGGCACAAAATAGACCAGACTGTCCTCAATCGCTCTCACCGGATAGCGCACCCGGCGGTTCATCATTAATCCCCACTGACCGAAAGAGCCCCCTTCAGACAGCCGGTTAAACAACTCGCCGTTGCGACGATACACCTCAACCACACCGCTTCGCACAATACAGAAATCATGAATGGGCTGGCCATGTTCAAAGATTTGGGTATCGGCACGGAAATAGGAAATCTCTACCTGTGTAGCAACACGGTCGACTTCCTCTTCCGGCAATTCATTAAACGGTACGTATTGTTTGAGAAACGCTGCGATTTCGATTTGTTCCGCTTCCATTACTTCTCAATCTCAATGAGCCAGATAGCTCGACTCCAGTCAGACGAAACAGGGCAGACACCATGTCTGCCCTGCGACAACATATTGCCCTTGTCTTAGCCGCGAGGTTCTGACATCAGCCCTTTCACAACCGACACACAGGCAATCAATAACACGATGGTGAACGGGAAGCCGGTGGAGACAGCCATTGCCTGCAAGGCGACAAGACCACCACCCAGCAGCAGCACGATGGCTACCAGACCTTCGAACGTACACCAGAAAATGCGTTGTGGAACAGGTGCATCCACTTTACCACCGGCAGAAATGGTATCGATAACCAGCGAACCGGAATCTGACGAGGTCACGAAGAAAACCACCACCAGAATAATCCCGATAAACGAGGTGATCTGCGACAGCGGCAGCGCTTCCAGCATGGTAAACAACTGAACCGGCAAATCCGCTTCTGTTACCGCTGTGTAGCCATCGTTAACCAACTGGTCGATTGCAGTGCCGCCAAAAGCGGTCATCCACAGCACACAAGCCAGCGACGGGATAAGCAGTACACAGATGATAAATTCACGCACAGTACGGCCGCGGGATACGCGGGCGATAAACATCCCGACGAATGGCGACCAGGAGATCCACCATGCCCAGTAGAATGCTGTCCAGCCTTGCGAGAAGTTAGCATCTTCGCGGCCAAACGGATTAGCGAGCGCAGGCAGGTATTCAACGTAAGAAACCAGATTGTCAAAAAAGCCGGTAAGGATGGCGATGGTTGGCCCCATCATGATCACAAACAGCAGCAGCAACATCGCCAGTACCATGTTGATCTCTGAAAGGCGTTTTACCCCGGCATCCAGACCTGCGACTACCGACGTCAATGCAAGCGCAGTAATCAAGGTAACCAAAACGATTTCCGTGGTTGTGCCAAGCGGCACACCAAACAGGAAGTTCAGACCGGCTGCCGCCTGCGAAGCACCAAAGCCAAGCGATGTCGCCAGACCAAACAGCGTAGCAACCACGGCAAGGATATCAATGATGTGGCCTGTCCAACCCCAGATGCGTTCACCGAACAGCGGATAGAACACAGAGCGCATGGTCAGTGGCAAACCTTTGTTGAACGAGAACAGTGCCAGACCCAGCGCCAGGATTGCGTAAATCGCCCACGGATGGAGACCCCAGTGATAGATGGTCGCGGCCATCGCAAGGCTCTTCGCCCCCTCGACGTCACCGGCAGCGGCACCCAGCGGTGCCCAGTCGGTCCGCACGCCATTTTCCACCGAAGTACCACCAAACGAGGACGCATAATGGGAAAGCGGCTCTGCCACACCATAAAACATCAGGCCAATACCCATACCCGCGGCAAACAGCATGGAAAACCAGCCGCCGTAGGTGTAATCAGGTTTGGCTTCTGTGCCGCCCAGGCGTACTTTGCCAAGAGGGCTAACTACCAGCACTAGGCAAACAACCACGAAGATGTCGCCGGCAGAGAGGAAAAACCAGTCGAGGTTCGATGTCAGCCAGCCACGGATTTCACCGAAGACCGGAGCAACATCTTTTTGAAACGCCAAGGTGATGAAGACGAATAACGCAATGGCTAAACCGGAAATCAAGAATACCCGGTTGTGAATATCCAGCCCCAATGGGCCTATTTTCAGCGCAATATTATCCTGTCCGACTTGGTAGTCGGTATTGATTGGGTTGACGTCGCCATCCGGCTTCATCAACTCTTCATGACTTTTATCGCTCACAGTAAAACTCCTTAGTCCGTTTCGCGAGTGACGCAGTCAATGTCGTTGAATATGCAGGGTGGAGATCCTCATGAAAAATGTGAATGGGTATCAAGCATATTAAACGTACACTGCAGCGTAGGTCTGTAGACCCTAACACTCTAACATATCCTTAGTGTTCAATGCTTCAATAGTGAGAAATTAGTCGAATTAGCTGCTGTAATTACACGAAAATCAAACTGAAACCTGTGTCAAACCGGCTAACAATCCACACAATCAACCATTGATCTCTAAACATTTTCAGTTTGCCCAACTGTGACCCGAAAAGGGTTTAATGGGGTAAACGTTTTAGTGTTAACGGCAAATGATGAAAGCAGATTATGTAATTGCGCCACGCCTTATCCTGTTTCAGTCAGTGTTTCAGATAAGCTTCAAGGCTGATTTGGCTAAAAAAATCCGGGCGACTGGCGCCCGGATGATAAGCCACTTACTTGCGGGGCTCTGACATCAACCCTTTCACCAGGGAGAATGCACACAGCAGCAGTACGATACAGAACGGCAGACCGGTTGAAACCACCATTGCCTGCAGCGAGCCAAGGCCGCCACCCAGCAACAGGGAAATCGCTACCAGACCGACAAAACAACACCAGAAGACACGCTGTGGAATTGGTGCATCCACTTTACCGCCGGCAGAAATGGTATCGATAACCAGCGAACCTGAGTCAGAAGAGGTCACGAAGAACACCACGACCAGAACAATACCCAGCAAAGAGGTGATGCTTGAGAACGGCAACATTTCCAGCATGCTAAACAGCTGAAGCGGCAGATCTGCCTCTACAACTGCACGGTAACCAGACTGAAGCTGTTCAATGGCTGTGGTACCGAACGCCGTCATCCACAGTACACACACAGACGTTGGGATCAGCAGTACACAAATGATGAATTCACGCACCGTACGGCCACGGGAAACACGCGCGATAAACATACCTACGAATGGCGACCAGGACATCCACCATGCCCAGTAGAACGCCGTCCAACCTTGAGAGTAGTTGGCATCTTCGCGGCCAAATGGCATTGACAGCGCTGGCAGGTTTTCAACGTACGCCGCCATGTTGCTCACGACATTGCTGAAGATAGACAGGGTCGGCCCCACTGCAATCACGAACACCATCAGCAAGGTTGCCATCGCCATGTTGAACTCAGACAAACGCTTCACGCCCGCATCCAGACCAGCCACTACCGAAGCCAGAGCCAGACCGGTAATACCGATGATCAAAACCACCTGCGTGGTGATGCCACCCGGAATATCGAACAGGAAGTTCAGACCTGCTGCCGCCTGGGAAGCACCGAAGCCCAGCGAGGTTGCCAGACCAAACAGGGTCGCAACCACAGCTGTGATATCGATGATGTGACCCGGCCAGCCCCAAATGCGCTCACCAAACAGCGGGTAGAACACAGAGCGGATAGTCAGCGGCAAACCTTTGTTGAACGAGAACAGCGCCAATGACAGCGCGATCAACGCATATACCGCCCAAGGGTGCAGACCCCAGTGGTAAATGGTCGCCGCCATACCCAGATCTTTTGCTGCTTCAGGGTTACCCAGCGCGCCACCCAGTGGTGCCCAGTCAGTGCGCACACCGTTGGCTTCCACCACACCGCCAAATGACGATGCGTAGTGAGACAGAGGCTCTGACACGCCGTAGAACATCAGGCCGATACCCATACCCGCCGCGAACAGCATTGAGAACCAACCGACATAGGTATAATCAGGCTCCGCTTCAGTACCGCCCAGACGGACACGACCCAGCGGGCTGAAAATCAGCACAAGACAGACGAGGACAAAAAAGTTACCCGCACCGATAAAGAACCAGTCCATCTGAGATGTCAGGGTATTGCGAAGGTCGCTGAACACAGGTCCAACTGAATTTCTGAATAAGAGGGTGATCAACACAAAGAGGGCGATCATACCGCCAGACACCACAAACACGCGGTTGTGAATATCCAGGCCGAAAGGACCGATGTTTAGTGCGATGTTATCCTGACCCACTTGATAATCGGTATCAATTGGGTTCACCGCACCATCCGGCGCCATTAATTCATCGTGGCTTTTATCACTCACAACGACAACTCCATTTTCCTTTAGAAAGAACACAAAAGTGCCAAAAAGCACTTTATCAACGGAAAACTATCCCGTTTAACGGCGGCAAGGTAAAACAAAAATAAACGATTGAAAAGATGAATTTTTACGATGCAAAATATCGAATAAATAGATAGGAAAAAAGAGATTCACCAGAAGAATCACTGAAAACAACATTTCAACAAAGGCGGCAATAAATGCGGCAGGATGGATTACAACTCGTTCAATTTGTCCAGATAATGGCGGGCCTGCTCCAAAACCGCATTACGGTCTGATTCACTTTTATTGTCCCAATTTCGATACACCACACCAGCCCTGGGGTTGATTGCCACTCGTGCGCGGTGTTTTTCCATAAAGTGCCAGTAAAGGCTGTTGAATGGACAGGCGCGCTCCCCGACTTTCTCTTTGACCTTGTAATGGCAGTCAGTGCAGTAATCGCTCATTTTCTGGATGTAGTTCCCACTTGCGGCGTAAGGCTTGGTAGCCAGCAACCCTCCGTCAGCGAACAACGCCATACCACGGGTATTTGGCAGCTCCACCCATTGCAACGCATCGATATAGATACCGAGATACCAGGCGTCTACCTCGTCCGGTGAAAGCCCCGTCAGCAGTGCGAAGTTACCGGTCACCATCAAACGCTGGATATGGTGCGCATAAGCAAACTCCAACGATTGTCCGATGGCCTGCTTCATACATTGCATACGGGTGTTGCCGTCCCAGAAGTAGTCAGGCAAAGGTCGGCTGGCGTTCAGTGCATTAAGACTTTCGTACGCTGGCATGTTCGCCCAATACAGACCGCGGACAAACTCCCTCCAGCCGAGGATCTGGCGGACAAACCCTTCGACCTGCGCCAACGAAATACCCGAATCCGGCGCGCGGTAGGCATCAACGGCGGCATTGATCACCTGCATCGGGTGCAGCATTTTGCTGTTAATAGCAAACGAAAGCCGCGAATGGTAAAGGCTCCAGCGATGCTGGCTTTGGGTTGTCATCGCATCCTGAAAGCGGCCAAAGCAAGGCAACAGGGCTGTGCAAAAATAGCTCAGCAGATCCAGCGACTGTCGCCTTGTCACTGGCCAGAGTAACTGCTCACTCACTTGCCCTATACTCTGCACTTTATGGCGCGCCAAACGCGCGAGGACATCGGTAACATCGTTGCCGAAGCATAGAGGCTCTGGGATATCAGACAAATCTTTTGCCGTCAGCTTGGCGCGGTTTTCCTTATCGTAATTCCATTTGCCCCCATCTGGCTTGCCCCCCTCCATCAACACATCAAACTGAACCCGCATTTTGCGGTAAAACGACTCCATAAGGTGATGCTTACCGGCTGTGAAATGGGTCGGTAAGGTTTCCACGGGCACCAAAAAGTGCTCACTGCTCACCTCATTACTGGCAATCGCAAGGGAGCGGCAAAACGCTGAAAGTTGCTCCCGTAACCGGTATTCATCCGGCATTTGATACTCAAAGCGGATAATGCCGTATTTGGTCATCAGGCTATCAAGCAGTTCGTTCAGCGATGAAAACGCAGCGGTGTCGTCGAGCGTCAGGTATTCAACCTGATGGCCGGCCTTGGTGAGTGCCCGGGCAAATTGCGCCATAGCAGCAAAGAAGGCGCAGATTTTTTGGATGTGATGGGTAACATAGTCCGTTTCCTGCCGAAGCTCGGCAATAAGGTAAAGGACGCCGTCGTCTTTTTCCCGGTACCAGGAATGGTGGGCATTAAGCTGGTCGCCGAGGATAAGGCGGAGTGTATGGTATTGAGACATAAGCCTGTTCGTTTTTTGTTTTCAATACGAAGCACGACGATTCCAGATCAAAAAACGCCGGAATTATCCGGCGTTCGTTTTGTGCGTGTCGTTCAATACTTGGATGTTTATTGCATCGACGGTTTGAACACGATCTTCTCGTCTTCGTCAGCCGCGTGCATATCGTTGAAGCGCTTCTCGTCCAACGCACCTTCGCTTTTCGCCACAATACAGGTCACCGCACAGTCGCCTGTGATGTTTACCGCAGTGCGGATCATATCCAGTAGACGGTCTACACCCATGATAAGCGCGATACCTTCCAGTGGCAGACCTACTTGGTTCAGTACCATTGCCAGCATCACCAAACCTACACCCGGCACACCTGCGGTACCGATAGAGGCCAGTGTCGCCGTCAGGATCACGGTCATGTAATCCATCAAGGTCAGGTCAACGTTAAACGCCTGTGCGATAAACACGGTAGCAACACCTTGCATCATCGCGGTGCCGTCCATGTTAATGGTCGCACCTAGCGGAATAGTGAATGACGCAATCTTGTTGTCTGCGCCCATGCGGCGGGTAGTGGTTTCCATCGACACAGGAATGGTCGCGTTTGACGATGCAGTCGAAAACGCAAACATGATGGCATCTTCCATTTTCTTCAGGAAGGTGACCGGGCTCAGGCCGCTAAACACTTTCAGCATGGTGGTGTAAGTCACCAGCGCATGCAGAATAAGGCCGCCCGCCAACACGAAGAAGTACTCCGCCAGGCTGACAATCGCAGACAGACCCAGAGAGGTGAACAGTTTTGCCATCAAACAGAACACACCGAACGGTGCCAGGTTCATCAACAGGGCAACCAGCTTCAGGATCACTTCGTTGAGGTCACGGAAAAACGCCGCAATGCGCTCACCCGGCTTACCGGAAGCACTGATAGCAATGCCAAACAGCAGGGCAAAAATGATGATTTGAAGGGTATTACCCTCTGCCATGGAGCTGATAGGGTTGGTCGGGAACATACCGACAATGACATCGCCCAGCGATGGCGCTTCTTTGGCGGTAAAGCTGGATGCGGCTGACAGATCAGCGCCTTTACCCGGACCAAACAGCAGAGCAAGGCTCATTGCCAACGTGATCGCCAGCGCCGTGGTACCCAGATAGAACATCAGGGTTTTGCCACCCAAACGGCCAAGGGTTGCAATGTCTTTCAGTGCACTGGTACCACACACCAGCGAGACAAAAACCAAAGGCACAACCAGCATCTTCAAACTGGCAACGAAAATCTGGCCGCCAACATCAAACAGGCCATTGACGATGTATTCGTTGACGAAACCCTCTTCGCCAAACATAAAACGAATTGCAAATCCGGTCACAATACCCATCACCATGCCAAGCAGGACACGGGAGGTCAGGGACATCTTTTTTGTTTCCGCATTCATCGTTGAACACTCCTTTTCTACGTTCTCTTCACATTGAGAGCGCCAAGAGATTAACAGTGCTTCTACATTTCGAGATACGTCCCTAACATGAGATAAATTGACTTGTTTGCGACAGGTCACACATTTAGATGCGGCCGGTAACATTGAAATTACACAAAAAATACAATCACGAAAATTATTCGATTAATTAATAACCTGCCATTGACTGGCGTCATGAAACTCAAATGTCACCGGGGCAAAAATGAGGCACAAAAAAACCGCATTGCTGCGGTTTTTTGCGGCGTATTCCCCTCAAAGGGAAACTTCAGAATGGCTTAAACACGGAAGAATGACAATTCGTGCTTTTGCGATTCCGCCAGTTGTGACAGTTCCTGACTTGCCTGTGCACTCTGGCTGATACCGGTAACGTTCTGAGTAATGATGTCAGACATGTTGTTGATGTTACGGTTGATGTCCTGCGTCACGGCAGACTGTTGCTCAGCCGCTGTCGCCACCAGGGTGTTCATATTGGTGATTTGCGCGACAGACTCAGTGATGCCGTTCAGGGCGTCATTCGCCTGTCCACTCAGCTCCTGGGTGCGAGCCAGAACATCCATACAGGTACCCATGCTGTCACCGGCCTGTGAAGCCTGAACCTGCAGCTCTTCAATGATCTGCTGGATCTCTTTGGTCGACTCTTCAGTACGCGCCGCCAGCATACGCACTTCATCCGCTACCACAGCAAAACCGCGGCCAGAATGGCCTGCACGTGCAGCCTCAATCGCGGCGTTCAGTGCCAGCAGGTTTGTTTGCTCAGAGATACCGCGAATCACTTCCACCACATGACTGATGCGCTGTGACTGGTCACGCAGGGTGGTCACAACATTCGCCGTGTTCTCGATTGACTCAGCCATCTGGAACGCAGCTTGAGAGCTTTGTTCGAAGATAGACAGGCCTTGTGCAGCCAGATCGTCGGTTTGGCGTGCTGCATGGTCAGCATTTACCGCGTTGTCAGAAACGTTGTTTGCTGTGCTTGAAAGCTCGTTGACCGCCGAAGCAACCTGCTCGATTTCCACCTGCTCTTGCTGCGCATTCACAGAAGACTGGGTCATTACTGCCGCCAGTTCTGTCGACGCGGCTGCCACTTCATCACTGATGCTCACCAGCGAATTCACGGTACGGCGCAGTTGCTCAATGGTCAGGTTGGTATCGCGGCCAAGACGTGCCAGCTCGTTGGTGCCTTCGTCTTCTGCTCTCACATTCAGATCACCGGTTGCCAGACGACGCATCACATCCTGCAATGTTTCCAGCGGCTTCACGATAACGCCAGACAGCCACCAGCCAAACAATGCCGCAATCAACAGCGCTGACGTCATTACTGCGCCGGTCATCAACATCATCTCGTCGGCATTCTCATCGGACTTTGCCAGATCCTGCTCAACCAGAGGGTTGATGTAAGAAGACAGTGCGGAAATTTCATCCATCATTTCAGCGCCAAGGTCACGGTATTCCGCCACCATGCTGTTGTAGCGGTTTACATCAATTTCTTTTTTGAAGTACGCCTGAATGGTCGGCTCAGCCTGCGTCTCGGTGTAGCGGACATAGTCGCTGACACTGTTTTCAACGTTACGTGCAACATCACGCAGCACGGGTGTTGTCGCCATCTGGCGCGCAATTTCAATGGCTTCGCTTCCCAGCTTCTCAACGCTCTCACTCATACCGGCAGTGCGCTTTTCATCGTAAATGCCGTAAATAGCTTCGACACGCATCGCCCAGGAGATGTCTGCCAGTCTGGACACAAAATCTTTATCGCTCGCCGCCTGGCGCGCCGTGTTGCTGACAGAAACAACGGTTGACTCCACTTCACTCTTGGCGAAAAGAAGAACAGCGAATGTGCTCAATACCAGAATAAAAACGGGGATCAGAATTTGATACCGGATAGAGAGGTTCTTTAATGACATTTGGCAGAAAACCTGATGACGTTGAAAATGGGGTATATAAAATTGCGCGCATTATGAGATGTAGATCAACATTTGCCAACCCATATTTCCGGTTAAAACCATTTATTTTTTCAACGGTTAGTGAACGTCAATTAACCGTCGAAAGCGTCAAAAAAACAGTGTCAATTTGAGAGCAAGACAGATGGATAACTGCATTTCAGAAAAGAGGGGCTGTATAGCTAATTGCGCAGGTTTTGGCGGAATTAGATTGCGATAGGTAGGCCCAGGTTCAGCCGGATTACCCCGTGGCAGACGTGTCTCCTTCTCTTTCTGGCGCTTTGCGTGACGCTTCAACCCTGGCAAGTTCAACACGGTTACGCCCTTTATCTTTGGCGAGATAGAGTTGTTCGTCAGCAAGATTGAACAGGTCTGAATAGCGCCAATGGGATGTGCTTGGCTCAATCAACACCGCCCCAATGGATATGGTTACCACGCCGTGTTGAGTGACATGGGGTATCCCCATCCCTTCCACGCCAGTACGCATTCTCTCGGTAATACGTTGAAGACTCTCCATATCGTCCACGTGCACCAGGGCGACAAACTCCTCCCCGCCTATACGGAAACAAAGATCATTCTTGCGGGTGGTATTTCGCAATACGTCTGCGATTTTTTTTATCACTTCATCGCCACGGACATGACCAAAGGTGTCGTTATATTGCTTGAAATGGTCGATATCGCAGGCTATCAGGCCGAAATTCGCACACATAATGCGCGCCGTATGGTAGAAGGCGCCTGCGCGGCGGTCATAGTTATGGCGCCCGGCCAAGCCTGTCAGTGCATCGGTATCTGAAAGATGGCGCAACAGCTTAAGCTGCGACTGCGTTTTCTCTGTTAAAGAGTGAAGTCCACGGGCCAGCACGCCTATTTCGTCCTGCCGCTTCAACTCCTCCAAGTCGGAAATATCCAATCCTTCAATATCCTGGTTGATGCGACTTGCCAGCCGCCGAAGTGGCGATACCAACCAGTGTGTGACCGCCACAATCACCAGCAGTGAAGCAAGCAGCGCAATGGACCCCTCTACAAAGATGGTGCGGTAGATCTGCCCTTTCAGTGAATATAAGGGTGCTGCGTCAAACACCGCCTTCAACACCCCGCCATTTTTGTTCAACAACGGCAACTGGACGATCATTACCCTGTCACGAGATAAGAGATTGTACTTTTGCACCGCATCCGGCAATGACCACGGCAACGCCACCGACTGCGTCAGCTTTTTTCCCGTTTCAAGCGCATGGAGTTCACCCTTGGTTTTATTGAGCAAAAACATAAGCTTCTTGCGCTTAACCGGATCACTCACCTCCGTCTCCAGGCTCGCCGTCAATTGCGCCTGATGATCGCTGAATTTCTGGATCTCCGCGGCAGTCACATCGGTTCGCCATATTACTCCCTGCGACTGAAGATAGCGGACTGCTACTGCATGACTGCTGTAGTCTGACGCGCCTTGGATGTCTAGGAACAATAGCTGACGGTTGTTTTTCAGTGTTTCGAGAAAGGAAGGCATCAATAGCGCAGCATAGTTACGTCCGGCAACGGCAGCAGAAATATCCGTCATTAGGGGCGTTAGCGATTTTTCTGCCAGCGCAACTTCATGGGCGACACGGGTGTCCCATTCACTCTGGTAACGTGCAACGCTCATACCCGCAACGAGGATCATTACCAAGATCAGGTGCGAGATAAACAGCAGTTGGTTGATCGTGAACTTTTTCAGCAAGCGAACAGGCTCCACGGCGATTACTGGAAGACATCCAATACCGGCTCTGCACAGGTGCCGTTTACGCAAATGTCTTTGTAGGTATCATGGCACCGCTGGCAGAACTGAGGTTCCAATGACGGATGCATTGAAGAAATGTCCTCACCTTGGCGGTTGTAGCTGCCGTAGATGGGTAAGCCACCGAAATGTTCTGTCACCCAAATGATCCCCTGCGCTTCAGAAACGGCGACGACTGTGGCGCCATCAGTGTAAGGGCCGTGGGTTTTATACTGTTCGAGTTTTTCCGGGTTAACGCGAATGGTCAGTGCCGAGCCTTGTCCGTCGTTGATCCACGAGTAGGCAGCGACCGATTCCTGGATAAAGAGTGATGCATCCGGGGGAAGGACAGTATCGGCAGGCAGGTTCATGGATTCCTTAACAACAGGCCACGCCTCCCAACCCTCGGGATAACTGGCGACTGACTCCGCTGCGACTCTGGTTGTTGTTGCCATCATCAAGGCGAACATCAACCAAGGGATCATCCTGATCATTTCCCTCTCCCAAAAATAAAAAACCCGACACATTGATAAGATGTTGTCGGGCATTTTACTTGTGAACAAATTCTATTGGGAATGTGGAAAATAAATTACTGAGAGGTCAAGCATTTATTACCATTATTCTTCGTCACAGCGTGATTCAAATGCTGCAACCAAGGCTTCGATATCTGCATGTTTATCGGTGCTGTTAAGCCAGACCATATAGAGTTCATTTGCCATGGATGGGCTGTCTTTCACCAGGTGTAATGCACCGGAATCCAGCCAAGGCTGCGCGACAGTTGATGGCAGAAAACCCACACCACCGCGGTTGAGCAAAAAGTTCAGGGCTGGCTCGCAAGCGTGGCTGTGCAATACCGGTGTACGCTGTAAGGGTACGATACGGCTGTATTCAACACCAAAGCGGGTTCCCCAATCGAGATAGACCACGGGGAGGTCGGACACACTGACCATATCCTGCTCCGGCTCACTGGACACCAATACCAGTTCGAAACCGGTCACGCGGTGTTGTTGTAGATCTGCCAGTTTAGGTGGCTCGCTGGTTAACAACACATCCACATGCCTTTCAAGCAAGGCATTGGACAATTGCTGGCGGCTTAGTGCTTCTGTGCGCAATGCCCAATCCGGTTGCAGGGAAAGCACCTCTTCCAGCCACTCACTGCTACTGGCCATTTCCCAGATCAGCGATGTTGCACCAACGGTCAGTTGCTGCTGATAGTTACCGGTCAATGCAACATCCTGCCGCGCACGCCCCCAGGTCTGCAGAATGCTTTCTGCATAGGGCACGAAACGCTCACCGGCTGCAGTCAGCCGTAAATCACCACGTTTTCGGGTGAACACCGGCGTGCCCAGTTTTATTTCCAGTTGGCGGATGCGAAAGCTCACTGCTGACTGGGTCAAATACAGATTCGTTGCCGCTTTACCAAAATGACGAGTTTTATTCACTTCCAAAAATGTGCGCAGTAAATCTGTATCCATATCAGCATCAAATTAAAGTAGTTACGTCACATTGCGTTATCGGGGAAAAGCGTTCCGGGGTCAAGGTCAAATGGCACAAATTGGCGAGTTTGAAGGTTAATTGAACGAGATATACCTAAACAACCCTGAAATGCCCAAATAGCTGAACATTGCGTTCACCGATCAGGCATTTTTGCGGGAAGCAGGCTTGCGCAGGGAAAAATAGAAACTGTATACCGCATACCCTGCACACCAACAGGCAATAAACACCACCCAACTGGAAACCAGCTTGCCTATCAGTGCAGAGGCCGCCAACAAAAAACCGACCAGCAAAAACAGGTTAAGCGTAGCCGCCAGCATTCGGTTGGCTTTAAAACTTCTTCCCCAAAAGACAAACACGCAAAGGTTAATCGCCGCGACCTGACGGGCATAAAACCTGTCCAGATACAGCGCCAACCATAATCCCCAGATTGCGCCTGACGCCGCATCGACCCACATCTCAAACATCGAGCCTCCCGCGCCGGAGCAAGCATCACCTCGCGATTTGCCGATAGGCGACAACTCCGGATTCCTTCCGTTACTGGCCAAAGTGTAAGCCTTACGCAACCAGACACATGTTTTAAGATAGAGACTTTTGATTGTCAGGCGTTTACCTCATGCCATCCCACAGTTCGGACATTCCTGGCAGGATTAACAGCTACGCTTAGATGAATTGGACAATGAGGAGCCATGATGAAATTTGCGCTGCTTATCTACGGTAAAGAAACCTACAACAAACAGCTGAGTGAAGAGCAGGAATCGGAGATGCTTGAGCTTCACCATCACCTGCAGGCGACAACCATTGAGAAAGAGGAGTTTATCGCCTCTGCCCGCTTGGAATGGACAGAAACCGCCAAAACCGTCTCTTCTGACAACAAGGGGGAGATATTGGTCACTGACGGTCCCTTTGCTGAAACCAAAGAACAGTTTCTGGGCTTGTATTTACTCGATTGCGCTTCTGAAAATGACGCCATTCAGTATGCAGCTTCCCTTCCGCTGACACACCATAAGATCGAAGTCCGTCCGGTCGGATGGTGCCGGGCATGAGCCATGGATCTTCACACTACCCTTGGCGCGATATACCAGCGAACTCGTCCTAGAATCATCGCCGCCCTGCTTCGTCGCTACGGTGACAAAACACTCGCGGAAGATGCCTTGCAGGAAGCAGTGACCCGGGCTTATACCCTGTGGCCTGAAAGCGGGATGCCGGCAAACCCCGAAACCTGGCTGTTTGTTACCGCGAAGAATCAGCTGATTGACGCCCTGCGAAAACATCACAAAGAAGTGCTGCTGACAGAGGAAAGCCTGAATGTTTGGGCTGAGCCAGATCTGCTTTATAACAGCGATACCTTACGGCTTTTCTTTATCTGCTCCGATCCCCTATTAAGCCAGCCACAACAAATCACTCTGGCACTCAATGTCTTGGCAGGCATTCCCTCATCATCACTTGCGCGGGCGTTTTTGGTCTCTGAAACTGCGATGGAAAAGCGCCTGTCACGTGCCAAACTCACCGCCCACCAGCTCGCACTCAACACTGACACACCCTTTATCGACCCACGGCGGTTGGATGCGGTTCAGGGCATGCTTTACCTCTTATTCACCGAGGGATATAACGCCGCGTCCTCTCCACTGACGAACAAAATCAGCTTCAGTGATGAAGCCATTACCTTGACCAGGGATTTACTCTCGCTGTTGCCCGGAAACAACGAAATCCAAAGCCTGCTGGCGCTGATGCTGTTCACTCAGTCCCGCCGCAATGCCAGGTTCTCGGGGCGTAAACCTGTCCCTCTGGATGAGCAGGATCGCACGCTTTGGGATCAGCGCATGATCACGGAGGCCACGGCGTTGGTCACCCAATTGACCCGTACGTCACCGCCCGGGTATTACCAGTTGCAAGCCTGTATTTCCGGCGCCCACAGCACCGCCAACAGCGCTGAAGCCACCGATTGGAACGATATCCTTTTCCTGTACAACGCCTTATACCAGCTGCACCCCACACCGGTTGTGGCATTGAACCGTGCCGTCGCAACTGCCCATGTCCACGGTGCACAGAAAGCTCTCGAAGAGTTGGCAGGGCTGCAAGCCTCACTGTCGCTTTACCAGTATTTCCACTCCACCCGGGCTCACCTGTTAAAGCGTGCCGGGCAGCATCCTCAAGCGATCGATGCTTTCCGCCATGCATATGCTCTGTCCCAGCAGGACTGGGAGCGCGATTATATTGAGCAGGAAATCAGAGGGTTGGAAAAAAAACGAAAAAAATGAAGGGTGCCTGTCCGGTTCGTTGCGTCTGAAACGTCCTGTTAAAGGAAACAGACAAAAAGGACGACATCATGAGCGATTCAAAACAAACCCATGGCGCACCCAGCTGGATTGAACATTGCGGTAGCGATCATCAAAAGGCGCGGACGTTTTATCAGAAAGTTTTCGGCTGGGACGTGCTGGAGCACCCAATGGAAGGCAATGTGATCTACCCCATCATTGCCGTGGACGGAAACAATATCGGCGGGTTCAAACCCTTTGCCGATGAAGAACCGGGCTGGCTTCTCTACATCACTGTCGACGATGTGGATGCACGCACAGATATCGCCACCGATCTCGGGGCAACCCTGGTGATGCCACCAGCTGATATACCCGGCGTAGGCCGCATTGCCGTATTCAAAGACCCGCAGGGCGCGAAAATGGCGCTGATCAAATACGCCGCACCCGAGGCCTAAAACCAACAGGAGGGAAACACAATGCCGAAGTTTATGATGACCTATCTCGGAGGCAATCCCCCGGCAACACCAGAGGAAGGGCAACGACACTTTGCTGACTATCAAGCCTGGCTGAAAACGCTGGGGAGCAAAGCAGTCAGCCCTGCAAACCCTTTAAAAGGCACCGTTTGCGTCCTCCCCGATGGCAACGTAGCGGAAGGAAACCAAACCGGCATGTCAGGGTTCACCATCATCGAAACAGACACTTTGGAAGAAGCGTTGGAGTTTGCCAAAACCTGTCCGTTTTTGACGATTGGTGGAACACTTGAAGTCTCCGAACTGGTCGAAATGAACATGTCATAACCATTAGCCACCTAACATTTTCTTCCTCCCTTCGCTGCCTTAATCCGCAGCGGAGAGGATGGTTGTATGCCAAAACTGGAGGTTGGAATGGAAAACTTAACCATTGCACCGGTACTTATCGCGGTATGCATCGCCATACAAATCCCCGCGACGCTCGCCGTTGGCCTGAGAAGACTGGCAACCGGCATTAACTTTGGCTGGGGTGACGACACGGCGCTGATGAAAAAGGTTCGTGGTCACGGGAACTTTACCGAAACCGTCCCCATCACGTTACTGGCAATCACATTGGCCGAGTATCTTGGCATGGCTCAGTCCTGGGTCTTGGCAGCCGCCATCGCCATAGTTGCCGGGCGGCTTATTCACTATCACACCTTGGTGTTTACACGCTCAGGTGCAACCAATGGGCGGCCTGTTGGGATGATTTTAACCTTCTCAGCCATGGTGATCCCGTCAGTTTACTTGCTCTACCAATCATTCTAAGGGCGGCGGTATGGCAACTGTCTGGCTCCCGCGGGCATGGGGGCATTCGCGCCTTACCGCCGACGTAATACGCCATTGCACATAGAAATACCAACGGCTCTGTGCGACCATTCCCTTTCTGGTTGAAAATGACCCGCCAGACATAAGACAGGATGTCAAAACACGACAGGAGCCCCACGTGCGTATTACCGCCCCCACCGTTGATTCCCTCGACACCATATTGCCCGAAGAACCTTTGTTGATGATGGGCGCAGGCCCTGTGCCAATCCCCGCAAAAGTGGCCGCTGCCAACGGGATTGTGATCAACCACCTTGGTGAGACCATGTCCCGCATTATCGAGCAGGTCAAAGCCATGTCCCGCTATGTATTCCAGACGGACTCTTCCCACATTCTGGGTGTTGCGGGGCCAGGCTCTGCCGCAATGGAAATGGCGGTTGCCAACCTGGTTGTGCCGGGCGACAACGTGCTTTCAGTCTGCAATGGCTTTTTCAGCGGCCGTCTGGCCGAAATGTCCGCGCGCTGCGGCGCAGACGTTGCCCGTTTGGAGATTGAAGAGGGAAAAGCGGCAGACCCTGACGCCGTTGCTGCTGCCATTCACGAGTACCGTCCGAAGGTGCTGACTATCGTGCAGGGAGAAACCTCCAATACCGTTTATAACCATGCCCTGCCTGCCATTTGCCAGGCGGCGAAATCTATTGGCTGTCTGGTGATTGTTGATGCGGTCTGCACCCTGAGTACCATGCCACTCCATATGGACGAATGGGGCGTGGATGCGGTGATCACCGGCGGACAAAAAGGGTTGAGCTGTATTCCCGGCGTCTCTCTGGTCGCTTTTTCAGAACAGGCCTGGAACAAGATCACCACCCGTGAGGATACCCTGCGCCACTGGTGTCTCGATGCCAAACTGGCCGACAAATTCTGGTACCAAAGTTCCTACCATTACACCGCGCCGGTTTCAGGCATTATGGCTATCCATGAAGCGCTGCGCCTGATTTGCGAAGAAACGCTGGAAGCGCGTTTTGACCGCCACCTGAAATGTTCAATGGCGCTGCAGGCAGGGATTCAAGGGCTGGGGCTGAGTTTATCTGTGGAAAAGGCCGATCGCCTCAATTCGGTGGTGGGTATCTGGGTACCGGAAGGAATGGAGCAAAAAGCGATTCTCGCCCATATTTCACGCGACTATAAGGTCGAGATATCCGGCTCCTTCGGGCTCAATATTGTCCGTATAGGGCAGATGGGCGAACAGTGCCGGGTACACAATATCTTCCGCACAATCCACGCATTAGGTTCAACTATTCAACGGCTTGGCGGTACCGCAGACTTGCCCCGTGGCGTCGCCATGCTGGAAAAAACCTTACAGGAATATCAGCCTCAGTTCGGGTAAACCGGCTCTCCATTTATCATCAGCGCGCCATCCTCCAGTGCCACATGCACGTCGTGGGACGGTGCGCTTTCCACCGCTCCCGCCCCCAAACGCAGATACTCATTATCGTACTCATAGTGATGGGTAATCGAAATCTGATGCAGTTGGTTTCGCGTCATAAAGCGGTGCAGATTGGTTTGTGCACTTTTCACTGCCATAGAGGCCGCGCCGTTATTGCCACCCAGAAAATACAGGGCAAGAGCACGCGCCATCATCAGAAGCATGGGCGATTCCTGCCAGTTGTCTGAGTGTACAAATTCACTGTTGAATGATCCGTCACGCCGCAGCACTTTTTCCTCAAAGAGGTAGCCGCCGAGGTAGACCATCAGATCCGCATCATCATGCAGATACCTGCGCACATCGTTGGTGAATGCCCCTAGCATGGTGGCGCTGTTTTGCCAGTATGGAGAGGGGGAACACCCGGTTGCCACCACCTCACATTGCAGCGACAACTCCGCGCCGACGCTGAACAGGAAATCATGGATCGACAGTGTCAGATCCTCGCTGTCACCAGCAATCAGCGTAATGAATTTGGACTCAAGAAGAATACGGGGGTTGGGGGTGTTTTCGAAAAAATGATCCGCCAGTTTGACCGCAACGGAGACCTTTTGCTGCGTCTTTCCCACCAGCAGGTGAAACGTCGTCTTCTTGGTAAAAAAGTTATAACGCGATTTTTTGCGGAGATTAAAGCGTACTTTTTCCCGCCGGCACAGAAGGTAAACGTTCGGCTTGTTCAGGCAGTGGTCAACGTGGTTTTTCAGGTTGGAACGGTAATCGTAGACATATTGGCTGAGGTTACGGAGATCGGCAGAAAAGCGTTCGTCAGGCAACAAATCGCACCATACCATTTCCGTTTCGGAAAGCTCTGCATGCCAGTGCAGGATTTTGGGTTCCTCCACCAGTTTTAATACTGCAACCACAACTATCTCTCTGTAAATGCCCCCCTTTTTATAAAAGCCTAGAACACCGTTGGCGTGTCACCGCAAAATTTGCGGATTTTCAGATCGATATCATCATCTTGCGACCTTTTCGTCACGTTAAACGTGCGCATCCCACGTTATACCGGCGAAAGTCCCGTCGTATTCCGACACGCTGCAGGTCGTATTTAAATAAATACCCACATTCTTTTGGCGTCATTATGCCAACAATACCATGGAGATAGACCGCTTCTGCCCAACAGAAGCCATGGCAGCACGCAGGATGTTTGGCTTTGTAATCAAGGATTAACCATGACTAAGGTGCCCGTAACCCATATCGACAACGCCCTAATTGACCGTGAAGCGATTAAGACCATGTTGGCGCGACGCATTCCGGACCATACGCTTGAGCAGCCTTTTTACAACAGTGAAGCACTTTTCCGGATAGACATGGAGGAGATCTTTGCCAAAGAGTGGATATTTGCAGGCATGACCTGCGAGTTGCCCAAGAAAGGCAGTTTCGTGACTGTCGATATCGGGCTCAGTCCCATTATTATCCTGCGCGACAACAACAATGACGTTCGCGCCTTTCACAACACCTGCCGACACCGCGGCTCGAAAATCTGTCTCGGCGCCAAAGGCAAATCGCCCAAGCTGGTCTGCCCCTACCATCAGTGGGCTTACGACCTAGACGGTGAACTGGTATTTGCAGGCTCTGATATGGGCGACGATTTTGATAAATCCCGTTACTCGCTGAGCCCGGTGCACTGCCGGACTGCCGGCGGATATATCTTTGTTTGTCTCGCAGAAAACCCGCCACCTATCGATGATTTCGTCAACGACATGAACTACTACCTCGAGCCTTATGATTTGGATAATGCCAAGGTCGCCGTGCAAAGCGAAATTATCGAAAAAGCCAACTGGAAACTGGTGGTAGAGAATAACCGTGAGTGCTACCACTGCGATGGCTCGCACCCGGAACTCCTGAAATCTCTGCTCGAATGGGACGATGACAACGACCCAAGGTCGACCCCTGAATTTCGCGATCTGGTTAAGAAAATGCAAGCATTCTGGGAGTCTCAGGACGTCCCTTATAAATTCCAGATGCGCTATGAGAACCGTAACCGTATCGTGCGAACTCCGCTGAAAGAGGGCACTCACTCCATGACCATGGACGGCAAAGTGGCCTGTAAAAAGCTTATGGGACGCTTTACCTCCCCGGACATGGGTGCGCTGCGGATCCTACATTTACCGAATTCCTGGAACCATGGCATGGGCGACAATTTGATCGCCTTCCAAATCCTGCCGGTCGGCCCACAGGAGACCAAAGTGATTACCCGCTGGTTGGTGCATAAGGACGCAGTAGAAGGCGTGGACTATGACCCCAATAACCTTCGCCATGTCTGGGATGCCACCAATGCGCAGGACAGAACGCTGTCGGAGAACAACCAACTGGGCGTGAATTCAATGGGGTACCAACCCGGTCCCTATTCAAAGACCTTCGAGTTTGGTGTGATCAATTTCGTTAACTGGTATTGCGAGCGTATGGCCGCCAATCTGGGCGAATAACAATAAGGCCGATTCAGATACAGGGATGTCGCAGCCAAATAAACCGGATCTGGTCGGGCATCCCATACTCTCGCAAACTGGCTGACCGAATTGGAGAAAAGTGCATGAATGAGCTGGATACCGTACCCGAAGATCGTCTCAATCCGGTCAACACCCAGACCTGGGCGAACGGGCGACATCTGGTTCGCTGCGTCAAAGTTATTCAGGAAACCCATGATGTAAAAACCTTCTGCTTTATGGCGCAGACACCCATCATGTTCTTCTTCAAGCCCGGTCAGTTTGTCACGCTTGAATTGAACATCGGTGGTGAACAGGTGATGCGAAGCTATACCATTTCGTCATCACCATCTGTGCCCTACAGCTTTTCCATCACCGTCAAAAGGCTGCCCAAAGGCGTGGTTTCTACCTGGCTGCATGACAACCTGCGGGTGGATGACGAAATTGCTGTGCATGGCCCGGTCGGTAATTTCAACTGCATCGACTATTCCACTGACAAAGCCCTGTTCCTGTCCGGTGGAGTTGGCATCACCCCGGTGATGTCGATGGCGCGGTGGTGGTATGACACCAACAGTGCCGTGGACATGAAATTCGTTCACAGCGCCCAGACGCCGAAAGACATCATCTTTCTCAAAGAACTTGAGTTGATGGCATCACGCATTGATAACTTCGAACTCAGCATCATCTGCGAACGGTATGACATTGGCGAAAGCTGGTATGGCTACCGCGGGTTTCTGACCAAAAGCCTACTCGAATTGATCGCCCCTGATGTGTTGCAACGCGAAGTCTATTGCTGTGGCCCAACCCCTTACATGAAAGCGGTACGGGCAATGTTGGCAGATATCGGCTTTGATATGTCGCGCTATCACGAAGAAAGCTTTGGTGAAACGCCGCCTGCCGCGATTGAAGATGCAGAAGAGTCTGCAGAACTGGCCTTGATTGCAGAAGAGATTCCCCAGACAGGCTTTTGCGTGGAATTTGCCGATGAAGGGATGTCCGTCACCATCAATGACAGCGAAACCATCCACGCAGCCAGCACAAAACTGGGGATCCACGTTCCCAAGGCTTGCGGTATGGGCATATGCGGCTCCTGCAAAGTGAAGCTGCTTTCCGGCAACGTCAACATGGAACATAACGGCGGGATCAGCGAAGAAGAAATTGAAGAGGGATATATCCTCAGCTGCTGCAGCAAACCGCTGGATGACGTTTCGATAGAAACCTGAAGCGACCGCAATTTCCCCTGTCCCTCCCCAAGGCGCCTTTACGGCGCTTTGTCATTTTTATCACCGCACGTCTGATTTTTCAGACAAGATAGCGACCTAACAAAGCCATTACCAAACGCTAACAATGGCGGGAAAAAACTGGGCGAAAGTGTAAGGGCTGCAGCAATTCAGTTTTTACATATACCCAACAGGATAAGGAATACCGCTATGAATATGTTTAAAACCCTGATGTTCGCGTTTGCCGTTCTTTTCTCAGGCTTCACCTTTGCAACCGATACCACCACAGAATGTCCGGAAGGCTCGGAAGCACCAGAATGCCAGACACCTGTGGATGACAGCGGCAGCACCACGAATTAACGCCGGAAACCATGGCGCTTCGGAAGCAATGAAGCGCCAGCACTTTCCTGTTAAGACTGCCTGTATGGCGGATAGTCTGAATAACCAGTTTCACGTCCGCCAAACAGGGTTGTCGGGTCAAAATCTGCCAGCGACCAGTCCTTTTCCAGCCTTGCCGGAAAATCCGGATTGGCAATAAAAGGCCGTCCAAACGCCACCAAATCGGCATACACATTTCGCAAAATTGCCTCTGCTTTGGTTTTGTCATAGCGCCCTGCGACGATAACCGTGCCGCCATAAACCTGGCGAAGCCGTCTACGGAAGGTTTCTGATACCTGTGGCGCGTCATCCCAATCCGCTTCCGACAGGTGCAGATAAACCACGCCCAACGCATCGAGTTTTTCGGCGGCGAGCAATATCGCATCAATGACTTCCGGGCAGTTCATCCCCCGCGCGGTAATATAGGGTGCCAACCTGACCCCAACGCGCTGAGCACCTATCGCATCACACACCGTTTCCGCCACTTCTGCCAACAAGCGCACCCGGTTTTCAATACTGCCGCCGTAGCGGTCTGTGCGGTAATTGGAGGTCGAACGTAAAAACTGATCCAGCAGGTACCCGTTGGCTGCGTGGATTTCAACGCCGTCGAATCCCGCTTCCATGGCGTTGATGGCCGCCTGACGGTAATCCGCCACAATGCGGTGAATTTCATTTGCCGTCAGGGCTCTTGGGGTCGGACACTCCACCATACTCCCGTTTCCGTTTTCATCCGCCACCCATACCTGGGCATCGGGCTTGATGGCTGACGGGGCAACCGGCGGATTGCCATTGTGAAAACTCGGGTGCGACATCCGCCCCACGTGCCAAAGCTGCAGGAAGATTTTACCGTCTTCGCGGTGCACAGCATCCGTGACCTTTCGCCATCCCTCAATCTGCGCTTTGGTGTGAATGCCGGGGGTGAAGCTGTAACCCTGCCCCTGTGGGGAGATTTGGGTTGCCTCAGTGATGATAAGCCCCGCCCCAGCCCTCTGCGCGTAATATTCCGCCATCATGGCATTGGGAATGTTGCCCGGTTGCGTGGTCCGGCTTCGGGTCATCGGCGCCATCACAATGCGGTTTTTCAGCTGGATTTTACCTAAAGGGTAAGAGTCAAAAAGTATCATGGTTGCATCCTCTCAATGGGTTAACTGGTTGGCTGATTGCATAACAGGAACCTGATCGGCCAACCCCGCATCCGGCACATCAAGCTCCACCATCAGGTCACCGAGGGTAATGAACACCTGCACCACCCCTTCTTCTGGTACGCGGGTTAGTTGGTAGTCAAAGCCGTTGGCTTCCAGTGTGGCGAGCAACTTCTTGACCGAAACCGACGAGCGAAAAGCGATGTGGTTGAGCGCGACGGCCTGTTGTTGCTCTACATCCACCACATGTAACACGGCATTCTCTTCCTGATAAAACCAGCGGCCGGGAAATGGAAATGGTGGTCTTTCTCCCTGGGTGAATCCGAGGATGTTGGCCAGTTTCAGCAGCCCTTTGTCGTCCGCCCGGCTGAACAGGCTCAGGTGGTCGAATTGCCACACTGCTTTTTCTGAACTGTTCATGATTGGTATCTCCTGTTTGATAGACAGGAACAGGTTATTTGACTGCACTGAATTGAAAAACTAGCCTCAGGTTTAACCTCTTTAAAATAATTTTTGAAAATGAAAGCACTTCAGGATTTCCGGATTTTCATTGAGACGGCGCGCCACGGCAGCCTGTCTGAAGTCGCACGCCAGATGGACATGACACCGGCCGCCACCAGCGCAGCGGTGAAGCGCTTGGAGGCAGAGTTGGGAACCGCCCTTTTTGTGCGCTCTACCCGGCACCTGCGCCTGACCCATAGCGGCGAGGCGTTCCTGCGCCAGTGCCAGCAAGCAGTAGCTCTTATTGAAGATGCGGCAGAAGAAGTGCGCTCCGGCGAGTCTGTGGTGAGGGGCACCCTGATGCTTTCTGCCCCCTCCGATTTGGGCAGGAACCGTTTGATAGGCTGGCTGGACGCCTTTATGGCGCAATACCCAGATATTGAAATCCGCTTGCAGCTCTCTGACAGGCTCAGCAACGTTTATCATCAATCGGTCGATCTGGCGCTGCGCTATGGTTCGCCGCCCGATTCAAGCCTGATTGCGCTGCCGATTTTCAGTGACAACTGCCGGATAGCCTGCGCCTCACCGGACTACCTCAAAAAGCACGGCACACCTGAAAACCCGCAAGCGTTCAGCCAGCACAACTGCCTGCGCTTTATGGTGGGTGACACCATCCACAGCCAATGGCAATTTTCGCGCAAAGAGGAAAACCTGCTGGTGACGGTAAGTGGCAACCGCACGGCTGATGATGGTGAAGCGGTCAGCCGCTGGGTGCTGTCAGGTCACGGCATTGCGTATAAATCGAGACTGGATATTGCCCGTCATCTGGAAAGTGGCGAGCTGGTGCACCTTTGCCCTGAATGGGAAGGACAACCTGCCCCGCTGAATCTGATGTGTGCCGACAGGCGGCTACTTAGCCCGGCAGTGCAGGCGCTACGGGCTTTCCTTGTCGAAAAGTGCAGGGAATAAAAAAGCCGAAGGGAACACCTTCGGCTTTCGCTGTCTCTATATCTCGCTATCAGTCGCGCAGATAAATCATCCAGTACCACATACCTACGAACAAACCACCGCCGATGATATTACCCAGTGTCACCGGTATCAGGTTGTTGAAGAAGAAGTGACTGAAGGTTAGGTCTGCAAAGTCAGCGACATTCATGCCTGTCATCGCCCAGAAAGACTCTGGCGCAAAGGTTTTGATGCCGATCGCCATCGGTACCTGGAACATGTTGGCAATGCAGTGCTCAAAGCCGGATGCCACAAACATGGCCACAGGCAGGATCATCACCAGGATTTTGTCTGTCAGCGTGCGGCCGCTGTACGTCATCCATACAGCAATACAAACCAGCACGTTACACATGATGCCCAATGCAACCGCTTGGAGGAATCCGTGGTGCAGCTTGTGCTCGGCAATCTTCATGGCATTGATACCGACCTGGCCGTTATCGAACATGTATTGCTTGGCAATCAACATACAGATCACCAGCAAAATCGCGCCCACCAGGTTACCGCCGTATACCACCGCCCAGTTTTTAAACAGTGCTTTCCAGGTGATCTTACCACTGGCTCGCGCCACTAATGTGAGTACCGAACTTGTGAATAGCTCGCCACCGGTAATGATCACTAGAATGAGACCCAGGCTAAATGCAATACCACCGACAAAGCGTGTCATACCCCAAGGCATATCACCCGCGCCGGTCGTTACTGTGGTGTAGAAGATAAATGCGATACCGATGTGGATACCGGCAGAAATCGCGAGAAGGAAAGATTTAAAAGGATCTTTCGTGGCTTTCGCCACCCCTATCTCTGCCGCCCGCTCTGCGATCTGCGGCGGAGGCAGCGAATCAAACTGAGTAAAGTTCATGGTTTTTAGCACTTAGAGTGAAACAAGAGAGGGCGCGGATAATCTCTCCATTTCCAGAAATTTTCAAGGGCTATTTGTTATCAAAATTGACATCTCTTTTTGATGATAAACACACTGTTATTCCATGTTTTCACTCGCACAGTGATCACACATTTTACTTATCTGCTGCCAAGTAGGGTTTTTTTCAAACAATACTCAGTAATAGTGTACTTCTAGGTTTCCTGTTCCCTTTCAAACTGGACAGGCAGGCTTCCACATTTTCGGCACACAATCGGTCTGCACAGGGAGTGCAAAGCCGCTTTGAGTCAGGGAGAGGTATTCGTTGTTAGCCTATCTTGTACGGCGCTTTTTGTTGGTTATCCCGACTTTCATCGGTATTACGCTGGTGATTTTTGCCATCACCCGATTTGTTCCGGGCGGCCCGGTTGAGCGCATGTTGGCAGAATCCCAGTTTGTGCAGGAAGGCGCCTCGCAATCCCAAAGCGTTGGCGACAACTCGGCACTGGACGAATACCAGCTCGCTGAACTCAACGCTTTCTATGGCCTCGACAAGCCGGTACTTGAGGCGTACTGGGAGTGGCTGAACAAACTGCTGACATTGGATTTTGGTGAATCCACGCGCTACTACGAACCGGTTCTGGACATGATCAGCGAGCGCCTGCCGGTTTCCCTGTTTTACGGCGGCATGACGTTTGTGATTGCTTACCTGGTTTCTATTCCGCTTGGCTATTACAAAGCCATCAAACACAACTCGGCATTCGACACGGCATCATCCATCCTGATTTTTGTTGGCTATGCCCTGCCGGGGTATGTGGTGGGTATCTTTCTGCTGACGGTGTTCTCTTTTCACCTCGACTGGTTTCCCATGGGCGGCTTCACTGGCAGCGATTACGATGACTTTACCGCCACAGAAAAAATCAAAGATATTCTCTGGCATGCCGTACTTCCGCTTATTTGTTACATCATCGGCGACTTCGCCACCCTCACCATCACGATGAAAAACAACCTGATGGAGAACCTTTCCGCCGACTATATCCGCACGGCGATTGCCAAAGGGCTCCCGTTTCGTGATGCGGTGAGAAAACATGCCATGCAAAACAGCCTGATACCGCTGGCCAGCCACTTTGGTAACTCCTTGCTGTTTTTCCTCTCCGGCTCCTTCCTGATTGAAGTGATCTTCAACATCGATGGCATTGGCCTTATGGGTTACGAGTCCATCATGGAGCGTGACTATCCGGTAGTGATGGCAATTGTCGCCATTAACGCTGCCATGCTGCTGGTCGGAAATATTGTCTCTGATATCTGTGTAGCCCTGGTCGACCCCAGGGTCAGGTTTGGTGAAGCATGATGTTTTCGTTTAGCCCTCTCACCCAGAAAAAAATCCAGCGCTTCAAGGCGATAAAGCCCGGCTATTGGTCGTTCATCATCTTGTCGGTGCTATTGCTGTTGGCGCTGTTTGCCGAGTTCTTTATCAACAGCAAAGCACTGGTAGTGCGTTATCAGGGAGAGTGGTTCTTTCCGGTCGTCAGTGATGTTCGTCCGGGGACAGACTTTGGCCTCGGCTACCCCAGTGAAGCCAACTACCGGGAATTGCAGCAACGCTTTCAGGCCGAAGAGGATGGCAATTTTGTCATCATGCCGCTGATTCCATGGAACCCGTACGAACAGGATTTTATCGAAGGCGAGTTCCCGCCTTACCCCCCAAGCATTGCCAGTGAACACTACCTGGGTACCGATGTGATTGGCCGCGATATTCTTGCCCGGCTGGTCTACGGTTTTCGTATCGCCATGGCGTTTGCCCTCAGCACCATGGTGATCTGTTACAGCATCGGCGTTGTCATTGGCTGCGCCATGGGGTTCTTCGGCGGGCGGTTCGACCTGATCACCCAGCGACTGATTGAAGTCTGGTCCATGGTGCCTTTCCTTTACGTCATCATGATCCTGGTTTCTATCACCAAGCCGACATTTACCCTGTTTGTTGCCATCAACGTCCTGTTTGGCTGGATGGGGATCACCTGGTACATGCGCACCATGACCTACAAAGAGAGCGCCCGAGAATATGTGCTCGCAGCCCGGGCGCTCGGCGCTTCCAACACCCGCATCGTCCTCAAACATATTCTGCCCAATACCATGGTCATGGTGATCACCCTGGCGCCGTTTACCATCGTCGCCAATATCACAGCACTGACCGCACTGGATTATCTTGGCTTGGGGCTGGCACCACCGACACCGAGCTGGGGCGAATTGCTCCAGCAGGGGAAATCTAACCTCGACAGTCCGTGGATAGTGGCCTCTGTGGTGACTGCAACCGTATTGGTACTGACCATGGTCACCTTTATCGGCGATGCCGTCCGCGCGGCGTTCGACCCCAAAAAATTTACCCGCTACGTCTGACAATGAAGGGAGCAAGGATGTACAAACTGACTTCAAAGGCACTGTTTTTCGCACAGATGGGCGCGTTGGCATTCAGCGTTCAGGCGGCCAACCTTCCTGAAAACCTTCAGTGGCAAACCAATTGGGATGACCCGCTGTTCGCTTCTGAACAGGCTAAACGGGGCGGCACCCTGCGCACCCACCTTCAGAGCTTTCCGCTGACACTGCGAAGTGTCGGGCCAGATTCAAACGCGGGTCTGCGTGCCTACTTCCTTGATGGCGTTCCTTCATTGGTTACCCGCCACCCGGATACCCTGAACTGGATCCCATCCATTGCCACCGAATGGGCGTATGCCGGTGACAATAAAACCATCTATTTCAAACTCAATCCCGAAGCAGAATGGAATGATGGCAAGCCCCTGACCGCAGACGACTTTGTCTTCATGCTCACCTTCTACCGCGCCAAAGACATCATTGCGCCCTGGTATAACGATTACTACACCAAGACCATTGCTGACGTAGTCAAAATTGATGACCACACTCTGGCTGTCAGCACCGTTGATGAGAAAAACCCGGAGGAGTTGATGCTGACGCTGGGCGGTCTGGTACCCCGCCCTGCCCATTTTTACAAAGGCGGCAAGGATAAAAACGGCGATGGCATTGATGACAACTATGTACGCCGCTACAACTTCAAGGCCGAGCCGACCACCGGCCCCTACCGTGTCGACAAGATTAAAAAAGGCAAAAGCCTGACCTTAAAACACATTGGTGAAGACTGGTGGGGCTATGGCAACCGGTACTACAAGAACCGGTATAACGTCGAGAAAATCCGCTTTACCGTGATCCGCGATGAAGACGTGGCAAGGCAGCATTTTGAAAAAGGCGATCTGGACGTTTTTGACCTGACATTGCCGGAAATCTGGCATGAGAAGACCGACACTGAGGTTTACCAGAAAGGCTACGTGCAAAAATTCTGGGGCTACAACCAAACGCCACAAGGTGGCGGTGGGGTATGGATTAACACTGCGGTGCCACTGCTCAATGACTTAAATGTCCGTCAGGGCATACTGCACGCCACGGATATCGATGGGCTGATTGAAAAACTTATCCGCGGCGATTACCAGCGCAAGCCCCACGCTATCGGGTTCGGCCACGGCAAGTATGACTGGCCGGATGCAAAAGCCCCGGATTTCAACGTGGAAACGGCGGTGAACTATTTCACCAACGCCGGCTTTGACACCGTTGGGGCAGACGGCATTCGCGTCAATGCCGACGGCCAGCGACTGACTTTTGAAATGGTCTACCCTTACGCCGCGTGGACACCGCGCATGGCCTACCTCAAAGAGCAGGCCAAACTGGCGGGTCTTGAGCTTTCCCTCAAGCTGATTGACGGCGCAACCGGCTTCAAATACATGCTGGAGAAAAAACACCAACTCGCGTTTGTGAACATGGGCTCGGGCGAAATTCCAGGCTACTGGCAGTACTTCCATTCCGAGAACGCCAACAAGCCACAAACCAACAACTTCACTAACTACAGCACACCGGAGTTGGATGCCCTGATTGACCAATACCGCGTTGAATTTGATTTGGAGAAGAAATATCAACTCTCCCACCAAATCCAGCGCCTTATCCAGGATGCAGCGGTAGTGGTGCCGAGCTACATGGTGCCCTGGACACGCCAAGCGCACTGGCGCTGGGTCAGATACCCGGAAAACCCGATGCAAAAATGGACGGGCACCCTTTTCACCATCGGCCGCGCTTACGGGGATGGAACCTACTGGATTGATGCAAAGATGAAAGCAGACACATTAGCCGCAATCGAAGCGGGTGAAGCATTTGAGCCTGTCACCGTTATCGATGACCGCTACAAGTAATCACAGCGTATGGGGCAGCAAATGTCTGAATTGATTTTGCAGGTAAACGGGCTCGAAACCGAGTTCAGCACTGATGAAGGAAAAATCAAAATCCTTCATGGGGTGAACATTGAGGTCTATGCCGGGCGCACTCTGGGTCTGGTCGGGGAATCCGGCTGCGGAAAGAGTGTCACCGCCATGTCCATCATGGGTCTGCTACCCAAACCCTACGGGCAAATCACCGCAGGCGTTATCGATTACCGCGGGACAGATCTTGCAACGCTGCCCGCACAGCAGATGTACAAAATCCGTGGCAACCGTATTTCCATGATCTTTCAAGACCCGATGACGGCGCTCAACCCTGTCCACTCCATAGGGCGGCAGCTCATGGAAGTGCTGGCGCTTCACCAGGCTGGCATGAGCAAGGTACAGCAACGGGAAGCGGCATTGGCACTGATGGAAAAAGTCAAAATCCCGATGCCGGAGAAAAGGCTGGATGAGTACCCGCATAACCTTTCCGGCGGCATGCGCCAGCGGGTGATGATTGCCATGGCGCTCGCCTGCAAGCCGGATATCCTTATTTGCGATGAACCCACTACTGCGCTGGACGTCACCGTACAGGCATCCATTCTGGAACTGATGAACGATCTTCAGGCTGAAACCGGCATGGCGATGATTTTTATAACCCACGATTTAGGTGTCGTTGCAGAGATGTGTGATGACGTGGCGGTGATGTACCAAGGGAAGATCGTCGAATACGCCGATGTTTTCGACCTGTTTGACAACCCGCAACACCCTTACACCCGGCACCTTCTGAGTCTGGTGCCAGATCTGGAGAGCACACCCAAGCAACTAATTGATGTCACGCCCTACAGCGAATCACCGTCACCCCGGGAGAATCCTTGATGGAAGCCTTACTGCGCATCGAAGATCTGCGCCACTATTTCGTCTCCGGCAAAGGGATATTCAAAAAAGGCTATACCATCAAAGCGGTCGATGGGGTGTCATTCACTCTCCAGCGTGGCGAAACACTGGGGCTTGTCGGGGAATCCGGCTGCGGTAAAAGCACCCTTGGCCGCGCCATCCTCAAACTCTACGAACCAACCTCCGGCAAGATATTCTTTGAAGGCCGGGATATTACGGCCTTGAGCCGACGCGACATGCGTCCGTTACGCAAAGAGATGCAAATCGTCTTTCAAGACCCACTGGAGTCGCTCAACCAACGACATACCATTGGTATGATTCTGGAAGAACCGTTTGAAATTCACGGCATGGGAACAGTCGCAGAAAGAAAGCAGTGGGTGGCAGAGTTGCTGCAAAAAGTCGGGTTGCCCGCCGAGTCCGTTAACCGGTATCCCCATGAATTCTCCGGCGGCCAGCGCCAACGCATCGGTATCGCCCGCGCCATTGCCCTCAAGCCCAAGCTGCTGATATGTGATGAGTCCGTCTCCGCGCTGGATGTTTCTGTTCAGGCGCAAATCCTCAACCTTTTGATGTCGCTCCAGCAGGAGATGAACCTGGCCATGATTTTCATCTCCCACGATCTCTCGGTAGTCCGAAAAGTCTCAGACCATGTCGCGGTTATGTACTTTGGCAAGATGGTGGAATATGGCGAGACACAAACGCTCTTTGCCTCGCCACAACATAAATACACCCAGACCTTGCTCGCAGCTATTCCGGTCAATCACCCCAGAGACCGAAAACGCAAACGGCGGACGGGAAGTCAGGCGGGCTAGCCTAACTTAGGCCTAATCATCAAAGCTAGATACACTCAAACCACCTGAATTTCCGCAAAACAGAGATTCTGTTTCCCCCTGTACGCATAAACTTCTCACCGTATTTGGCGGTTGGGAAAAGTGATGTTCAGTGCTGTGTTTTTAATGGAGGAAGCTGGATGGGGGTTTTGGCTCTTTGCGTTTCGGTTGTGCGAATTGGAAAGGGACAATTTCGAGTTGGAGTTGGAGTTGGAGTTGGAAATCGAAATCGCAAACTCCAGACAAGTGGAGTTTAGGCAGTCCACAAAACGGCTCAAAAGAGTCTATTGAGTCGTTGGCTATTCACTTTAGATATCTCTAGTCCTGTACCTCACAGATAAAAATATCTCTTCCGTTACTGGTAAACGATTTGCCAGTAATTTGTTCTATCTGCTCAAGTTGCTCAGGGGAAACATCTGTACAATCTCCCTCAAGATGAAAGCCAAATATTCGGAAAACGTCTTCACTAGTCAATGTTGTAAGCACATGCTCTTCCAACAAATCTTCAGTTTCTTTGTCAAAAAAATCCAGTTCAAACATTTTACTTCTCTACCTTTCTTTTTGGGTCTTTGGCTTTTGTCTGCTCACCCGTTATATGGTCGAATTCACCGAGATGGTTACCATTTTTATCATAGACTTCAACTTTTCCGTGTTGCGAGTCCCATTCATAGATATGCTTCTTATCTTTCCATCGAGCTCTTTTCTTTCCACCGCCCTGCACTGAGGTTTTTGGTTTTACTTTTACCGCTTCAGGAAAGGCAGGTAAGGGCGGAGAGCCTTTAGGGGCGGGTGTATAACTCATGCCCGAAATAGGCTTACTAAACACCAAATAAAGTGGCGTTATGCCGCTATCTGCAGGAAAAGTGACGATCAGGTCAATGTGATCGGCTTCCGGGTTGGGGTAGACAAGGGTGGTTAGTTCCTGTCCGTCATCTTCTATCGGGCGCACCAGAATGTTGCTGATTTCTAACCCACTTGTATCGGGGAAGAAGGTGCCAGCGGTGAGCGCCTTGTCGCTATCGTCTGGGTACCAAGTCAGCGTGATTTCTTTATCGACTTTTGCTTCGAATCTATCTTCGACTGCTTCTGCAGAAATTCGTTTTACGGTATCGCCGTAAGGGCTACCTTCGCCGGTGTGTATGCCTATCGCCTGCGGGTTGCCGTGCTCGTCTTGATAGAGTCGGAAACGGACACGAGTGGTGGCTTCCGGCAGTTGTGCAAGCTCTTCGTCTGTGTAGAGAGTGCCGTCTCCCAGTTGTGCAGGCCAAAACGCCAGGACGAGAAAGTTTGCACGTTTGGCTGTGCTTTTGGCTATTTCGCCTGCCAACGACCAGTTCAGCGGCATACGTGATGTGGTGCCAGTGATCTTTGTCAGGGGCAATCGCCCGCTGGCGTCTAATGCCTGAGCCGGTGCCATAGCCGCCATCACACCAAAGTTAGGGGCTTTCAGATTTTCTTCACACGCTTGTGTATCACCATAGGGACGCGTGCAGGATTTGGCGAAAACTTTGCTGGCTTGGGCTGGCTTTGAAAAATTGTCTGAAATGACTGTTTGTTGTATCGGCTTCGGTGGCGGTTCTTTTATCACGGGTTCTGGTGAATAATTTGCCTCTGAGAACGAGACAAAATCATCGGTTTTCGTTGGTTTAGATGCACCAAAGCAAGGTTTTTTAGACAAGAACCGTTGCTTTACCTCAGAGAAGGCTTGGTCAGTGATAGAAATTTGATTGCTGGTATTGGCGACTAACTTTCCATTTGAAGACGTGAAAAGAGGAACCGCTGGGGTATCAGAAAGTACAACGAGTTCACCACGCGCCAGGGATGATTTGAGCGATATTCCGCTTGCGCCTGGTGGCAACATTCCTTCCAGCTCAGAATCGCTAAAGCGCGAAATATTTCCTTCAATCCGGATGGCCTCCCCGCTGGATAAGCTATCCAATCTGACAATTTTTCCCATTCCTTGGCAAATCCAATATTAAAACACCAAGGCGTTCAGCAAAAATCGTACCTCATATATCACCTGATTTTCACTTGGCTTGCCCACTATCCCAAAGAAAACAAGCAATTTTCCGCTCGGTCTTGAGCAAAATCTCGCCCAATAGGCAATAAATTGCCCGAAGAGCTTAGTCGGAGTATCTCACAACCAGACAATCGGAAGCATCGGGAGAATGCAGGCTATATCTTCTGTTTGTGTGTATTTTTCGGATTAGAAATTGTAGGGATAACTGGCAAAGTGATATTCGAGAACCATGATTTTTCCGAGAAGGAATGGGGCATGATCGAGCCATAGCAGGTCGACCTCACACGAGTAGCGGCAAAACCAACCCCATCCTAACCTTCCCCTTGAAAAGGGGAAGGGACTAAAAGCTGGAGGCGCATTTAGGTTTGGGGCATTCCCAATCTAACTATGTACTTTTAGAGCATCCTTGCTCGTGGCTTATTCACTCACTCTTAAAGTAAATTCTCTCCGCCACACGCTTCCAATAAGAGCCGGCTTCTGCTGAGGTCTTTTCGCGATCCTGCACAAACACGCCGCGGAAGCGGTACATAGTTTGTCCCAATTCATTCCGCACTCGGGCAAATACAACCATAGTGATGTCTTGTTGGAGGTTTTTCTCAATCACCTGTGCACGCTTTTCTATCGACTCGATGTTGTACTCGAGAATTTCTTTGCCGTCCTGACTGAGTTCGTTGAACCACTCGCCGTTCGGATAAAGCTTGGGGAACCAAAGCTTGTGGTTTGGATAGCCCGGCACAGAGGCAGAGGAACGCTGGAATCCAGCGTAGTTGTGACCGAAAAGATTACACACTTCAACGCTGGTTCTGAACGCCACATCGTCTTCCAGATCAACATACCCCAGCGCTTTGAATCGCTCGATAGAGTGTTCAAACTCTGGGTTCCAAGGCACAAACACGCCGTCTGACTTCTGTTGATCTACGCTGGCTTTAATCAGGCTAACTAACTCATCAACCTGCTGGTTGATATGTTCTATCGAGACGGAAGCGTCAATGCGATAAACCTCATGCTGAGTGACAGTAACAATGTCCAGCTCGCGGATTTTATCAGCGTCGATTTGCTGCTTATGGAAACCCTCATCAATCTCAACATGAAGCTGCAATTGGGGCAGATAGAGATCGGTCAGCGCAAAGCCGTCTGGCCTTAAAACATATTGCTGGGTAATAAATTTTACGTCCAGATCATCAACTTTATGGATGATGCGGGAAATGGCATAAAGCTCGAAACGTTTGTGGGTACAGCGTTGTAGCTGACGGGTAAGGTGGAGCGTTTTCATGTTGGGCTGTGTTTACGTGAACATTGACACGTTCCCAAGCGACGTTGGCTTGCTACACAGGATACTTAGAGAAGAGTTGGAGAATTTTCAGAACGCTAGATGGGTGGAAGCCTCCCCAGCCACATCCCGGCACACACGTCCCAAGCGCGGGCTGCTTCCTTCCGGATCTGACCCAGTTCACAAGTTAGTGTTGCGGGAGGACCAAGGAGGCCTCCATAGATTTGATACACCAAAAATTTCTTGTTAGAGAAACTGTTGGTTCGGGCGCATTATGTGGGATGCCCGCGCCCAATGCAAGGGGGTAAACGGGATTCACTGACTAAGTGGCGAGAAATTACCCGACACAGGGTCTGCCTGCCCTATTCTTCTTCGTTTTCTGCGCTGAGCAGATAGTCACCCAGCCATGCAATCGTCAGTGATAAAAGCCAGGCGACAAACACAGGGTTGGGTACCGAAAACTGCGGAAATACCACCAAGGTCGCGAAGGCAATGGCTGGCAGTATGACTGTCAGTTTGTCTCCTCTGCGCTCACTGTCAACACGTTGGAGTTCCTGCAACACTACCGCCAGTACGCTGCCGCAAAATGCCAGCATTGCGCCCTGTGGGGAGCCTACTATCCATAACGCAATAACCACTAACAATGGCCACCAGCTTATGGATTTCGCAGGCTTCCAGAAGTAGGTCGAGACCCACACCATGATCACGCTGAATATCTGCAGTAAGGTGTAGCCCATTGCCCCACCTAATTTCTGGTCGCCCTGCAATGCCAGCACACCGCATTCCATTGCGATAACCACAGATACCACCAGCAACGATACTTGCCAGTTGCGGCGCTCTCCGGTGATAAGCACCAATGCGGGAAGAATCATCCAAAGGCTAAGTGAAATCGCGACTGGCTGGTGCGGCATGGCTAAGCCGAACCCGATGAGCCCCAGTGCAAGAATCCAGACTGCAGCGCCGCCACGCGATGCAAACATCAACGCCGGAACGACAAATGCGATAAGGGGGATGTCTCCATCTGCAAGCGCAGATGAAAGCGCCGCGCCAATCACCATGACGGCAGCAGTCAGCATTAACATTGTCGAATACCACATATAAGCACCTCCTTGCGCTTCATGCCGACACGTATTTCATCCCTTGAAGGCTTGCTTTTCAGCTGTACCGATAAGGTATGATGCTTTAATTATACTTTTTCTCTACGGTTCACTATGCCTAATTTTGATGACCAAATCTATGCGGTTCTGATTCAAATTCCTGCTGGAAAAGTAACAACTTACGGCAATGTCGCAAAATTAGCGGGCTTCCCCCGTCATGCGAGGCATGTCGGTAAATTGCTGTCATCATTGCCGAAGGACACGCGGCTGCCTTGGTTTCGTGTTATCAACGCCAGTGGCATGATTTCGTTAAAAGGTGAAAGCTTTGAGCGGCAGCGTGAGAAGCTGCTGGCGGATGGTATTGAGGTAAAAGAAAACGGCGCAGTATCGCTGCGCCGTTTCCTATGGGATGGAGAACCTTGCTAAGGTGTTAGCGCACAGCGCTGACAACCTGAACACTGACGTTTTGCGTTTTCGCTGGGTCGGTGATCACTGGGTTAGAGGTATCGCTGATAAACAGCAATTGACCATCGACTTCAATACGCGCACTGACAGAGTAGGTGTGACCCGGTTTGATTTCAGACGGTGAGTAGCTCAGGCTGAATGGCAGCGGTACCTGCTGGCCTTCAGTCATGTACGACTGGCTGGAAATCACATCCATTGGCGCGTCTGCCAGTGAAACGTCAGCCAGGGTGACTGTCAGCTTCGCATTGGGTGGCAGCGCGATTCGTTGCACGTAAAACACATCGCCATTCACTGTGGCCATATCTCCGTCCTTCATGATGTCCGTACAGGCCGTGAAAGCGAGTACAAAGAGTGCGGCAAAAAATCCGAAAAGGGCTTTTTTCATCGTTTGGCTCCAGAGACTGACAAAAACGTCAATAGTTTAACACTGTCACCTCGTCAGCCCTGCAAAAAATTTGGCGTAAAGATCGCAGCGTTTGCGATTCACGCACTACAGGACAACAAGGTTTCGTCATCCTTTGAGCACAGGAAATTCGATGCTCGCGGAAATCTGCAACTTAAGTTTGTTAGAGTATAGTGTCTGGAGAAGTTCCAAATAATCGGTAAATTGAGAAGAATCTGTCATTTTTCTGTCAATCTGGTCTAAAGGGGATCTATGAGCACCAAATTGGAAGAGCTATTAGCGCTGTTGCAACTGGAACAAATTGAAGAAGGAATTTATCGCGGTCAAAGCGAAAACCTCGGGTTGCCTCAGGTCTATGGTGGTCAAGTTATCGGGCAGGCACTTTCAGCAGCCAAGGGGACAGTTTCCCCTGACCGCTTTGTGCACTCATTCCACAGCTATTTCCTGCGCCCTGGCGACCCGGAAAAACCTATTGTTTACGACGTAGAAAACCTACGTGACGGCCAAAGCTTTAGTACCCGTCGTGTAAAAGCCGTGCAATACGGCAAACCGATTTTCTACCTAACGGCATCCTACCAGGCAAACGAGCCGGGCTTTGACCACCAGTTCACCATGCCGGATGTGACTGGTCCCGAATCGCTGAAATCTGAAAAAGAACTGGTCGATTCCATTGCCCAGTACCTGCCGAAGAAAGTGATTGAAACCTTTGGCGGCGAACGCCCTATCGAGGTTCGTCCTGTGGTTGTGGTTAACCCGCTGGAACCGGAAAAACTGCCTGCCAAGCAATACCTGTGGATCCGCGCTAACGGCAAGATGGTCGATGACCTTCGCGTTCACCAGTATCTGCTGGCTTACGCGTCCGATTGGGGTTTTCTGGTCACCGCATTACAGCCGCACGGTGTCACCCTAATGTCACCGGGCATGAAAGTCGCCACCATTGACCATGCGATGTGGTTCCATCGCGAATTCCGTATGGATGAATGGTTACTGTTTGCTATAGACAGCCCGTCAGCCAGCGGTTCAAGAGGTCTGGTTCGTGGTGAAATCTACAACCAGAAAGGCGAGTTGGTCGCTTCTGCTGTTCAGGAAGGCCTGATGCGAAGCCGCCGAGGCTAAATGACACAAATCCCCGCTTCTGCGGGGATTTTGCTATTTAGGCAACGATTCCAACTGCTGATTTTCTTCGGCTATCTGGGGAGAAATTTCATCACTGTTGGCTTCCAGTTCCTGCAGTTTCTCTTGATTGGAAAGCGGTGGATTTTCATCCTGCGCCAGTTGGGGGTTGGTTTCAGCCAGCGGCAGGTTCGCGCTGCCCGGCTCCAGTGCCGGGGCATTCATGGGATCAGGCTGCAACTCCATCGCCGGAATACCATTGGGGTCGATGTCTGCATTTGCCAGAGCACTTCCCGCAAAGAGTAAAGCTAAAAATATTCGCTTCATTTTCTTTTCAGCCTCAAATCTCAGTGACAATTCTTATGGTCTAGCATTAAGGCTGGCAAATCGCTGTCGCAAATTTTCGATTCCGGTTTTGATGCCTATTCCCTCCTCGCGACACAAGCGGAGATACCCCATGAAATTCAAATACACCATTATGTACGTGCCTGACGTAGCGAAAACACTGGCGTTTTACGAACAAGCCTTTGGTCTGGAGCAGGCCTTTTTGCATGAAAGCGGTGACTACGGTGAACTAAGTACCGGTAACACCAAACTGGCATTTTCCTCACTGGCACTGATGACTTCGTTGGGCAAGCACCCAAGTTCCGGTAACCCGGCATCGCCCAATTTTGAGATTGCCTTTGAAACTGATGATGTGGCGGGCAATTTGGCGAAAGCCCTCGAAGCGGGTGCGGAACTGGTGGAAGATGTCAGCGAAATGCCATGGGGACAGACCATCTCTTACGTGCGGGATCTCAACGGCTATCTGGTGGAAATTTGCAGTCCTGTGGCTGGCTTGTAGCTAGGGTCTGTTGACCTTAGAGACAAAAAACCCCGCTGATGCAGTCAGCGGGATTTTCCTTCATTCTGAATCAGGCGTTTTCTTCTATCTCGCCACAGGCCTGTTGCTCAAGCTCTTTCAGATGTGCGCGGGTCTGCTGCAATTCATACATCTGCCAGTATCGCCCCTTGTTGGCGAGCAATTGCTGGTGATTCCCCTGCTCTTCAACATGCCCTTGGTGCAACACCAGAATATTGTCCGCGTCGGCAATGGTGGAAAGCCGGTGCGCTATCACCACAATGGTAATGGTATTACGCAATGATGCCAGTGCCTGCTGCACCTTTTCTTCAGTGCCGGAATCTATATTGGCCGTCGCTTCGTCCAGGATCAGGATGCGCGGCTTGTCGACCAAAACACGCGCCAACGCCAACAACTGCTTCTGCCCGGCAGAAAGCGAAATATCCCCGGTGCCGATGGCAGTATCCAACCCTGAAGGAAGGTGTCGTACATAATCAGCCAAATCCACCTGCTCCAGCGCCTGCCAGATGGCCTCATCACTGACATCACGGTCAAGGCTGACATTGGCACGGAATGAATCTGACAGCACATGCGGGTCTTGCTGAACCAGCGCAATCCCACTGCGGAGTGCATGCTGTGACAAAGTGTCAATGTCGCGCCCTCCCAACTTAAGAGAACCGGATTGCACCGGATAAAACCCCATCATCAGCGACGCAAGCGTACTCTTTCCGCTGCCGGTATGCCCAACCAGAGCAAGAAAGCCGCCCTCTTTCACCGACACATTCACATCGGAGAGTACCGGCGTTTTCCCGTCATAACTAAAACTGAGCGATGAAACCTCAATATCCCCACAAGCCAACGGACGCTCGTCATCGCCATAGGGATGAGGCGGCGCATCCATCAACTCAAACAGCCGCTCACCGGCCATGATGGCCTGTTGCAACAGGGACAACCGCTGCATCAGCTCAATCAGCGGTTCGGTAACACGTCCCAGGTAGCTGATAAAGGCATAGAGTACCCCCACGCCAATCACCTCGCTGCCATGCCAACCAAAAATCGCGGCCAGCGTTACCAGAGCAACACCGGAAAGCAAGTCGATCAATGGGCGCAGATAGATGCCGTTGATTTTGACAATCCGCACCTCGGCATTGAGGTGCTGGTCAGTCAGTGCTGCAAAGCGCTCAGAGAATCGCTGTTGCTGCCCCATCAACTGGATAAGGCTCATGCCTTGGATAGACTCACTCATGACGCTGTTGATATCGGTCAGCAAATCCCGCGATTCGCGAAACACGCCGGCAGAGCGGCGCTGATAGAGAAACATCACCAGCACTACAGTCGGGAGCAAGATGGCAACCACCAGCGTTAAACGCGGGCTTAGCAGATACATGGCCGTCAGCATGGCGAGGATCAGTGTTGTTGCCTGAAGGAAACTCGCGACCACCTGCACATAAAGCTCTTTGAGCGATTCAGTGTCATTGGTAACACGGGAAACCAGCTTGCCTGCCGGCACATAATCAAACGCAGAAAGCGGCTGGTTGATGATGCTGGCATACACTTTTTTGCGGATGGTCTGCACGATACCGATAGCAATGCGGCTAAAGCGGATACCATAGGCGTAATGCAAGACGCCGGAAAGAATGGTTACACCAATATACCCCAGCGCCAGTGACCACAGCACACCCGACGGGTAATACCCTTTGGCAAGGTAATCATCCAAAAACAGACGGATAAGCCAGGGGCCACTGACGTCTGCTACCACGGCACAAAGCAAAAACAGCGCTGCGATAGCGAAGGCCGTTTTGTCTGCCAGCAGGTAGCGAAGCAGGCGTTTTAGGGTTTCGCGTTTGCTCATAGCGCTTCCTCCAAAGCCTGCTCCAGTTGCTGATAGCGTTGCATTTCAGCGTACCAGCCATTGGCGTTTACCAATGCCTCATGGGTACCACGCTCTTCGATATGCCCCTTTTGCAACACAATGATTTCATCTGCTGATTCCAGTGCCGACAAACGGTGGGCAATTACCACCGTCGTTTGGTGCTGGGCGCGGTCGTGCAGGTTTTTAAGAATATGGTGTTCGGTGCGCCCATCCACGGCAGACAGTGCATCATCGAGGATCAGTATTTCCGCGTCTAACAACAATGCCCGGGCGATGGCAATGCGCTGCTTCTGGCCGCCGGAAAGGGTAATGCCTTTCTCCCCCACTAAGGTGTCATAGCCTTCGCGAAACTGCATGATGTCTTCATCAATGCAGGCAAGCTTCGCCGCCGTGCGGATTTCATCGCGCGATGCCTCTGGCCTTCCAAGGGCAATATTGTCTGCAATACTGCTAGAGAACAGGAACGGAGCCTGGGTCACGACTGCCATTTTTCCGCGCCAGTCATCCAGTTTCACGTCCCGTAAATCAACACCGCCATATTGCAGGCTTCCCTGCTGCGGGTCTTCAAAACGCAGCATCAGGGATAGCAGTGTCGTTTTCCCGCTGCCGACAGGCCCTGCAATACCCAGCATTTTTCCTGGCGCAAGATCCACGTTGACGTCACGAAGCGCCGGTACATCGTGCCCGCGCCAAGTAAACTTCCCAATCCCAATTGCCAGTGTTTGCCGCTGCGCAGGCAGCTCAGTATTGCCATCCAGCAGATCCGGTTTTTCATCCAAAATCTCTTTGATGCGCTTCCACGCCGCCGAGCCGCGCTCAATGATGTTAAACAGCCAGGCCACGGCCAGCATTGGCCAAATCATCAACCCTTGATACAGGGTAAAGGCTGTCAGTTGCCCGAGCGTCAGTGACCCGTTTGCCACCATATAGCCACCACCGGCGATAGAGCAGAAAAACGAAGCACCGATGGTGATATAAATCACCGGCTGAAACATGGCATCCACTTTGGCCACTTCAATATTTTTGTTACCGGTGTCATCTGCCACTGCGTTGAAACGCTCAACCTGTTGCTGCTCTAGCCCGAACGCGCGGATCATGCGGATGCCATTGAGTGAGGTCTGGGTTTCATCAGACAATGCAGAAAATGCAGCCTGGGAGTCGGTAAACCGATAGTGGAGGATGTTGCCGAAACGGTTAACCAGTATTGCCATCACAGGCATCGGCGACAGCGCCAGCAGGGTCAGCTCCCAGCTGATGGTCGTGGTCATGATGATAAGTACTGCCAGTCCGGTAATAATGGAATCGGCCAGCGTCAGCACCCCTTCCCCGGCAGTCATCACAACCGCTTTGACATCATTGGTGGCGCGCGCCATCAAATCGCCGGTGCGGTAACGCTCGAAAAATCGTGGGGAGTGAGTGGTGAAATGGCGATACAGCTTGTCACGCAGCACAGTGCCAAGCTCGACAGCTGCGCCAAACAACCAGATGCGCCAAACAATACGCAGCAGATAAACCACGCCCCAGAGCAGCACGATGGCGCCCAGCGCCAACAGCATCTGTTCGCGCGAAATATCACCCGCCATGACGCCGTCCACCAGCCAGCCAATCGCCTTGGGGGGAATAAGCTCAAACCCGGCAACGAAAAAGAAAATGATGATCGCGCCGACATAGCGTTTCCACGCCTGCCGGAAAAACCATCCGAGTTCGAGAAATATGCGCATTCTTCCTCCCTGTGCGCCTTTACCTTACAGGCCGAAGTGGGTACTCACAAAGGCAGTGCGGTGGTGTATTTCAGCGGTTCCATAGCAAATGTGGACGTCACATCTGTTAAGCCGCCAATGCTGTTTACCAGCTTCTTGTAGAAGCGGTCGAATGCAGCCATGTCTGCCACCTGCACCTTCATCATATAGTCGTACTCACCCGCCATGCGGTAACACTCCATCACTTCCGGAAACGGTGTCACTACATCAAAAAACTTCCGGTACCAGCTTTCGGAGTGATCCGAGGTTTTAATCTGCACAAACGCGGTGAACGCCAGCCCCAGGGCTTCTGGGTCAAGCAGCGCCACCCGCTTTTGCAAAATGCCGCTCTCTTCTAAACGCTTCAAACGTTTCCAGCACGGTGTGGTGGTCAGGTTTACCCGCTCCGCCAAATCAGCCAGCGAGAGCGATGCATCGCGCTGTAACCAATCCAGCAACTGGCGGTCAACTTTATCTAAAGACAGTGTCATGGTGATGTTACCGTTTTCCCGTTTGGTGGGTTAAATATTCCCCAAAGTGAATAATTGGAGAATATTTTTCCTTTTGATGGATAATCATAGAATGATTTCCCAAGAAAGGCAGCAATCAGGCGAGAAAAGGTAAAGTTTTACTTCTGGGCAAAACTTATAGTTAGGTTAATCAGTTAAATAACAGAAGAACGCCAATAATGACGCACACACACTGTACCTCTACGAACTCTCATTGGGTATGCGACGCAATTCGTAAAATCGACGCCGATTTCCAACGTTCGGCAGATACGCACCTGATCAAGCTGGACTTGCCTTATTTCACCGATATCGACCTCTACCTGAAAGATGAAAGCACCCATCCAACCGGTAGCCTGAAGCACCGCCTTGCACGCTCACTTTTCCTCTACGGTTTGTGTAACGGCTGGATTAAAGAAGGCACCACTATCATTGAGTCGTCTTCCGGCAGTACCGCAATTTCTGAGGCTTACTTTGCGCGTCTGCTAGGCCTGCGTTTTATCGCTGTTGTACCGCGCACAACCTCGAAAAAGAAAATTGAGCAAATCCAGTTCTACGGTGGGGAAGCGCACTTTGTTGAGCGTTCAGACGAGATCTACGCAGAATCCCGCCGACTGGCTAAGGAACTGAATGGTCACTATATGGACCAATTCACCTATGCCGAGCGCGCTACAGACTGGCGCAGCAACAACAGCATCGCCAACAGTATTTTCAGCCAGATGAAGTACGAACGTTACGCGGTGCCAAGCTGGATTGTGATGAGCCCGGGCACAGGCGGCACCTCCGCGACCATTGGCCGCTTTATCCGCTACCGCTGCCACCACACCCAACTGATGGCTGTTGACCCGGAAAACTCAGTTTTCCACGAATACTACAAAACCGGCGACTGCTCCCTGACGCTGGATCGCGGCGGTAAAATTGAAGGTATCGGCCGCCCACGTGTAGAACCTAGCTTTATTCCAGGCGTGATTGACCGCATGGAAACCATTGCCGATGTGGACAGCGTGGCAACCGTACATTGGCTGGAAGGCATTCTTGGCCGTAAGGCCGGTGCCTCTACCGGCACCAACCTGTTTGGTGCGCTGAAACTGGCGGAAGAAATGAAAGCACGCGGCGAGAAAGGGTCTATCGTCACCCTGCTTTGTGACAGCGGCGACCGCTACCTGGACACTTACTTCAACGATGCGTGGGTTGAAGCCAACATCGGTGATATCAAACCGACTCTGGAATACCTGCAGAAGTTTGGTGGGTAAACCACAACGCTCTTCGCTAAGGCGCACTCCGGTGCGCCCTTTCTTTATCCTGCAGTTTAGCTTGGCATAGAGCTCCTACCGCACTTGCGCTACACTCCTCCACCAAGAAACAGAATTCCGCAAAAGGATGTAGTCATGAAAAAAGCTGTTGTCGTCTTTAGTGGCGGGCAGGATTCCACCACCTGCCTGATCCAGGCGCTGTCTGAGTATGACGAAGTGCATTGTATTACCTTCGACTATAACCAGCGCCACAAGCAGGAAATCGAAGTGGCCTGTGAAGTGGCTGAAACGCTGGGCGTCGCTTCCCACAAGGTGATGGATGTGGGGCTACTCAATGAACTGGCGATCAGCTCGCTGACCCGTGACAACATTCCGGTCTCCCATGAACTGCAGGAAAATGGTCTGCCGAACTCCTTTGTTCCCGGCCGCAACATCCTGTTCCTGACGCTGGCAGGTATCTATGCATACCAACTTGGCGCGGAAGCTGTGATCACCGGTGTGTGTGAAACAGATTTTTCTGGCTACCCGGATTGCCGCAATGACTTTGTAAAAGCCATGAACAGCGCCTTGGTGCAAGGCATGGATCGCCAGTTGGAAATCCGCACGCCATTGATGTGGCTGAACAAAGCGGAAACCTGGGCTTTGGCGGATAAACTTGGCAAACTGGATTTTGTCCGCGACCAAACTCTGACTTGCTACAACGGTGTGATTGGAAGTGGCTGTGGCGATTGCCCAGCCTGTGACCTGCGCCAGAATGGTCTCGACAGCTACCTGAATGACAAAGAGGCGGTAATGGCATCGCTGAACAGCAAAACGGCCTGAAACCTTTAGCCTTTCACAGATACAAAGCAACGGAGGGCTCATAGAGCCCTCCGTATTATTCTGCTTGTGTGTTTTCGTCCGCCGTGTAGACAAGAATATCGCCCGGCTGACACTCCAGCACTTCACAGATTTTTTCCAGCGTGCTGAATCTGACCGCTTTCGCCTTGCCGTTTTTCAGTATCGACAAGTTCTGCTCGGTCACACCCACCAATTTTGACAGCTCTTTGAGCCGCATTTTTCGCCTAGCCATCATGACGTCTAGGTCTATTGTAATTCCCATAAACTTTCCTAAATGGTGTGCTGATGCTCTTCGGCAATCAATTGCGCCTCACGCATAACCCAGCCAACGGTCAGTATCATAAAGCCACAAAGCACAGTGACAATATCTACGCTCCCCAAAGACAGCGAAAGTATGCGCTCGCCCGGCGGATTATTGAAACTCAGGATGACAGAGATAAGTCCACCAAAAACCAGGTTGGCTATCACCCAAAAGAAAAACGCAAAGCCAAGGCGGCGGTAATAGTTCGCGGTATCTACCGAAAAAATGTCTCCAGTCTCGTAACGCCGAAACAGCTTCACCAGTACTGACATACCATAGAGCAAGACACCCACCGGCAGGAAACTCGCAATGATCGCAAATACGCGGGTTTCAATGGTCAAAGGCAATGCTGTGTAAGCACTGATCTCATGGGTGACGGACACAATCCCAAACCGGGAAATAAAATCCATCTCCGTTTGCGCCGTCATCCAGTAATAGATAACACCCAAGGGTAACAGGCATATCAGTAGCTGAATCGTGGATCGGATTTTACGGCTGTAGCTTTGTATTTTCTGCATCATGCATTCTCCTTAGTTGCGATCTTCAAGATAGCATCACTAACAAATAGATCAATAATAATTTATCGTTATTCGATAATTTATTATTACTGAGATTAGCAAAATGACAGAATTTGAATGGTCAATTTGGCAACAATGAAAGCAACACCGCACAAGCCCGGTTTTTATCAATGTCGGCGTTCTTAAAGGAGACAAGCCATGTACCTTGCTGTCAGCGGTACTTGTTATTGGTGTATGGAAGCAATATTCCGCGCAGTGCGCGGCGTTTCCTCTGTCGAACAGGGTTTTGTCAAAACCCGAGGCAGTCATTTTGTCGAAGCAGCGCTGATGGAGTTGGATGAGAAAATCCTGCCTCTCAATGCGTTAGTCCGTATCCATCTTTCTTCCCATGCGGCAACGGCGAATCACAGTGCGCGTGGAAAGTACCCCAGTGCCGTTTATCCAATGGATAGCGCCCAATTGATACGCTGCAAGCAAGCTATCGCATCTGCAGCACTGGAAAACGGCGAAGCTGTCGTGACACAGGCTTTGCCGTTTCTCGCTTTTTACCCTAACCCGGCAAAGCAACAGGACTATTTCTGGCGTCAACCGGAGAAACCGTTTTGCCAGCGAACGATATTACCGAAACTCAAAGCACTCGCGTTGGGTTTTCCACGCGCGATCACGCCACAAGCCGCGCAATTCCTGCGTGACGAAGTTTACAAACAGCAGGCATGAAAAAAGCGCCGGTTGGCGCTTTCTCTGGTATGGCTTAACTTACTTGCCTTCTTTGGCTTTCTGGCGCGCGTTGAATGCCGCCATCTGCTCATCGGTAGCAGGAAGCTGGTGCTTTTCCTTCCATTCGCTGTAAGGCATGCCATAAACACGCTCGCGAGCTTCTTCATCACTCACGTCCACGCCCAGTTTGTCCGCTTCCGCCTTGTACCATTTGCCAAGGCAGTTACGGCAAAAATCCGCCAGGATCATCAGGTCGATATTCTGCACTTCTTTGTGGTTATCGAGGTGAGACAGGAAACGGCGAAACGTTGCCGCATCCAGCTGATCTTGTTGTTCTTGGGTCAGTTTATCCGACATGACTTACTTCCTTTATCTTCGATATTTTTTGATGGTTATGGAGATAAAACATACCAATGGATGCTTGAAAACAAAAGAGCAGACCTAACATTCTAGGATCTGCTCTTCCTGTGTTTTCATTAGTGTGGTTTGAAATCCCCATGTCCCGGACGATGTGGTTTGAACTGCTCCAGCTCTGCATTGAGCTGGGCTTCCACATAACCCGGCGAGTGGGTCTTCACAGACAGTAGACGGTACATGGCCGGAATAACCAGCAAAGTCACTGCCGTGGCAAACGCCATACCCGCAAAGATCACCGTACCTACCGCCACTCGGCTTTCATAGCCAGCACCGGTTGAAACAATCAGCGGAATAGCACCAATGATGGTGGTAAACGCTGTCATCAAAATCGGGCGCAGACGACGCACAGAGGCATCAATGATTGCCTGTTCAAACACCACACCTCGGTCACGCAACTGGTTGGCAAATTCGACGATAAGGATGCCGTTTTTAGTGACCATACCAATCAACATGATCATGCCGATTTGCGAGTAGATATTAAGCCCCTGCTGGGTCAGCCACAGTCCAATAAAGCCACCGAAAATACCCATTGGTACGGTCAGCATCACCACCAGCGGGTTGATAAAGCTTTCAAACTGCGCGGCCAGCACCAAATAGGCAACCAGAAGTGCGAGACCAAACACCACCAGAATACTGCTCTGGTTGTCCTTGAACTCGGCAGACTCACCGGAGTAACTCACGGAAATATCAGCAGGCAGCAACTCGATCGCTTTGGCATCCATAAAATCCAGGGCATCCCCCAGAGTGTAACCGTCGCCAAGGTTTGCTTTCAGGGTGATGGATTTTTGCTTGTTGAAGTGGCGCAGGGTTTGCGCTGAAGCCACCTCTTCCACCTCTGCCAAGGTATCGAGACTCACCAACTCGCCTGTGCGGGTACGCATGTAAATCTGGCTGATGTCATCTTTGCTGTTAAAGCGTGATTCATCGCCCCGCAGATAAACGTCAAACTCTTCACCACGGTCAACAAAGGTGGTTTCGCTCTTACCGCCCAACATGATTTCCATGGTGTTGGAGACTTCATCCACACTGATCCCAAGCTCAGCTGCGCGCTGGCGGTCAATTTTCACCACCAGTTCAGGCGTGGTTTCTGCGTAATCCAAATCAGCACCCTGCAGGATTGGGCTGGCTTTGGCTTCATCCAGCAGCAGTTGCGCCCACTTGTTCAGCTCCTGATAGTCAGGGCCGCCCAGCACAAACTGCACCGGCTCGCTCGAACCGCCACGGAAACCCGGCAGGAAGGCACGGACAAAAATATCCGGGATGCCCGCCAGCTCTTTGCGGACACGGTTCAATGCCTCACCTGCGGTTTGATCACGGTTGTCCCAGTCTTCCAGCTGCATGATCACAAAACCTGTCTGGTCACCCGCCATGCCACCGAAAGCCGGAGCCTGCATGGAAATAGAGGTCAGCAGGCCTTCTTCTACCAGCGGCATCAGACGGCGCTCAATCTCTTCCATGTTGCCGACCATGCGGTTGTAAGCCGTACCCTCTGCACCTTTCACAAAGGCCATCAGTACGCCACGGTCTTCCTGTGGCACCAGCTGAGCAGGCAGATTTTTCAGCAGATAGAAGCTGCCGCCAATACAGGCAAGGATCACCAAAGGCGCAACAAAACGGGCTTTCACTGCGCCGGTGACTATCTTGCGATAGACGTTTTCAACTTTCTCAAAGAATGCATCAACCATACGGTTGAAGGCTCCGCGTTTTACGTTGGCTTTGAGGATCTTACTGCCAAGCACAGGGGTCAGGGTCAGTGCCACAATGGAGGAGAAGATCACTGCCATGGCCAGCAAGACCGAGAACTCGGTGAACAGCTTGCCCACCATGCCTTCCATAAAGGAGATTGGCAGGAACACCATAACCAGCACGGCTGTGGTTGCCACGACGGCAAAGCCCACTTCGCGCGTCCCTTTGTAGGCCGCCACCAGCGGAGTTTCGCCCTTTTCGATATGGTGGAACATGTTTTCCACCACCACGATGGCATCATCCACCACCAGACCAATCGCCAGAATAAGTGCCATCAGGGTCAGGAGGTTGATAGAGAAACCGAAGAAGTATGCCGCGATAAAGGCAGACACCAGCGAGACCGGCACCGTCACGGCAGGGATCAGCGTGGCGCGCACCTGTCCGATAAAGATATAGAGAACCAGAATCACCAGCGCACCGGTGACAAACAGGGTGCTGTACACTTCATCAATCGAACGCTCGATAAAGATGGTTGAATCGTAATCCACCCAAAGCGATGCGCCTTGCGGCAAAAACGGTTGGAACTCATCGACCAGCTGGCGAACAGCAACAGAAACATCCAGCGGATTGGCATCAGACTGCGGCACAATGCCAAGACTGAGGTTGTTCACGCCGTTGTTTTTGTAGGTCGCGTTTTCGTTCTGGGAGCCGATATAAACGTCAGCCACATCTTTGAGGTAAATCGGGCTGCCGTCATTGGCAGTGCGCACCACCAGATACTGAAAGTCTTCCGGCGTCTGGTACAAACGCTCAGTACGCACAGTCATCTTGGTGATGTCGTTTCGGATTTCGCCGCCCGGGCTTTCAAGGTTTTCCCTGCGAAGTGCAGAGGTAATGTCATCCGTCGTCACGCCACGGCCTGCCATCAGCACAGGATCCAGACGCACATACATGACTTTATACAGCGCACCGTATAGCTCGACCGAGCTGACACCGGTCAGCAGGCTGAACTTATCTTCCAGCACACGCTGGGCATATTCAGTCAGCTGTGTACGATCCATTTCAGGCGATGCGAGGTTGATGTACATCGACGCTTCGCCCGAACCATTGGACTTGGAAACAATTGGCTCGTTGGCTTCATCCGGCAACCGGCGCTGGGCACGGGCGACGGCATCACGTACATCACTGACGCCTTCCGTCAGATCCCAGTCGATATTGAATTCGATGGTGATGCGTGACATACCGTTGCGGCTGACCGAGGTAATTTCTTCAATGCCGCTGATACCGGAAAGTTCATCTTCCAATACCTGGGTGATCTGGCTTTCCATGATGCTGGCAGACGCACCAGCATAGCGGGTCATTACCGACACCACCGGGCTGTCGATATCCGGGTATTCTCTCACTGCCAGTTTGCTGAATGAGACAATACCGAACACACACAGCAGTAAGCTCAGTACAATCGCGACCACCGGCCGCTTAACAGAGACATCTGACAACCACATTTATTTGTCACCTTTCGCAGCAGTCAGATCGTTCACTTTTGTGCCATCGCGCATACTGACCAGCCCCTGCACCACGATGCGGTCGCCAATCTCAATGCCGCTTTCCACGGTCACCAGGTTATCAATACGCGCACCCAGTTTCACTTCTGTGCGGTGGGCAGTGCCTTGCTCATCAACAACATAAACAAAACGTTTGGTACCTGAATATTCAATGGCTTGTACAGGAATCACCGCGCTAACGGCCGGCGCAAACGCCATCGTCGCTTCCATCATCATGCCCGGGCGCAACAGGCGAGCCTTGTTGTCGATATTGATGCGCGCGCGCAGGTTCAGCGAGTCGTCATTAACACGGGAGTCGACAGCAGTCAGTGCGCCGTCAAAAGTTTTGTCACGCCACGCTTTGGAATGTGCAACTACTTCAATGTCTTTGCTCAGTTCAGACAGATACTGCTCCGGTACGTTGACATCCAGTTGCATCAGGGAAAGGTCATCAAGATTTAGCAGGGATTCACCGACAGAAACCAACTGGCCGCGGGTGATATCAACCAAACCCACAGTGCCGGCGAATGGCGCTTTGATAAAGCGGTCATCCAAATCAGCTTTAGCTGCATCCAGACGCGCTTTGGCCACATCGACGCTCGCCTGCTGGGCATCCAGTTCGGTTTTGGTCAGTGCGCCACGTTTGTGCAGTTTGGAAAACTCAGCCAGTTTACGCTGCTCGTCGCTGTAAACCGCCTGCGCTTCCGCCACACTGGCTTTGGCTTTGTCAGTATCGAGCGTTAGCAGCGCGTCACCTTCTTTCACTTCCTGTCCGGCTGTCACATAGACTTGCTCTATTTTTCCCGCCACTTGCGGGGCAATCACAACTGAGTTTTCTGACTTGAGGTTACCAATCAAAGAGAGGCTGCGCGCCACAGGACGCGATTCTACCTGCGCCGTAGCAACGGCAATCGCAGGTCTTGCCGGACGACCGGCATTTTTTTCAGCTGCATCGGGTTTTCCTTGCCAGGCAAAATAGCCTGCAGCACCTAAAACAACAACGGCAGTGAAAAGAAGTTTGTTTTTCATTTTATTAACCGTAAATAACAACTGGCGATAGTCTACTCTATGCCTATGTTTCGTGCGGTAAAGAAGTGTAAATCCAGTAAAAGATTTGCGCGCTTTAATCGCTTCCAGCCCAAACGGGTACCTACATACGCTTCGCTTAGATGGCCTTACACTGACAAAATTCCGCCTTCCGTTGTTAATACGTACTCTAGCGCCGAAAAAACCAGCAAACGCACAGCATTTTCAAGAAAAGTGCTTTACAGAATAGAGTCGTTTGATAATATGCGCCCCGCACAGCGTGGTGGGATTCCCGAGTGGCCAAAGGGATCAGACTGTAAATCTGACGGCTCCGCCTTCGAAGGTTCGAATCCTTCTCCCACCACCATTTACTGCGCTTCATGGCGATGTTCGTTTCGATTTCCGCGGTGGAGCAGACAACTAGAATAACTCGTGGTGGGATTCCCGAGTGGCCAAAGGGATCAGACTGTAAATCTGACGGCTCCGCCTTCGAAGGTTCGAATCCTTCTCCCACCACCATCTTTCAGCTTCGCAGCGATGTTAGTTTGATTTCCGCAGCGCAGCACACAATCAGAATAACTCGTGGTGGGATTCCCGAGTGGCCAAAGGGATCAGACTGTAAATCTGACGGCTCCGCCTTCGAAGGTTCGAATCCTTCTCCCACCACCATCTTTCAGCTTCGCGGCGATGTTCGTTTGATTTCCGCAGCGCAGCATACAATCAGAATAACTCGTGGTGGGATTCCCGAGTGGCCAAAGGGATCAGACTGTAAATCTGACGGCTCCGCCTTCGAAGGTTCGAATCCTTCTCCCACCACCATCATTGAAAAGCCAGCTCATCGAGCTGGCTTTTTTACATCTTCTATTTCCTGTCTCAATACTTATTGGCCAATGGCATCACGACCGTGTGGTGCCCACAAATCCTGCTCAGGCCCTTTAGGTACCACCCGCGTTGGGTTGATCGTGTCGTGGCTGTAATAGTAATGGCGCTTGATGTGATACATGTCCACGGTTTCCGCCACACCCGGTACCTGATAAAGCTCCTTCAGGTAACCAAACAGGTTTTTGTACTGGGCGATTTGCTGGCGGTTACATTTGAAATGTCCCACGTACACAGGATCAAACCGCACCAGGGTCGTAAACAGACGCCAATCCGCTTCGGTGATCTTATCCCCTGCCAAGTAACGGTTTGTCGCAAGGTGTACTTCCACTGAATCCAGCGCAGAGAACAGGCTCTCATAAGCCTCTTCATAGGCTTGCTGTGTGGTGGCAAAACCGCTGCGATACACGCCATTGTTGATATTCGGATAGATGTACCCGTTCCACTCCTCAATCACATTGCGAAGCGCCATTGGATAGAAATCTTCCGTGTTACCCGTTAAACCGTTAAATGCATCATTGAACATGCGGATGATTTCTGAAGATTCGTTGCTGACAATGGTTTCCGTTTTTTTATCCCAAAGCACTGGCACAGTCACACGGCCGGTGTAATCCGGTTTGGCCTTGGTATAGATCTGGTGCATGAAGTTAAAGCCATAAAGTGGCTCTGGCTCATCAAACTGCCAGCCGTTTTCCAGCATATCCGGGCTCACGACCGAGACAGAGATGTGCGACTCCAGCCCTTTGAGTTTTCGGAATATCAAAGTGCGGTGTGCCCAAGGACAGGCAAGGGAGACATAGAGATGATACCGCCCGGATTCAGCGCTAAAACCGGCGTCTCCGGTGGGTCCAGCCTCGCCAGATTCTGTTACCCAGGAGCGGAAACCGGCATCTTCACGGATAAATTTTCCACCGGATGCTTTGGTGTCATACCAGACATCTCGCCAAACACCTTCCACTAACTTGCCCATACCATTCCTCCTCTAAACTGTTGAAGGCAGTATATGAACAGTGATGCCGAATGTCGGTAAGGTGGATTTGTCAGAGTCGTTCGAAATTTCCGAACAGCGCACCCAGTGCCGAAGCACCAGGCGCTGGAAGATCAGGAGTTGTCGCCTAACAGGGAAATATTGAAGGAAACGTTGGCGGCCGCGCTGCCATCAGGAAAGGTCTCATTGATGTTCAGTTCATCACCTTCTATGGAAAAACGAATCGTCGGATCCTGGGCCTGATCGCGCCAGCGACCATCTTTACCCTGTGCCCACACGGCGCGCTTCTTGTCTATCTTGCAGCGAAAGTGCCATTTCTTGCCGTCATCCGGGCGCTTGTAAGAGATATGGAAGATATTGAGTTCGGTTTCTGCTTCCACTTCCGTTTTATCTACCACCATCACGGTTGGGCTCTTGCCTTTTATCGCTGCAATGCTGGCACGGCAAATCTGTTCCTGGGTAAAGTCGCCGGTTTCGCTGCACGCAGCCAGCAGAAGTACCAAACCCGATATGGAGACCATTTTTGTCAGTGTCTTCAGATTCATGCTGCTCCTCCTTCAGCGCAAAAGCTGTAACCGCATCATTTCTAAAGCATAGTTGCAAAGGTAAGAATTTGCCGCCAACAGCCCTGATCCTACCGCGATAAAACAACCGTTATTGTTCAGCGCGTTAGGGAAGATTCAGATACACTAAGTGGCACTCAACGCATTTCAGACAAAGAGAAGTAAGTCAGCATGAAAGTCATTTCTTTTAATATCAATGGATTGCGCGCCCGCCTTCATCAACTTCAGGCGCTGATTGAAAAACACCAACCCGACGTTATCGGTCTTCAGGAAATCAAGGTTCACGACGAAGCCTTTCCAGTCGAAGACGTCGAAGCCATGGGTTACAAAGTCTATTTTCACGGCCAGAAAGCCCACTACGGCGTCGCAATGCTGTGCAAACAAGAACCGCTGAGCGTTCAAAAAGGCTTCCCAACGGATGAAGATGACGCCCAACGCCGAATGATTATGGCAACCTTCAAAAAAGAAGATGGCAGCGAAGTGACCGTACTGAACGGCTATTTCCCACAGGGCGAGAACATTGAGCACGAAACCAAGTTCCCGGCCAAAGTGAAGTTTTACCAGGATTTGATGACTTACCTGAACAGCTCTCGCAGCAATGACGAGAAGCTGATTGTGATGGGTGACATCAACATCAGCCCAATTGATTTAGACATCGGCATCGGTGAAGTTAACCGCAAACGCTGGCTGAAAACCGGCAAGTGTTCATTCCAACCGCAAGAACGCCAGATGCTGGCCACCCTGATGGACTGGGGTTTTGTAGACACTTTCCGCCAGCAATACCCAGATGTTGATGACAAGTTCTCGTGGTTTGATTACCGCTCCCGCGGTTTTGATGACAACCGTGGTCTGCGCATTGACGTGATTCTGGCTACGCCATCTTTGGCAGCCGAATGCATCGATACCGGTATCGACTATGAACTGCGTGGTATTGAGAAGCCTTCAGACCACGCACCGATTTGGGCGGAGTTTAAGTAGACTAGAGACTAGAGACTAGAGACTAGAGACTAGAGACTAGAGACTAGAGACTAGAGACTAGAGACTAGAGACTAGAGACTAGAGACTAGAGACTAGAGACTAGAGACTAGAGACTAGAGACTAGAGCATCATAGTGTGTCAATTCGATAGCAAAAAGCCAGCAATTCGGTTGCTGGCTTTTTCTTTATCTTTCTCGAGTCTGCTTTTTCTCGTCTCTCGATTCTGCTCTACGACTCCAACGGCCTTAAATGCCTGTGCCAACGGTGTTCCAGCCGCTTAAAACCGTAAACGATGGTAAAGGTGAGGCAAAGGTAAATCGCGGCCACAAACAGGAAGGCATCAAACGGCGCGTAGAAACGGGCGTAGATGTCGCGCGCGGCACCGGTCAAATCAATGATTGTCACCACAGAGGCAATCGAGCTGGCGTGCAGCATGAAGATCACTTCATTACTGTAAGCCGGTAAAGCACGGCGGAATGCCGATGGCAAAATAATGCGGCGCAGAATGGTAAAGCGTGACATTCCGTAAGCCTTGCCCGCTTCAATTTCGCCCGCAGGCGTCGCTACCATCGCGCCACGCAGGATCTCTGTTGTATACGCGGCAGTGTTGAGCACAAAAGCCAACAAACAAGGATAAAAAGCATCTTCCACCACGGCCCAAAACATGGACTGCTGAATGCCTTCAATCGTCGCTACACCGTAGTAAATAAGGTAAAGCTGGATTAGCAGCGGGGTGCCGCGGAAGATATAGACGTAAACCCATACAGGACGGTTGATCCAAGGGTTTTTCGATGTTCTCGCTACCGCCAGTGGTACAGACAGGATAAGTCCCAATACCAGCGACAGAAACACCAACTGAACGGTCACCACCAGGCCATCCCAGTAATGCAGGATAGTGGTCGACGTGAAGATTTGGTTTTGGTCTAAAAGTGCGTAAATTGAATCTAACATGCCCTGTCTCCTCAGCCTCTTACTACACCAGCACTGAATTTGCGCTCCAGCCGTTTTAGGCCAAGCTCTGATACCGAGGTGATCAACAGGTAGACTATTGCTACCGGAATAAAGAATTTAAATGGCTCGTTCACTGCCCCTGCTGCTTCTTTTGCCAAACGGGTCATGTCCGCCAGACCAATCACTGACACCAGTGCTGTCGTTTTTACCAGCACCAGCCAGTTATTGCCGATTCCTGGCAGGGCATGACGCATCATTTGCGGGAACATGATGCGGCGGAAGATCATCCACGGGCTCATGCCATATGCCGTACCTGCTTCCAACTGACCACGGTCAACCGCCAGGAATGCACCGCGGAAGGTTTCAGCCATATAGGCACCGAAGATAAACCCAATAGTGGAAACACCAGCAGTGAACTCATCGATATTGATAAAAATATCGATGTCGTATTTGTCGTAGAGCCAGTCGGAGAAGTTGTTCATCATGATCTGTGCGCCGAAGAATATCAGCAGCATCAGCACCAGATCGGGTACGCCCCGAACTACAGTGGAATAAACCGTTGCTACACCACGGGCGAAACGGTTTTTTGAAAGACGAGCCAGTGCTGTTACTAATCCCAGTAACACAGCAATAATGGCAGAAAGTACCGCCAACTCGACGGTCAGAATTGCGCCCAAAAAGATTGATGGGCCGTAACCATGCAGATCTAACATCCCTTCCTCCTGCACGAATAAACCGATAGCGAAACTACCGCTTTATGGATCTTGTATTCAGTTTTCGCTTATCAGTCAAAAGGGAGCGAATACCGCTCCCCCTAGAGCTTTATTTGCCTTGTAAGCACTATCTCGAACAAGGCTTGGTCATCTGCTAAGAATTGCCATTTGTGCCTAGCAGAGTTCCTGCGAAGTAGTAGGAACGACATTAATGTTGTCTTTCCTACTACAGATTGCTGTAAATTGATGGTGCTGTATCAAGACAACGAGCAAACGAGTCGCTGGGAGCTTAGTGCGCTAAGTGACCGAGCGAGTTTGCGCAGTTAACGCCGATACAGTGCCATCTATGACCAGCAATGCAGAGTTACATTTTGATGTTGTACTTAAAGTACTTATTCATGATCTCGTCGTATTTGCCGTTCGCTTTCACTTCCGCCAACGACGTATTGAAGATCTCTACCAGCTCTTTATCACGCTTACGGAACGCAGCGCCCACACCATTACCCAGCTGGATGGTTTCGCCCACTGCTTCGAAAGTATCGCCATCTTTACCGCCTAGGATTGACGCTTCACCAACCGGGAAGTCAATCAGGACGATATCCAAACGGCCACCTTGCAGATCAAGAACCAGATCGTCGCCTGTGGTGTAGCGTTTGATGTCGGCAATCTTGCCGAAGGTGTCTGTCGCGTGGGTGTCTTGGATAGTACCGCGCTGAACGCCGATACGTTTGCCTTTCATAGAGTCTGCGTCAGCAGGGTTCAGGTCTGACCCTTTAGGTGCGAAGTAGCCGCTTGGCGTGTTGTAGTATGGCTGAGAAAATGCCACCTGCTCAGCACGCTCTGGGGTGATGGACATGGAAGAAAAAATGACGTCGTATTTGCGCGCCTGAAGACCTGGGATAATGCCATCCCATGCCTGAACAACCCAAGAGCAGTTAAGCTTGGCGTTTTCACACACAGCATTACCCAGATCCACTTCGAAGCCGGTCAGCGTGCCGTCTGGCGCTTTGTATTCGAAGGGTTCATAAGGTACATCTACAGCGATACGAACATCTTTCCAATCTTTTGCCTGAACAGCTGTCGCGCCAAGTGCAGCGGTAACCGCTGCGGCAACTAACCATTTTTTCATCTTTCTGTCTCCTTATGGATATTTCAATCAGATGGCGTGACTCCTTTGCCACCTGTCTTGTGCGTTGAAACGCGTTTGGGCTTGGTAAGCCTAGTAAATTGAAGAAATAAACTGTTTCAGTCGTTCTGACTCAGGGCTCGTAAATAGCTTAGCTGGGTCCCCCTGCTCTTCCACTAAACCCTGATGTAAAAACATCACATGGTTGGATACGTCACGGGCAAACGCCATCTCGTGGGTGACCACAAGCATGGTACGGCCTTCTTCGGCCAGGCTTTTCATGACGTTGAGCACTTCACCGACTAGTTCAGGGTCGAGCGCTGAGGTCGGTTCATCGAACAACAATACTTCGGGCTCTACCGCCAGCGCGCGGGCAATTGCTGCTCGCTGTTGTTGTCCACCTGAGAGGTGCCCTGGGTAATAATCCCGGCGTTCCCACAAGCCTACCCGCTGCAGGAAAGCTTCTGCGCGCTCCATAGCTTCAGCTTTAGGAACGCCCAAGACGTGGATGGGCGCTTCAATAACATTTTCGATAACGGTCATGTGAGACCAGAGATTGAAGCCCTGAAAAACCATGGCAAGGCGTGAGCGGATGCGTTGGACTTGTTTGTCGTTAACCGGTACAGCTTCCCCGTGACGGCCATTTTTCATCTCTATCAATTCACCGTTGACCCAAATCTCGCCACTGGTTGGCGTTTCGAGCAAATTGATACAACGAAGAAAGGTACTTTTCCCTGAGCCTGAGGAGCCGATAATGGAGATCACATCACCGCGATGTGCATCTAAAGAAATGCCTTTGAGTACTTCATGCTGACCAAAGGTTTTGTGTAGATCTTTTACCTGCAGCGCTACTGCTTCCTTCATGCGCTTGACTCCTGTCTTTATAAGCACTTCATCTTGTCAACAACCAGTCTGAAACAGTCTTGGGCCTGTAACTGGTCTGAGTTCAGCGAATTCTTTCTCTGTCGTCCGTGCTACAAAACTTTTCACTACTGAAGCTCGTTTATCTGAAAATAACATCCATCAGATCGAACAGCAACAATTTGTTAACCTTTAAGTTGGTAAAAAATAAGTCATTTTGAATGCATAATTACCCAAACCAAGTATTCCATCAAGAGTTTGTAGCGATTGATGACATCTCACGCTTAGTGTAGGGTGTATTTCAAGAAAAATTCTTATAAATATCAATATCGAGAGAGCTATGTTGCCCCGTTTGCTAACGCTGTGTTTCGTGCTTGTCTCTTTCGCCGGAACTGCGTCACCCAACACCCTGACTATCATTCCTGAGTTGTCGAATGGGTTCGTGAAAAACTACAACCCTTTCCGCACTGATAAGCTTGCGACGACACAGGATTTTATTTTCGAGCCTCTGATGATATTTGAGGAGGACAAGACTCACTTCCGCCTCGCAGAAAGCTACCGACTTTCCGACGATCTGAAAGGCATTACACTCACGCTGCGTGAAGGTATCCATTGGTCCGACGGCAACCTCTTCAGTGCAGATGATGTGGTTTACAGCCTTTCCCTGATTAAAGATGAACCCGAACTGGATTATGATTCACTCGGCACATGGATTGAGCGGGTAGAGAAACGTGGTCAAAATGAGGTCTACATCTCGTTAACGCGTCCAAACGCACAAATTGCCCGGCAGCTCCAGGACGTTGCGATTATACCGAAGCACCAATGGGAGAAAGTCAGCGAAAAACGATTGTTCCTGAATGCTGACCCTATCGGCACCGGTCCCTTTACCACCATTAAAGCGTTCAGTAGCAACAACATTGTTCAGTGTCGAAACCCCCATTACTGGCAGCAGGCATCTCTGGAAATTGATTGCATCCGTTATCCGCTGGTGAGCAGCAATGACGAATTGATTTCACGCCTCAGCAATGGCGAATTTGATTGGGCCAGCGCCTTTATTCCGGATATTGAGCGCAACTACGCTTCCTATTCCCGCGATTATCATTACCATCAAAAACCGTCATCCATTGTCAGCCTGATGTTTAATTTCAAACATCCTGACGAAGAAAAACGCAATCTTATTCATGACGTTGATTTTCGCCGCGCCGTTTCCATGAGTCTTTCACGCGATCTTTTGATCGACGTTGCAGTTTTTGGCCAAGGGGAAAAAGCCGCCCTCGCCAGCGGCCTTGAGTCCAAATTTGAACACTGGATTGCCAACTCAGCAGCTGAACAGCACCTGTATTACATCCGGTTTCACCCTAAAGCAGCCGAACGTCTTCTCGACGACTTGGGGCTGATGGACATTGACGGCGATTTGATGCGGGAACTGCCTTCCGGCGCGCCATTTTCATTGAAGATTGTTGCCCCGGCAGGGTGGAGTGATTTTATCTCTGCCGCCAATATTGCGTCTGAAATGCTCGCAGCGGTGGGCTTGAAAGTGCGTACTGAAGTCGTACCGTTTCCTGAATACGAAGCGAAAATGGCAAATGCTAACTACGACCTCAGCATTACCAATTACTTTTCCGGAAAGACACCCTTTCTGTATTTCGACTCCGCCTTCAACAGCGAGTATCAAACACCCCATTCTCCAAGGTACGCCCAGCATTACTTTAAAGATGAGGTTGTTGACCGTTTGCTGGGAGAGTACTTACTCCAAACTGAAGGGGATGCGCAACGTCAGGTGATTAACGAACTTCATCTGCGCATTGCAGAACAACAGGTGACCGTGCCGCTTTACTACACACTGGAAACGGTGGAATTTACCACCAACCGTTTTACGGGGTGGCGCTGGCTTGAAAATGGAGAGCCTCATGTACCGCCGGTTTGGCACACAGAAAGGCCACGGCTGATCCAATTGCTCGAATTGAAGCCCGTGGCCGGAGAAATAAAACGATAACGCTATTTGGTTTCCATCAGATCCAGCGTTTTAAGCCACACCTCTGCATCGCTGTCCGGGTCTAGGGTTTTCAGTGTTTCGTAAGCATAACGGGCAGTGACTTTGTCATTGGTCTTCATTGCACTGTAACCCAGGATTTGCCAAAGAAACGTATCCTCTTCGCCTCCTAAATCGATAGCCTGTTGTGCCAAGGTTGCCGCTTCAGGCCATCGTTGCAGTTGGGAAGCGATTCGGCACTGCGCACGGAGTAGCGGCAATTCCGGTTGCTGGTTTAACTTGCTGGCAATGTTCCAGGCCTTAGTCCACTCAGCAGCCTGGATATAGAGTTGGAGTTTGCGCTGATCAAACTCTCTGTCCGCAACAATAGCGCCAGCTTCCAGTCCTTTATCGAGCCAATCAATAGCCTGATAAGGTTTTCCCGCCATCGCCGCAAATTGAGCAAGATCCACATAATCCTGTCCGTTTAATTCTGCACCGCCGTCGAGTTGTTGCGCCAGCGTATCAGCCGCTTTACCAAAATCGCCCAGCCGCGAGTAGGCTCCTGCTTTTTTTCGCTCCCAGCGGATGTCATTCCCGTACTTCAGTTGCACAAGCCGGATTGTATTGATAAGTGCACGATTTTGGTTGAGTTGCTCCTCGCTCAGCAACTTAATTTGCCAAATATACTCAGGGGCATCGGCATAGCGCGCAATGATGGCGTTGGCATGTTCAAGCGCCTTTTGATAATCCTTTTCGCTGAAAAGTGCGCGGGCATACAACTGCTCAACCGGTTGAAACGGCGGGTATTCACTGACATACATTTCACCATAGAGCACCGCAATTTCTGGCCTGCCGCGCGTCATTGAGAGTGAAACCAGCGCGCCCAGTACATCTTTTCGAAGGTTATCCGGCAGTTTTTTGTATTCCAGCGCTTTGGTATAAGCCATGGCAGCGCGGTCAGCATTTCCTTCATGAAGGTAAATGTACCCGAGTAAACGCTGGTGCAGCGCTTCCTGCTCCTCATTGTCAGCCACGAGGGCCTTGGCTAACTGGGAAGCTTCGGTGAACTGATCGTTTGCCAGCAACTGCTCAATACGGTTTAGGTGACGGGCAAAATCCGGGTCGCTGGCATAAGCCGGAAAAAGAGTGCAAAGAAACAACAAACCAGCGCCAAATACTTTCATATTCCTCAACCATTAACGACTTGATATCTCGAATATAACGCAGATTAGACATCGCCTGCCTATAAAAACAGCTATTTTTTGCGTGCATGCGACATATCCGATGCGAGTCGCACGACTTTGCACCTTTGGCATAAAACGAAATGAGGTCAAGCGATGTGTATGTGCAGCCCCTCGCAACTGGGTATATACTTCGCGCCTGCTCACAAGAACGAGAAAGTCATGAAAACTTATATCCCCGGTAAAGACGCCGCGCTGGAAGAATCCATCAACGGTTTTGAAACCAAACTGAAAGCGGCCGGCTTTAACGTAGAGCCGATCTCTTGGCTCAACCCTGTCCCTAACGTTTGGTCAGTCCATATTCGCGATGTTGATGCGCCAATGAACTTCACCAATGGTAAGGGCGCCAGCCAGAAAGCGGCTTTGGCATCCGCGCTGGGGGAGTATTTTGAGCGTCTTTCCTGTAACTACTTCTATGCCGATTACTTCCTGGGAGATGACATCGCTAACGCTGATTTCGTCCATTACCCAAATGAAAAATGGTTCCCGTTGGAAGACGACGACTGCTTGCCTGAAGGCCTGCTAGATGGACCTACCCGCGCGTTTTACGACCCGGAAGACATGCTGGCTGGCTCAGACTTGATTGACCTGCAATCAGGCAACGAAGAGCGTGGCATCTGTGCTTTGCCTTTCGTGCGCCAAAAAGACCAGCAAACGGTTTACATCCCGATGAATATCATCGGCAACCTGTATGTTTCAAACGGCATGTCTGCGGGTAACACCGCGACAGAAGCACGCAGCCAGGCACTGTCAGAGGTGTTTGAGCGCGCCGTTAAAAACCGCATCATTGCGCAGCGCATCAGCATGCCGGAAGTGCCGGCAGAAGTGATTGCCCGTTTCCCAACGATCAAGGCGTCTATCGATGCGCTGGAAGCGGAAGGTTTTCCAATCGTGGTTTACGATGCGTCAATGGGCGGAAAATACCCGGTTGTTTGCGTCACCCTGTTTAATCCAAACAACGGTACCTGCTTTACATCATGGGGCGCGCACCCACGCTTCCAGGTGGCGTTCGAACGTACCGTGACTGAACTGCTGCAAGGGCGCGGCCTGAAAGATCTGGATGTGTTCGAAGCGCCATCTTTCCACGATGAAGATGTGGCCGACCACCACAACCTGGAAACCCACTTCATCGATTCATCAGGCACCGTCTCTTGGGACATGTTCAAAGACACCCCGGACTACCCGTTCACAGAATGGAATTTCGACGGTACATCAGAAGAAGAAGTGCAGTGGTTGCTGGGTAAACTGCACGCAGAAGACGCGGATGCCTACATCGCTGACTACGACCACCTGGGCGTGAACTGCTGCCGCATCATCGTGCCTGGCTGGTCTGAAATTTATCCGCCGGAAGAAGTCCAGCTTTGCAACAACAACCGCGGCACGGATTTGCGCGATGCCATGACCATGCTGCTGGCAACCGGTTTTGCGGATGACGAGTGCGAATCCCTGTTCGATGTGCTCGACATGGCCGATTTCGACGACAGCTACATGGTCTGTGAACTGATGGGTATCCTCCCGGATGCTGGCAGCGCATGGAAATCGCTGACTATCGGTGAGCTGAAGTGTTTGCTGGCACTGGCGATGGGTGAACTGGATTCAGCCCAGGAGTTTGCAACCTGGAGCCTTGAGTACAACGCAACCATCTACAGTCCAGAGCGACTGATGTTCATGCGTTGCCTGATCGCGAGCCTAGAGCTTGCGCAGGATGAATCCCGTGATCCGGCACAGTACCGCCGCGCGTTTGGTTTCACCTATGGCGAGGCTGTAACGGACGCTGTGTGGAGTTCCATTTCCGGTGATATCCGCTTCTACGGCCTGGAAGCCGCTGATGCTGATCTCACGCAATTTGGCACACACCAGAAACTGCTCGCATCCTACGAAAAACTGCAAAAGGCCAAAGCCCGCGCAGTGTAAATGATCTTGCCTGCCCTCAAGTAGGGCAGGCCTCTTTTCATGGCAGCTTTGCACAACCTGTTCACAATTCCAGCCTTCATTTTCCCCTTTTCTGGCTCATAACTGTGGCACACGTCTCACGCCTCGTTTCGTAATTAAATTACATAATTTCCGGTTATTTCAGCGCCAAAAGGACATGCATTGCGATAAAACCACCAATTTTTGTGTTGTCTTTCGGCTCAATGTAATTTATTTTCACGGAACTGATCTAAATCAAATTTACAGAGAGGAGGTTTGTTAGTATGGCGCTAAACAATTTTTTAGCTCTCTGTTTCTTATCTCTTCACAGTTACAACAGCAACTGTTCAGCGTAAAGAAGCAAAGCGCACGTAAACAGTTTGTTTGCTTTTGTACGAAGAGGACTTTATGTCAATCCAAGCTCCATCAGAGCAAATCGGCGACCAGGCGCAAAGCGAGTATCAAGCTAAGCACCGACCTGCCTCTGAGTTCGCGACGCGTTCAGATTACCTGGACCACGAACTTCAAATCATGAACCCACGCCGTTGGAAACTAAACCTTCCTGGCCGTGACTTCCGATTCGAACTTGAAGACCTCGTTCCTGCACTGGCGGGTACCATCGGCATTATTGCGATGTACTCAGCAGTAATGATGTCCTGGGCGGATGGCCTGACCCAAGCTTGGGATCACATCAACCTGGGCAAAGAGTTTGCTATCGAAGTAGCACGTGTAGAGATGCTTATCCCTGCCCTGCTGTTCTGTGTTCTTGCTTCTGGCTTTATCAACCCACGCGCTAACCTTGCCGGTAACCATGGCCCAATGATCCCGTTGATCGGTACCATTGCCCTGGCCGGTGCTCACCCTCTCGCGCTTGCACTTCTGCTGGGTATGTTCGGTCTGATGCTGAGCTACTTCAAAGGCGGTTCAAAGCTGGTCAACCTCACCAGTGAAGGCGTAGCAGGTGGTCTTCTGATCTTCCTCGGCTTCACCGGTGCAATGAGCCAAATCGCAGATATCCAAACCTGGGCAAAGGGTCTGGAAACCGCAACCGTTGCCAAAGGTAGCCTGGGTTATGTGGGTCTGGTTGTTCTTGCGGTTAACGTCGCACTGTACGCGCTGCTGGCACGTATGGGTAAACGCTGGCTGGCAATTCCTGCTTGTGCGTTTACTGGCCTGATCACTGCTCTGGCGCTGGGCGCTGGCTTCGACCTGACCTTCACTACCCAAATCGGTCTGCCTAACCTGAACCCTTGGTACTGGTGGGGAAGCACTGAGCAAGGTTGGATGCTGGGTCTGCCTAACCTGCAACACTTCATCGCGTCACTGCCATTTGCAATCCTGGCAGTTGCCATGTGGTCACCAGACTTCCTGGGTCACCGTATTTTCCAAGAACTGAACTACCCACCTAAGACTGAAAAAGTACTGATGGACGTGGATGACACCATGACCATGTGTTCTATCCGTCAGATGGTAGGTACTGCAGTGGGTGGTGGTAACATCACATCATCTTGGGGTACGTACATGATCCCTGCAGCGATTGCGAAGCGTCCAATCCCTGCCGGTGCGATTCTGCTGGGTTGTTTGGTGATGTTCATCGCTATCCTTGGCTTCCCAATGGACGTAGCGGTATGGCCACCGGTAATGCGTATCGCGCTGCTGGTAGGTGTATTCCTGCCACTGCTGGAAGCGGGTGTTCAGATGGTTCGTGAAACCAAAGACTCTCAGTCAGCAGGTATCTGTATCTTTGCATCCATGGTTGCTAACCCGGTTCTGGCGTGGGCACTGGCGATGTTGCTGGATAACAACGGCCTGATCGGTGACAAAGACCGTGCGAAAAAACTGTCTTTCGTAGACCGTATCGTTATCCCTGGTTCAGTACTGGTCATCTGTCTGGTGGCGATGCTGGCAGTAGGTATGCTTGAAGATCAGTTCGGTATCCCTGCGCTGATGTAATAAAAATCTGGGCAGCCATTTGGGCTGCCCAAAATACTATCCAAGGCTGGATACAAAGCGTAAAATCAAGCGCGTTTTTTGAGAGCGCCGTTGCTTTTACTGTTTTCAATGATCGTGTACCAACACCACGGAGAGTGGTGATGTGGCTACAAACCACTAGGTACTTGTTTTCTTCTACTAAAAAGGTAGGTACATCATGTCTGAGCAATTTGCTAAAGCATGGGAAGGTTTCGCTGAAGGCGAATGGCAGAAAGAAGTCGACGTACGTGACTTCATTCAAAAGAACTACACCCCTTACGAGGGTGATGAGTCTTTCCTGGTAACTGAAGGTACTGAAGCGACTAACAAGCTTTGGGAAAAAGTGATGGAAGGCATCAAGCTTGAGAACTCAACTCACGCGCCAGTAGACTTCGACACTTCTGTTATCTCTACCATTACTGCTCACGACGCGGGCTACATCAACAAAGATCTGGAAAAGATCGTTGGTCTGCAAACTGAAGCACCACTGAAACGTGCAATCATGCCTAACGGCGGTGTGCGCATGATCGAGGGTTCTTGTAAAGCTTACGGCCGTGAGCTGGACCCAATGGTTTCTAAAATTTACTCAGAGTACCGCAAGACTCACAACCAAGGCGTATTCGATATCTACACCCCAGATATCCTGAACTGCCGTAAGTCTGGTGTTCTGACTGGTCTGCCTGACGCATACGGCCGTGGTCGTATCATCGGTGACTACCGTCGCGTAGCACTTTACGGTGTAGACTTCCTGCTGAAAGACAAAGCGAAGCAATTCCACTCTCTGCAAGAGAAACTGGAATCAGGTGAAGATCTGCAAATGACTATGCAGCTTCGCGAAGAAATCCAAGAGCAATACCGTGCTCTGAACCAGATGAAAGAAATGGCTGCGAAATACGGCTACGACATCTCTGGTCCTGCGACAACTGCTCAAGAAGCTGTTCAGTGGCTGTACTTCGGCTACCTGGCTGCTGTTAAGTCTCAAAACGGTGCTGCAATGTCACTGGGTCGTACTTCTACGTTCCTTGACGTGTACATCGAGCGCGACATCGCTGCTGGCAAGATCACTGAAGTTGAAGCTCAGGAAATCATCGACCACTTCGTAATGAAGCTGCGTATGGTTCGCTTCCTGCGTACTCCTGAGTACGATGAGCTGTTCTCTGGTGACCCAATCTGGGCAACAGAATCAATGGGCGGTATGGGCGTTGACGGTCGTACTCTGGTTACCCGTACTAACTTCCGCTTCCTGAACACCCTGTACACCATGGGTCCATCACCAGAGCCAAACATCACGGTTCTGTGGTCTGAGCAACTGCCAGACGGCTTCAAGCGTTACTGTGCGAAAGTATCTATCGATACTTCTTCTATCCAGTACGAAAACGATGACCTGATGCGTCCAGACTTCAACAACGATGACTACGCTATCGCTTGTTGTGTATCTCCACAGGTTATTGGTAAGCACATGCAGTTCTTCGGCGCACGTGCGAACCTGGCGAAAACTCTGCTGTACGTAATCAACGGCGGTGTGGACGAGAAACTGAAACTGCAAGTTGGTCCTAAGCAAGAGCCAATGAAAGACGAGTACCTGGACTTCGATAAAGTTTGGGCGGGTCTGGACAGCTTCATGGATTGGCTGGCGAAGCAGTACGTGACCGCGCTGAACGCGATTCACTACTCTCACGACAAGTACAGCTACGAAGCGTCTCTGATGGCTCTGATGGACCGTGACGTATACCGTACTATGGCGTGTGGTATCGCAGGTCTGTCTGTTGCAGCTGACTCACTGTCTGCAATCAAGTACGCGAAAGTTAAACCAATCCGTGACGAAGACGGCATCGCGATCGATTTCGAAATCGAAGGCGACTACCCTAAATTCGGTAACAACGACAACCGTGTAGATGACATCGCATGTGAAATGGTTGAGAAGTTTATGAACAAGATTCGTAAGCTGAAAACCTACCGCAACGCGGTTCCAACTCAGTCTATCCTGACTATCACGTCTAACGTTGTTTACGGTAAGAAAACCGGTAACACTCCAGACGGTCGTCGTGCAGGTGCACCATTCGCACCAGGCGCGAACCCAATGCACGGCCGCGATGAGAAAGGTGCAGTAGCATCTCTGACTTCTGTAGGTAAACTGCCATTCGCACACGCGAAAGACGGTATCTCTTACACCTTCTCTATCGTGCCAAACGCACTGGGTAAAGATCACGATACTCAGCGTTCTAACCTGGCTGGTCTGATGGACGGTTACTTCCACCACGAGTCTGGTATCGAAGGCGGTCAACACCTGAACGTTAACGTACTGAACCGTGAAACACTGGAAGATGCAGTTAAGCACCCAGAGAAATACCCACAGCTGACTATCCGTGTATCGGGCTACGCTGTGCGTTTCAACTCTCTGACTGCTGAACAGCAAAAAGACGTAATCGCACGTACTTTCACTGAATCTCTGTAATCTGAGTATTCACTGAATCAAAAAGCACCTCCTCCGGGAGGTGTTTTTTTATGCCCAAAAGTTGCCCGCCCAACACCGTATGACGTTCTGTCGACGAGTCCTAAAATTAAGACCATACTGATATCAGACTGTTTCGACACAACAAAATCGCATTCTTCAGGGATGCTGCTCAAAGCGCTTTTAGAGGACGTCATGGACATATTGCTTGTCGAGGATCATCCATTCCAGCGGGACTTAATCGCAGGCCAGTTAATGCAATTGCTTACCGGCGAAGACAACCTTATTTTTGCCGAAAACGGCTCCATCGCACTGGAAAAAATACTGCACCACAAACCTGACCTGGTTTTCTGCGACTTAGACCTGCCGGATATTGATGGCATCAAACTGCTGAGTAACGCTGCCGAACGCGGCTTTATGGGATGCATAGTCATCACCAGCGCCGCTTCCCCCAAGGTGTTACGCACGGTAGAAAGTATGTGCGAGCGTATGATGCTTAATGTCTTGGGTATCTTGCCAAAGCCAAGCTCAATCCCCTTGCTGAAATATTACCTGACGATCGCCACCGAACATGACGTGAACTTCCCAAGGGAACTGCTTCCCCTTTCAGAACATGAAGTGCTGGAAGCGTGGAATGCACAAATGTTCGAAACCTGGTTCCAGCCCATCGTGCGCTTTGATACCGGTGAATGGGTTGCCTGTGAAGCCCTGCAAAGACTGCGACACCCAATACGCGGCGTCACCTTGCCCCGCAGTTTTCTGCCGCAACTGACCAAGCTCGGGCTAGAGTCAGTACTTACGTTAAACATCATCCACAAGGTGCTCTCCGAACAGGAATTTTTGCAAGGCCGGCCTGTCGGCATCAATATCTCTGCAGACAACCTGATTGAGCTGAATTTCGTTGATGAAGTGCTGGCGTTGGGCCAAAAGCACTCTCACCTTAACCAAATCATTTATTTTGAACTGCAGGAGCCGGAAAGCTTCGAGCGCATAGCCCAGCTTCAGGAAGCGGCATCGCGCTTGTTGTTGCAGGGTTTCCGCATTGCCATTGATGATTTTGGATCAGGCTATGGTACCTTGCAGCAGGTCGAGTTTCTGCCCATCGATTCGCTTAAAATTGGCTTGAATCTGGTGCTTCCCATGCTCAGTTCACGGACTGCGATGGCACTGGTAGAAGCCAGTGTGATGGTCGCCAGGCGGATCCACGTCGCGTCGGTAGCAGAAGGGATTGAGTGTATTGAAGTCTGGCATTCCTTAAGGGACATGGGGTGCGATTATGGACAAGGATTTTTCATCGCCAAACCCATGCCCGCCAACACGCTGCACGACTGGCATGTCCTTTGGCAAGCGCTGCTTGAAAACAAATCCCTCTGCCCGGCTGTTGCTATCAATACCCTGTAGCCCGGTTGTCACCGGCGCAGGGCTACCGGCTCACAGTCCCTGTCATTCCCCTACATAATTGACGGGAATCTCCCTGTCACACCGGATATTCGCTTTTGGTCACCCCGATTCTGTAATAAAATAACACCCTATTTGTTACAGTCGTTTTTGGAGACACCATGTCGGTAATTGGCCGTATTCACTCCTTTGAGTCTTGTGGAACCGTAGATGGTCCTGGCATTCGCTTTATCGTGTTCATGCAAGGATGCCTGATGCGCTGCAAATACTGCCATAATCGCGATACCTGGGATCTGGACGATGGCCGTGAAATCACGGTTGAAGAAATCATGAAAGAGGTAGTGACCTACCGTCACTTCATCAATGCCTCAGGCGGCGGCGTGACCGCTTCAGGCGGCGAAGCTATGCTTCAGCCTGAATTTGTACGCGACTTCTTCCGCGCAGCCAAAGCGGAAGGCATCCACACTTGTCTGGATACCAACGGCTATATCCGCAAACACTCTGACGTGATTGACGAGCTGCTGGATGCGACCGATCTGGTGATGCTGGATCTGAAGCAAATCAATGACGATATCCACCGCGAACTGATTGGCGTGCCGAACAAACGTGTGCTGGATTTTGCCCGCTACCTGCACCAACGCGGCCAGAAAACCTGGATTCGCTACGTGGTCGTTCCGGGTTACACTGATGATGAAGATTCTGCACGCCGACTGGGTGAGTTCATCAAAGACATGGACAACATCGAGAAAGTTGAGATGCTGCCATACCACCAGCTTGGTGCGCACAAGTGGGAAGCATTGGGTTACGAATACGAACTCAAAGACGTAAGCCCACCAAAGAAAGAAACCATGGAAATGCTGAAAGGCATCCTGGAAGGATACGGCCACAAAGTGGTGTACTAATCCCCTGCTTCCTGCAAAAAACCGGCCTCGCGCCGGTTTTTTCATTTCCGTTGGAGAGCCTTATGGTTAACGCTCCGGCGAAAGATATTCGTTGTCGTAGAAAGTACGCAGCCAATGCGGACGGTAAACCGTCATCAGGGTGATCGCCATGCCATTGAGCAGCCCTTCTGGAAACCAGATCAACAGTGCCAGCATCAGGTAGTTATCGACTATATTTGGCCAAGCATAAAGCCCTGAGACCCAGTACCCGGCAGAGACCACACAGATGTGAAAAACAATGGTGACCGCCGCATTCAGGAAGCCTGCCAGAAAAATATAAATAAAAAGATGATGGCTCATATAACGGTAGGTCAGCCAGAATACCGCGTAGCTGAGCAGCGCCGGCAAAACAGCCGTTGTGAACGCATAGAGCCCGACATCAGCAAACGGAAGTAATCCGAAGGCAACCATCAAGGTCAGAGGAAGCACGCAAATCCAGATGGCAATACGCGGGCCATGGCAAAGCGTCAGCACTGTCATCCCCAAAAAGTGGATATCTAACCCTTCTCGGATCCCCGCCTTCAACGCCCATAGGCAGAACAGCACAATGGCACTGGCGAACACGAAATGCTGATACCCTTTTTCTGTGCGCATTTTTTTCCAGCCAACCGGGGAGCGGCAAAGCCAAAGCGATACCAAAAAACATCCCCAACCAACAAGTTGCCAGTAAACCATGCCTAATCCCAATCCATGCTTTTATTCAGTATGTCCACAGGGCAGATTCTATCCAATTTTCAAGTTAAAAAAGCGTGACTAACCTGTAGTGAGATCAAGAAATTGATGAATACGAACTGCTAATCTGTGGCACATGAATTGCCAAATTTGCTCATCAAAAAAAGAACTAAGAGCTTGTTTGGATAAAGAATTATTTATATTTCGAGGCCACTCCCATGGAAATGACACACGCTCAACGTCTAATCCTGTCAAACCAATACACCCTGATGTCTCAGATGGATCCGCAAAACGCAGAGAAATATCGCCGTCTTCAAACCATCGTCGAACGCGGTTATGCACTGCAAATGCGTGAACTGGACAAAGACTTCGGTGATATGTCTGAAGATCTTTGCCGTCAGGTGATTGATTTTATGGAGATGTACCACGCACTTCAGGAATCACACAAAATGCTCGGAGACGGCAACCACTGCGAATGCGATGTCGATGCGCGTCGCCTGCAGTTTTGGGGCTTTGACGCTGCGACAGAAGCGCAACTGATGCACTACGTGCGCTTCCTGACCGACAACGAAGGTCTGTACCCTCAGTTTGACAAAGGCCAGCACCACTTCAATGCGCAAACCCCAATGCTGGAAAAATACCAGCGCATGCTGAAAGTGTGGCGCAACTGCCCTCGCCAGTACCACCTGAGTGGTAACGAAATCTGCCAGATCGTGAACGCATAAACCTCACATTCCGGTCAAAAAGCTGCTCTTTTGGGCTAATGCCAGTCAGTTAAGCTGACTGGCTTTCTTTTTATTGGGGTATTTCTTTGCCTTAGGCTTCACGGCTCTCGGGTATATTCGATCTTCTCGCTTAATGGGCAACACATGATGTATCGCCTCCTCC
>NZ_JAHUTS010000039.1:0-25081 GCF_019209835.1 Enterovibrio paralichthyis | reverse complement strand
GAGGCGATACATCATGTGTTGCCCATTAAGCGAGAAGATCGAATATACCCGAGAGCCGTGAAGCCTAAGGCAAAGAAATACCCCAATAAAAAGAAAGCCAGTCAGCTTAACTGACTGGCATTAGGCTTTTCACCTCCTTTTTTATAACTAACTAAATTGTAAATCCAGCAAATATTTGATTAAGCAGTTTTTTTAGCTGCTTTCTTCGCTACCTTCTTGGCTTTACCTTTGGCCTCTTTTTTCGAAACCTTTTTCTTTTTCTTCTTGAATTCAGGTTTCTTATGTTTCGGCTTCAAACCATCAATGTAACGTTCTTTCACGTCCTCTTTCATGTAACGACAGATACGATCCATCATTGGCTGGTCGTGCGCTTCCACCAGGGAGATCGCGTTACCTTTTTTACCTGCGCGGGCAGTACGGCCAATGCGGTGCAGGTAAACGTCAGCCTTACGTGGCAGGTCGAAGTTGATCACGTGGTCGATATCCGGCACGTCGATACCGCGGGCTGCAACGTCCGTCGCCAGCAGGACATTGATTTCGCCGGTGGTGAAACGTTCAATGGCGTAGGTACGCTTTGCCTGAGGCATCTCGCCCTGAAGCCACGCACATTTCACTTTTTCTTTCGTTAGGTATTCACGCAGCTCTGCGAGACGTTCACGGGTTTTCACGAAGATGATCGCGCGCTCTGCCTGCTCTGCCAGGATAGATTTAAGCAGGGCATTCTTGTGCGCCATGTCATCACAGCGGTAGTACCACTGGGTGATTTTCTTGCGCTCGCGGCGCGGTGGCTCAGCTTCCACTTCAACCGGGTCGGTCAGCAGGGCACTCTTGAAGCCTTCAATGCCTTTACCTTCCAGTGTGGCCGAGAACAGCATACTTTGTTTACGCCAGCGACACTCAGCCGACAGACGGTCAACAGCAGCGCCAAAGCCCATGTCCAGCATACGGTCGGCTTCATCCAGCACTAGGCTTTCAATCGCACGGCAGTCGAAACGTTCTGCTTCTACGTATTCCATCAAACGGCCAGGGGTTGCCACCACGATATCCTGAGTTTTACCCAGAATTTCTGCGTGCTCCTGATAAGAGATACCACCGGTAATGGTGATAATTTTCAGGTCAGTGTATTTCGCCAGCGCGCGGGCTTGATCTGCAACCTGAATAGCCAGTTCACGGGTTGGGGTCAAAATCAGGGCGCGTGCAGGACCCGGCTTCTGACGAGGGAAGTCGATAAGGTGTTGCAGCAATGGCAGTACAAAGGCTGCAGTTTTCCCTGTTCCCGTAGGCGCAGACGCCAGAATATCACGGCCATCCATACCATGAGGGATCACGCCAGCCTGGATCGCTGTTGGTCGCTCGAAGCCCATGTCATCCAGCGCTTGTAGCAGTTGAGGATCCAGTTCTAGTTCAGCAAAAGTTCGCACGCGTTGTTTCTCCACTCAAAGTTAGGGGGCGAATTATAGAGACTATTTCAAGTACAATCATCACATCTTGAGGTAAAAATCTCTCGTCAGTGCAATAAAGTCGTCGCTGTAGTTGTCACCCTGCCGGATAACCAGTGAGGTTTGTTGACAACTATCAGTCGGTTGCGTCGATAAGGTGATGAGTTTCCGGCTCACCGGTTTATCCGGTGTCGGTTTCACCAGCGTGCAGCGCAGACAGCCCAGTCCATGCTCTGCGCTGTTGGCAATCAGCCCATCAGCCTCTACAGAAGGTAAGATCAAATGTGCCTGCCCGCCCGGCAATAGTCCTGCCTTTATCACTTTTAATAAGTTGTCGTGAGAAAGCGTATCAGTATGGCGCGCTGTCGCACGTCGGGCATCACCGGCCTGCTCGCCGGAATTGAAGTAGGGCGGATTGCAAACGATGGTATCGAACCGCGGCATTTCTGACCACAGCGTAACATCCTGTTGTCGCACTTTTATCCTGTTAGCCCAAGCAGATTGTTCTGCGTTCATGCTCACGGTTTCTACCGCATGGACATCAATATCAACGGCCAGAATTTGCGCAGTCGGAAAGCGTTGCGCCATCATCAACGCCAGCAGGCCAGAACCGGTGCCAATGTCCAGTATCTGGTGCTGCTCTCCTGCGTCAGCCCAGGCGCCCAGCAGGACGCCGTCGGTACTGACCGGCATGCCGCAACCTTGATCGTCAATAGAAAACTGTTTGAATTTAAAACCTTTTCCCACATTTCCTCCGGGCGGTCATGGTGATAAGTGGTCAAAATTTAGATAATAATGTTGATCAAATGTTGCATTGCTTTGCTGCGAAAATCTTTAACATCTGTTGTTCATTCGTCAAAAAATAAAATTAAATTCTGGTTAATTAATTTAAAATAAATTTATCATCTATTTTTTATTGCCCTATTGTCTGCGTGGTGAAACTTCGTCATTATTCTGCCTAATCGGTGTTGCATAGTAAAAACAACCAAAAGACTAACCGATTGATTACAGATAAATACGCAAACACATTTCGCAAACACATAACGATAGGTAAGAAGAAGTGAGCAAGAGTTTAAAGGTTAGCGATATACTCGCGCTAGGGTTTATGACCTTTGCATTTTTCCTCGGGGCCGGGAACATCATTTTCCCTCCTCTGGCAGGCTTTTTGGCAGGTGAACACACCTTTTCTGCAATGCTTGGCTTTTTGACCACCGCTGTAGGCCTTCCTTTGATTGGTATTATTGCGGTTGCTGTTGCTGGCGGTGGCTGGAAAGGGCTGACCCGTGATCTGCCAAAATCAGTGGCGACCCTGATGGCGGTGCTGATTTTCATCATTATCGGCCCTGCTTTCGCAGCGCCTCGCGCCGGTCTGGTGGCGTATGAAATGGGCTTCAAGCCATTTTTAAGTGCACCAAGCCAATTCGAACTGACACTGTTTTCCGTTGTGTTCTTCGCCGTGGCGATGTTCTTTTCTCTGTCTCAGGGCAAGCTGATCGATATCATTGGTAAGCTTCTGACTCCGGCATTGTTCGCCGCGCTGGCGGTACTGGCGATTGCCGTGGTGGTCAACCCTCAGGGTGATATTGTGGCAGCGCAAGGTGCATATGTTGACCAGGCATTCACCACAGGTTTCCTGGAAGGCTACAACACCATGGATACCTTCGCGGCACTGATGTTCGGTATGCTGATCGTTGACGTTATCCGTAAAAAAGGCGTCGAAGATCAGGCGCAAACCTGTAAATACCTGATTTTCGCAGGCGTCATCGCGGCAGCTGGTCTGGCATTTGTTTATATCTCTCTGTTCTATCTGGGTGCGACAGCTAGCGGTGTTGCAGCAGGCGCGAACAATGGTGGTGCAATCCTATCAGCGTATGTACTGGCGCTGTTTGGCCCAGCAGGACAAATCATCCTGTCGACCATCATTGTACTGGCGTGTCTGACCACGGTTATCGGTCTGGTTTCTGCATGCTCTGATTACTTCAGCACCCTGACCAAAATCACTTACCGCCAATGGGTTGTGATCCTGTCTGTAGTGTGTGCAGTAGTGGCAAACGTCGGTCTGAACCAGCTGATTGCGGTTTCAATTCCAGTACTGTTTGCCCTGTACCCGGTAGCGATTGCCCTGATTGCGCTGACATTCCTGCGCCGCTTTATGCCTAACCCGGCACTGGCTTATCGCGCGGTGTTGAGTGTGTCTCTGGTGTTCGCCCTGTTTGATGCAGCAAAAGTAGCGGGTGTGGATGTGTCTGCACTGAAAGTTCTGCCGCTGTTCAACTATGGCATGGCATGGCTGCTGCCTACCGCATTGTCACTGGTTGTGGTGAGCTTTGTGGGGAAGCCAAAAGCTGAAGCGCAAAACGCGTAATCAGCACTGACGACAAAAAAACCACCGTCCTGCGGTGGTTTTTTTATGGCTGATAACTGGGATTGGAATCAGAGCATTTCCTGATATTCAATCAGAACCTTTTCGCACCAGGTGGCGATACGCTCGTCACTCAGGTCGTACTGGCTATCTTCATCCAGTGCCAGACCGACAAAGTGTTTGCCGTCTTCAGTCAGTGCCTTGGATGCTTCAAAGGTATAGCCTTCGTTTGGCCAGTAACCGACAAATTGCAATCCGGTTGGCAGTAACTGGTCATGCAGCATGCCCATGGCATCCAGATACCATTCTGCGTAACCTTCCTGATCGCCAAGGCCAAACAGCGCGGCCACTTTCCCTTCCAGTTGCAATCCATCCAGTTGTGACCAGACCGCTTCCCAGTCTTCCTGCAATTCGCCGAAATCCCAGGTGGAGATCCCGAGCAGCAGCAAATCGTAGTCATTCATCGCAGAAACCGGGGTTTCTTTGATGTTGTGCACGGTCACCAGATCGTCACCCAGAATGTCGCGGATTTTTTCTGCCGCCATTTCGGTGTAGCAGGTGGTTGAACCGTAAAACAAACCTATTTTCACGCGCTTTTCCTACTTGCATGTCTTGGGGCGATTCTACCTGTCACCGCCCGCTATCTCCACCCTGAGAGCCGGTTGCTGGAATTAAACGCAGTCAGCAGGATGAAATTTTGCATTCAGGCTGGGGTGAGGTAGTTTGAAAGCAGAGAATACCGATGTTAAGTGAGTGAATCGTGGAACAAAACGCCGCTTTGGTTGAACAGTTTCTGGATGCAATGTGGATGGAGCGTGGTCTGTCAGAGAATACGCTGGCTTCTTACCGCAATGATTTGGTGAAACTCTGTCAGTGGCTGGATAAAGATGGAGAAGCGCTGGTCAAGGTGTCTTCTTCCAAACTGCAGGACTACCAGCACTGGCTGTTCGATCAGGATTACAAGCAAAGCAGCCGCGCCCGCATGCTCTCCGCCATGCGCCGCCTGTTCCAATACCTGTACCGGGAGAAACAGCGTGAAGACGACCCGACAGCAACCCTGATCAGCCCTAAACTGCCCAAACGCCTGCCGAAAGATTTGTCAGAAGAGCAGGTGGATGCGCTGCTGGAAGCGCCGGATGTAGAAGACACTCTGGAGTTACGTGATAAAGCCATGCTGGAGCTGTTGTACGCCACCGGCTTGCGTGTGACCGAGCTTATCAGCCTGACCACAGAAAATGTCAGCCTGCGCCAAGGCGTGGTGCGGGTGATTGGTAAAGGCGGCAAAGAGCGTCTGGTGCCAATGGGCGAGTCGGCCATTGACTGGTTGGAAAAATACATGGCGCACAGCCGCCCGGTATTGTTAGGGGAGCAAACCTCGGATGTGTTTTTCCCCAGCCGCCGCGCACGTATGATGACGCGCCAGACCTTCTGGCACCGGATCAAATTCTACGCCGCACTGGCGGGCATTGATGGCGACATGCTTTCCCCGCACGTTTTGCGCCATGCCTTTGCGACCCACCTGCTGAACCACGGGGCGGACTTGCGGGTGGTTCAAATGCTGCTGGGTCACAGTGACCTGTCTACCACGCAAATTTATACACACGTGGCAACAGAGCGACTAAAACAGTTGCATCAACAGCATCATCCTCGGGCATAATGTGGCCGGCAGGGAGCTGGCACTTACTATTCTTTTTTGCACAAATTGGGGACTTTTTGCCAAATTCCCGGTCTGAGTGAGTGACAGTTTGCAAGTAAACCCATTTTCAGGATTACAACACTATGAATTTTAAGAAACTGATGGCGAATATGCTGGTTGCTTCAGCCGTGTTTTCTTTCGGCGCTTACGCTGCTGAAGGGGCTGACAAAGACGCCATCGTTGATGTGCTGGCTAAATACCGCCTGAACGTAGAAAGCATTGAAACCGCACCGGTTAACGGCCTGTATGAAGTCATCACTGACGGCGGCATTGTCTACACCAACAATGACGGCTCCTATTTCTTCTATGGCCAGTTGTTCCAGACCACGCCGACAGAATCCATCAACCTGACTGAAATTACTCAGGCAAAACGTAACAAAGGCCTGTTTGATGCGGCAAACGTTGAGAAAGAGCTGATTGTTTTCCCGGCCAAAGATGAAAAATACGTGGTGAATGTGTTCACTGACACCACCTGTGGTTACTGCGCCAAACTGCACAGCGAAATGGATCAGTACAACGATCTGGGTATCACGGTTCGTTACCTGGCTTTCCCACGTTCCGGTGAGCGATCGCCAAACCTGGAACAGATGAGCGCCATTTGGTGTGCAGATGATCGCGCCGATGCCATGAACAAAGCGAAATCACGCAAGTTCAATGAAGAAAGCGATGAGTGCCTGCCACTGGTTCGCCGCCACATGGCACTGGGCAGTGCAATGGGTGTTACCGGTACGCCGGCAATTATGCTGCAAGATGGCACCATGTTGTCTGGTTACCTGCCGGCTGAGCGTTTGTTGCAAGTGCTGCAGCAAAAAGGCTGATCACAGACTGACGCCCAAAAGCGCTGACCCAGGTCGGCGCTTTTTTGTTGGGTGGAAACCTGCAATCGCGCCCCGCTTAGGGTTACAATGCCCGTTCAATCCGCATTCGAAATACCGCCGGCGACAATGCCGTCGAGGACAGGTCTCATTCCCATGATTGAAATCAAACGCCGCCAGGCCGCCCAGAATACCGCTTTCCCAGCCTCCATCCCGCCGCTGCTGCAGCGCATCTATGCCAACCGTGGGATCACCTCAGAAGGTGAACTTGAGCGCAGTGCCAAAGGACTGCTCAACTACAGTGAACTTTATGGCATTGAGCGCGCGGTGGAATTGCTGTCGGCAGCCATGGCGGACGGGCGACGCATCATTGTGGTGGGGGATTTTGATGCCGATGGCGCAACCAGTTCGGCGCTCTCTGTAACGGCATTCCGAATGATGGGCTGTACCAACGTCGATTATCTGGTACCAAACCGCTTTGATGACGGTTATGGCCTGAGTCCGGAAGTGGTAGAGCAGGCGGCCGCGAAGGGCGCAGAGCTTATTATGACGGTGGACAACGGTGTTTCATCCATTGAAGGGGTGGCCGCCGCCAAAGCGCGTGGTATCCAGGTCGTGGTGACCGATCACCACCTGCCGGGCTCAGTGTTGCCGGATGCCGACGCCATGGTGAACCCGAACCTTAACGAATGTGGTTTTCCATCCAAGTCCCTGGCCGGTGTCGGCGTGGCGTTTTATCTGATGCTGGCACTGCGTGCCCATTTGCGCGAAACCGGCTGGTTTGCTGCCCATGGCATGCAAGAGCCAAACCTCGCAGAGCTTCTTGACCTGGTCGCGCTTGGCACCGTCGCTGATGTGGTGTCGCTGGATACCAACAACCGCATTCTGGTGCACCAGGGGTTGATGCGTATCCGCGCAGGCAAATGCCGCCCCGGCATTCAGGCGCTGATTGAAGTGGCCAACCGTAACATGGCAACGCTGGTGGCGAGCGATTTCGGTTTCGCTCTGGGGCCACGCATCAATGCAGCAGGTCGTCTGGATGATATGTCATTCGGCATTGAACTGCTTTTGAGCCAGCACTTACAGGCGGCGCGCCAGATGGCGTGTGAACTGGATGCCCTCAATCAGAGCCGCAAGGAAATCGAGCAGGGCATGAAAGAAGAAGCCATGGCGATTTGTGAGCGCCTGCAGTTTGGTGAAGGCTCCAGCCTGCCCTGCGGCCTGGCGCTGTTCCAGCGCGAATGGCACCAGGGTGTGATTGGTATTCTGGCGTCACGCATTAAAGACAAATTCCACCGCCCGGTGATCGCATTTGCTGATGGCGGCGATAGCATGATCAAAGGTTCCGCACGTTCAATTCAGGGGCTGCACATGCGCGATACCCTGGATATGATTGATACCCAGAATCCGGGACTGATTAAAAAATTCGGTGGTCACGCCATGGCGGCAGGACTGACGATCTCCGAAGCGGATTTTGACCGCTTTGCCAAGCTGTTTGATGACGCGGTGAGAAACATCGTTGGGGAAGATGAGCTTAAAGGCATTTTGCTTTCAGACGGCGAGTTGCTGCCCACCGAAATAACGCTGGATGTAGCTGAGACGCTGCGCGCCGGTGGCCCGTGGGGGCAGGGTTTCCCGGAACCTTTGTTTGATGGCACGTTTAAATTGCTGCACCAGAAACTGGTGGGTGGCAAACACCTTAAGATGATGGTTGAGCCGGTGATGGGCGGGCAAATGGTGGATGCCATTGCCTTCAACGTCGACCTACGCCGATGGCCGGATCCTTCCGTGCAACGGGTGGAACTGGCTTACCGTCTGGATGTGAACGAGTTCCGCGGTAACCGCACGGTTCAGTTGATGGTGGAGCATATGGCGGCGGTTTGAGAAAGAGCAGACCGGAGACACGAGAAAGAGCTGGCTAGAGAAAGAGCAGATTAGAGAATTGAAATAAGAGAAAGAGCAGGGAAGCGCTGGACAACGCATCGAACGGAGAAAGTTTGGTTGTCCAGCGCTAGAGGCATAACGACCATCCTGTAAATCTCAAATCTCAAATCTCAAATCTCAAATCTCAAATCTCAAATCTCAAATCTCAAATCTCAAATTCTGTTTCTCTCATTTTTCTCTGAAATTTTCTCCTTTGATCCCCATCACACTCTGTATATTCCTCCCGCAATTCTGTAGAATTCTGCGGTTAAAACTCATTCCGAACATAGAAAAGTGACCATGTTTGAAATCAATCCAATTAAAAACCGCCTAGCGGACATCGCCGAGCGCGCGACTGTCCTTAGGGGGTATCTTTGACTACGACGCCAAAAAAGAGCGTCTAGAAGAAGTTAATGCCGAACTGGAACAACCGGATGTGTGGAACGATCCTGAACGTGCGCAGGCACTGGGTCGTGAACGCGCATCGCTGGAAGCGGTAGTGGAAACTATCGACCAGCTGGATCAGGGCGGTATCTACATCACCGATCTGCTGGAACTGGCTGTTGAAGAAAACGACCAGGATACCTTTGACGAGATTGACCCTGAACTGAGCGATCTGGAAGAGAAGCTGGCTAAGCTGGAATTCCGTCGTATGTTCTCTGGCGATCACGATGCATCTGATTGCTACATCGACCTGCAGGCAGGTTCAGGCGGTACAGAAGCGCAGGACTGGACGTCCATGATGCTGCGTATGTACCTGCGTTGGGCAGATGCAAAAGGCTTCAAAACGGAAGTGATTGAAGTGTCAGAAGGTGATGTGGCTGGATTGAAATCAGCAACCGTGCGTATCTCTGGTGATTACGCTTACGGTTGGCTGCGCACTGAAACCGGCGTTCACCGTCTGGTGCGTAAGTCGCCGTTCGATTCAGGCGGCCGTCGTCACACCTCGTTTGCTTCTGCGTTCATTTATCCGGAAGTTGATGAAAATATCGCTATTGATATCAACCCGGCGGATCTGCGTATCGACGTATACCGCGCATCCGGTGCGGGCGGTCAGCACGTTAACACCACCGAATCTGCGGTACGTATTACCCACGTTCCGACCAATACAGTGGTGCAGTGCCAGAACGACCGTAGCCAGCACAAAAACAAAGATCAGGCGATGAAACAGCTTCGTGCAAAACTGTTCGAGCTGGAGCTGCAAAAGCAGAATGCTGAGAAACAGGCGAACGAAGAATCCAAGTCTGACATTGGCTGGGGTAGCCAAATCCGTTCTTATGTTCTGGATGACTCACGCATTAAAGATCTGCGTACCGGTGTCGAAACCCGTAATACCCAGGCGGTACTGGACGGCGATCTCGACAGATTTATTGAAGCCAGCCTGAAATCTGGTTTGTAATTTTTAAGATAATTTGAAGGTTCACTATGACTGACCAGTTACAAGACGAAAACAAGCTGATCGCGGAGCGTCGTGCAAAACTGAACCACATTCGTCAAAGCTGCAATGCAAACGGCCACCCGAATGATTTTCGCCGTGAGCATAAAGCGGCTGATCTTCAGGCTGAGTTTGGCGAAAAGAGCAAGGAAGAGCTGGAAGCACTGGATCACAAAGTGACCGTTGCTGGCCGTGTAATGGCGAAGCGTGGTCCTTTCATCGCGCTGCAAGACGTAAGCGGCCGCATTCAGGCGTACGCAGCGAAAGACGTTCAAAACGAGCTGAAAGAGAAGTACCACGGTCTGGATATCGGTGACATCATCGGTGTATCCGGTGCACTGCACAAGTCTGGCAAAGGCGACCTGTACGTGAACATGGAATCGTACCAACTGCTGACCAAAGCACTGCGTCCTCTGCCAGAGAAATTCCATGGTCTGACTGACCAAGAGCAGCGTTACCGCCAGCGTTACGTTGACCTGATCGTTAACGAAGATTCACGCAATGCGTTCAAAGTGCGCTCTAAGCTGATTTCAGCTATCCGCCGTTACATGGAGTCTAAAGACTTCATGGAAGTGGAAACGCCAATGATGCAAGTGATCCCGGGTGGTGCGTCTGCACGTCCGTTTATCACGCACCACAACGCACTGGATCAGGAAATGTTCCTGCGTATCGCGCCTGAGCTGTACCTGAAGCGTCTGGTTGTGGGTGGTTTCGAGCGTGTATTCGAAATCAACCGTAACTTCCGTAACGAAGGTCTGTCTCCACGCCACAACCCAGAATTCACCATGATTGAGTTCTACATGGCGTACGCGGATTACAACGACCTGATCGACCTGACCGAAGACATGCTGCGCACTGTTGCGCTGGAAGTCCTGGGTCAGACTTCTATGCCTTACGGCGATTTCACCGTGGAGTTCGGTGGCAAGTACGCGCGTATGACCATGCTGGAAGCGATCAAGCACTACAACCCTGACCACGCTGACATTCAGGCGCTGACGGTAGAAGACGTTCAGGATCGTGAGAAGCTGGTTGCTATCGCGAAGTCTCTGGATATCTACGTAGAGAAATTCTGGACCTGTGGTCAGTTGCTGGAAGAGATCTTCGGTGAAACCGCAGAGCCTAAACTGATCCAGCCGACCTTCATCACTGGCTACCCGGCAGACATTTCTCCGCTGGCACGCCGCAGCGATGACAACCCGTTCTTCACCGACCGCTTTGAATTCTTCATCGGTGGCCGTGAAGTGGCGAACGGCTTCTCTGAGCTGAACGATGCAGAAGATCAGGATGCACGCTTTAAAGCGCAGGTTGACGCGAAAGATGCCGGTGATGACGAAGCGATGTTCTACGATGCAGACTACATCACTGCACTGGAGCACGGTTTGCCACCAACAGCAGGTCAGGGTATCGGTATCGACCGTCTGGCGATGCTGTTTACCAACACGCACACCATCCGTGACGTGATCCTGTTCCCGGCAATGCGTCCACAAAACCAGAAGAAAGACTGATTTTGTCGGGTTTCTAAACCGAAACCGATACGCTTCTGAGACACAAAAACACCGGAATTTTCCGGTGTTTTTTTATGCCCGCCGACCGCATCGCAACCGTTTGCGCAATGTCACAGTTTTTGCGACGTAAAACACATTTTTGTTCCGATTTTCAGCCTGAGCGCGGATGATGCCCACGCAATTCCTTGCTGCCTTTAAGTGAATATTACCATGCTGAAAAAATCACTCCTTTCTGCCAGCGTTGCCCTGGCAACCTTGGCCTCGTCTGCAGCATTTGCCGCAGAGAATGTCGACCTGCTGATCAAAGACGCCACCGTATTGACCATGAACGAGGACAAGACCGTTTACGAAAACGGCGTTGTTGCAGTAAAGGGCAACAAGATTGTGGCTGTCGGCGATGAAGCGCTGGCTAAAGAGTATGAAGCGAAAACTGTTCTGGATGTGGATGGCGACATCGTGATGCCGGGTCTTATCAACTCACACACCCACGCATCAATGACAGTCTTCCGCTCGCTGGGTGACGATGTGCCGGATCGCCTACACCGCTACATCTTCCCTCTGGAGAAAAAGCTGGTAAGCCGTGACATGGTGCGTATCGGTGCCCAGCTGGCGAACGTGGAAATGTTGAAAGGCGGCGTTACGACATACGCAGACATGTACTACTTCGAAGATGAAGTGGCGAAAACCGTTGATACCATCGGCATGCGTGCTGTGTTGGGCGAAACCGTGATTAAATTCCCAGTGGCGGATGCGGCCAACGCAGAAGAGGGCATCCAATATGCGCTGAACTTTATTGAGGAATATAAAGATCACCCTCGTATTACCCCGGCTTTTGCACCGCACGCCCCTTACACCAACACCACAGAAGTGCTGCAGAAGATCACTAAACTTTCGCTGGAGCATGATGTTCCAGTGATGATCCACCTGGCAGAATCTGACCGTGAAAATGAAGTGATTGCAGAGCGCAGCGGCGGTAAGTCGCCTGTGGCTTACATGGCTGATATCGGCGCCCTGACACCAAACCTGGTTGGTGCACACGTGATTAACGTCAACGAGGACGATATCGCGCTGCTCAAGCAGCACGATGTGGGTATCGCGCACAACATGAGTGCTAACATCAAATCAGCGAAAGGCGTTTCCCCGGCACTGACCATGTTTGATGAGGGAATGCGCATTGGTCTGGGTACCGATGGCCCGATGTCCGGTAATACACTGAGCACTATTGATGAGTTCAACCAGGTAGCAAAAGTGCACAAGCTGGTGAATAAGGATCGCGCTGCGATGCCGCCAATCAAAGTGATTGAAATGGCCACCATGGGCGCAGCGCGTGCACTGCATATGGAAGACAAGATTGGCTCTCTGGAAGCCGGTAAGCTGGCGGATATCATCGTCATCGATACTAAAGCACCAAACATGGTACCTATGTACAACCCCTATTCCGCACTGGTGTATTCTGCGTACGCGACGAATGTGAAACATGCCATTGTTGATGGGCGCGTTCTGATGCAGGAGCGAGACATCCTGACTGTTGATGAGGATTCCGTTCGTGAGGAAGCGTTGCAGTTTGCAGACAAAGTTCGTCAAACTGTGATTGCCAGCGGCGAAGAAGTGCGTTGATATTTTTACCACACCTGCCTTAACCAAAAGACCGCGTCTCAATAGGGCGCGGTTTTTCTTTTATCTGCCTTCAGATGACCTCACGAAAGCGGGTCATAGTCTATGATCTAAGAAAAAATAAAGAGAGTTTTAAAATTCTCAATATTGAGATGAGTTTGAAATGTTAGCCACCAAGGTGGCTTTTTTAGGCAGTCCATAATCATCTATCCCGTTAATAATATTGATAATTATGTCAATTCTTCGGCATTTCTGTTGTAAGTCGGTTGAACAGCAAAAGTGTCTAAACTGGGAACTGTTTCGATTTGGGAGCCATGTTGTATCTACAATGAGACAGACCCGCCTGTCTTGCAAAATATAATGGTACTCACAACATTTTGAACACATGTCGTTAATGGATGACTAAAGGCAGGCACTATGGGTATGCAATTCAGATCTGAGGCAGTTCCAAGTTCACTGGTAGTAGTAGGTGGAACTTATGAACCATGGCTAGCAACATTGGAACAGGCGGGCTGGCGTTGCCACCGCTGTTATGACCTCAGGGCTGCACAATCTCTTCTACAGGATATCGGACCCTGTATCGGTATTGTAGACATCAGCCATGATGATTTCAGTCTCAATGGTGTGGCATCACTGGTTAACCGTAATAAGCAAGTGCGTTGGCTGGCACTGATTCGCGAAGACCAACTCAACAATGATGCGATTTGCCAGTTTATTGTCAGCTTCTGCATCGACTACTTTACCTCTCCTATTCCGGACAGCCAGCTGATGAGCACCATTGGCCACCAACTGGGTATGCTCAAGCTTGAGCGTCATGTCTGGCCGCAACTGGGCGACCACAGCGACATGGGTCTTTTGGGCAAAACGTCGGTAATGAAGAAATTGCGTGATCAGGTTCGCCGCGTCGCACCGACAGATGTCTCTGTGCTTATCCACGGTGAAAGCGGTACAGGTAAAGAGCTGGTGGGGATGGCTATCCACAATGCCTCTACCCGTGCGAAAGGGCCGTTTGTCTCTGTAAAATGCAGTGCACTGCCGGAAAAACTGATCCAAAGCGAACTGTTTGGTGACGGCACAACAGAAGGCAAAGTGCAGCAAGCACACCAGGGCACCCTGTTTTTGGACGAAATCGGTGACTTGCCACTGAACCTGCAGGCGAACCTTCTTCACCTGCTGCAAGATGGCACGGTTGAATCGCACGATGATAAATACTCAAAAGAGATTGATGTGCGCGTGATTGCGGCCACTCACATGGATCTGGAAAAAGCCGTCGCGGAAGGGCTGTTCCGTGAAGACCTCTTCTACCGTCTCAACGTACTGCGTATTTCTGTTCCTTCACTGAAAGAGCGTGCTGCAGATATCCCTGAATTGGCCGAGCACTTCCTGTTGAAGTTTGCCCGCCAGTACAACACGCAGGCGCGTACCTTTTCGGAAGAGGCGAACAAAATCCTCACCAACTACAGCTGGCCGGGCAACGTGCGTGAGCTTATCAACCAGGTAAAACGCGCAGTATTGCTGGCGGACAACCTGGTGATTGAGGCTGAGCATTTGGACTTGCCACGTCAGGGTGATTACAAACAGAGCCTGCGTAAAATCCGTGAAGAGTCAGAGCGTGATGCGCTGCTGGCGGTACTGGAAAGTAACAATGGCCAGGTTTCGGCTGCGGCGAAAGAGCTGGGTGTATCCCGCGCGACCATGTACCGCCTGCTGAACAAACACAGCCTTATCCCGGCGCCGCGCAGCTTTCGCTGATTAACCTTCCGGGAATGTTCTTGCTATAAAAAACCGCCTTACGGCGGTTTTTTATTTTATGTACTTTTTATTTTATATCTCAGTGCTGTACAGCGGTTTTACCGTGCTCGATGGGAAACAGCTTATCGTACACAATGTTGTAGATATAGGCGTAGACCAGATAGAAAAGCACCAAGCCGATATCCATGATGAGTGCATCCCACAGGCTGATGTTCAGCCACCAGGCCAGTGCAGGCAGGGTTACCCACAGCAGACCCAATTCGAACAACACAGCATGCACAATCCGGTGTTTCTGTTTTTTCTCACTCGTGCCGGTCCATTTCACCATGGCCTTATCAAACCATATGTTGTAGACGTAGTTCCATCCGGTTGCTAACACAGAAAATGCCACACCCAAAACACCGGTGTGGGCCGCATTAAAGCCAAACTGGGACAAGATACTCACGATGAGAAGAAGTCCAATTACCTCGAAGGCAATAGCATGTCGAATCCTGTCAGAAATAGTTCTCATAGATCGTTCCTCCAAAAGATGCTGACATGATATACAAATAAAAGATTGGTTTAAGTTATTAACCATCCGCATTTCGGATGGATTAAAGGTTTAAGATCTTTTGGCTATAAACGCATGATTTTATGTGTAAATTAATCTTTTCTAATAAGACGTATGGATGGCCAGCGATAAGCGGCTTGTACTCTTAACTGGACAAAATAAGACAAGATAGATGATTAAACATTGTTCAATCTGCCAGGTGGAGACTATGTGTCTGAATTCACCAAGCCAACAAATAGTGCGTTGAAATATTGATCCATATCATTAGTATTAACAGTGAATTTACAAATGCGGTGTTTACACCAAGGTTTATCAGATTTAGGAGGCAACGATGACAAATCAACTGTTTAAGTCCGTTACCACGTTCTCCTGTGATCTGTGCGCAACTATGCGAAAACCTGTACAGTAACTCCGCATCCCTAAGCAATGGGCCGCGGATTGATTGCGGCCCGATTGGTATACCCCCTCTCGTTACACGTCCGCATTCTGTCCAACGCCTCCTTAATCACTCATAAGGAGTCTGTCATGACACAATCAATGTACCTTCGTTTAGCTGTTTTTTTCGTCCGTATGGATATCAAGCGTGAAGAAGCACAATGGCGCAAAGCCCACCGCAGATTGCGATACGTCGGCGAGCCATTGTCTGAACATCTGCTGAGGGATATTGGCTTTGAAAAAGATGGATTGTCGATAGGTCACACTGTGGCACCTCAATACAAGGCACAACGCGAAATCGCTCGTATGCGTCGGAAATTGAGGTTGAACCCCACAACGTAAACTGAAGGAGCCTCCTTTCGGGGTGGCTCCTTTTTATTCCCGTTTAGGCGAGGACGACGCGCGCGGTATTGCCGTCCACATTAACCTGAACCCGTTCGCCAACCCGGAAAAGCATGTCAGGATTCGCTTCCTGGACAATCGAAATGACCCTGCCATCCTCAAGACGTATGGTCAGGTTTACCCCGTTGCGTTTGCCCAGTTCACCCGCCGCTTCACTGCCGGCGTAACCACCCAGTAAGCCACCACCGATGGCCGCGATATCTGAACCGCTGCCACCACCGATTTTTGAACCTAAAATCCCGCCAATTGCTGCGCCGGCAATGGTTCCGATGACATTGCTGCTGTCGTTGGCATCTATGGTCACCGGCTCTGCTTTGATCACTGTGCCGTAATAGACTTCCTGAATGGTACGAGTATCGGCGGCGCCATAGGCATCCCCGTATGGGTTAGGGGAAGAGCACCCAACAAGACCTAGCGCCAAAATGATCATGCCGGATACAGTGAGGTGCGTGTGTTTCATGTCTGTCTTCCTTCGCCATAACAGTCAGGTGAAGTCTATCTTGGCGCTGGGCGGTGCAGTGTCCCAAGAATAGTAAAGGCGCCAACTGGCGCCTTTGGAATAACAGCCGTGTTTCGTTAGGGGCAGGGGTTGGAGTACTGAACCCCTATCTCTTCAATGCGCTCAATCACCGGCTCTGGCAAGGTGAGGTCTACCGATTCTATGTTGGCTCTAAGCTGCTCAAGGCTCGTCGCACCTATGATGTTACTGGCGACAAAGGGGCGGCTGTTAACATAAGCCAATGCCATTTGCGCCGGATCCAGCCCAGACTCTTGCGCCAGATTGACATAAGCGAGCGTTGCAGCCTGGCCTTGTTCAGTAAAATAGCGAACGAAACGCTCCCAGCGTGTACAACGCGCTCCTTCAGGCTTGGCGCCATTGAGGTACTTGCCAGACAGGACGCCAAATGCCAGCGGGGAATAGGCCAGTAACTCAACGCCTTCCTGATGGCTGATTTCCGACAGTCCCACTTCAAAGCTGCGGTTAAGCAGGTTGTAGGGGTTTTGAATGGTCACGATGCGTGGCAGGCTGTGCTTCTCTGCCAGACGCAGATAACTCATCACCCCCCAAGGCGTTTCGTTGGACACGCCGATATGTCGGATTTTCCCTTCGCGAACCAGTTCAGCCAACGCATCAAGTGTATCCAGCAACGTCACCCCGGAGTTTTCATCCTGGTGGTGGTAGTTAAGTTTGCCAAAGCTGTTGACGTGGCGCTGCGGCCAGTGCACCTGATAGAGGTCTATGTAGTCGGTCTGCAGGCGTGAAAGGCTGTCATCCACGGCCTGTCGGATATTGCGGCGGTCGAGCGCCATGTTATCGCGAATGTAGGGAATATTGCGGGGACCGGCGACTTTGGTGGCGAGAACAATTTTATCCCGTTTCCCACTCTTGTTTAACCAGCTGCCAATGTACTTTTCGGTCAGTCCCTGGGTCTCTTTGGTTGGCGGTACGGCATACATTTCCGCAGTATCAATAAAATTGACGCCCATATCCAACGCCAGATCCAGCTGTTGATGTGCTTCTGCCTCGCTGTTTTGCTGGCCGAACGTCATGGTACCGAGGCAAATCTTGCTGACTTCGAGATTCGTATGAGGAAGGGTGTGATATAGCATCCGCTCTCCTTGGATTGATCACCCTGCAACAAGGACAGCTGCAGGTGTAACGGCAGTGTTTATCCCCCATCTTAGGAGATTTTATGTTCGGTACAAGGGTAAATCGGCCGGGAGACAGGATCCGCGACCGGGGGCTGTCGAGAAGTAACGCAAATATAGGCGATGTTGCATCAGCTATTGGGTCAGATAGCGATCTTCCACACAAAAATGGCAGGGCGTTTAGTGAGCAGGAAGCACAGCGTTATCTATACTGATTTAACAAATAATTAACAGGAGTGGCAGCGCGATGAAAGTAAAGCAATTAAAAAACTGGATCCAGTCTCACCCTGATAATATCCCGGTCTGTTATGTGATGGCACATGCCGGGGGAGCGCAATATGTGGTGGAAGTGGAAGTACGCCACCAGCTTGAACCGCTGAAAGACGACAAATCTGATGAAGTGCTGCACTTTGACAATGTGGAGCAGGTCAGCGACACACTGCGTAAAGTCGGAGTGAAAAAAGCCATTTTGCGCCTGTTGGATCCCTACGATGAGTTCGGCCCTGCAGACAGCAGTTGTAAAGAAGACATGGAAATCACTCTTTAAGCGTGACTTCAGGCATCGCCGGGCAACATAAAATGACGGGCGAGGATTTTACCGGTGAACTGAGTTCGAAGGTAAAAACCCCTTGGCAGTGTTTTAATCGGTTGTCCTTTTGCCCCGTAAGCTTCAGTTTTGGCTTTGCTGTTGGCAGCTTTGGGGCGAAGCTGAAGATACTCTCCGTGTTTTGCGTTTATCTCATGCACTTTTCCCAGCACGATAAATTCCATTAGCTCCTCCCAGTCGGCTTTCAGTTGCGCTTCCTCTTCTTCCGAAGGTTGCCATAGCAGGGGCATTCCGACATGCCGCTCACAAACCGGGATCTCCCGCTCGCCTTCGACCGGGATCCACAGCACCGTGGATAACTTGTTGCGGATATGGCTCTCTTCCCAGGTGAGCCCCTGTACCCCGGTTAAGGGGGCGACGCAGACAAAGGTGGTTTCGAGGGGCTTGCCAGTGTGGCTGATTGGGATCGATTTAAGCTCAATTCCCAGATCTTGAAAATCCTGTTCGGGCTTGCTGCCAGCCTCGGCGCCAAGGCAAGTTTCCAGAAGCATACCCACCCAGCCTTTTTCCCGGCGCAGATCGGCCGGGCATTCTAATCCGTGTTGCTCAGCCAGTTCGCCCAACGTAAACCCGGCAAGTGCATAGGCGCGTTCCAATAGTTCTTGTTGTGTCTTGGGAGCAGGGATCATGGCGGTATCGTCAATTCAATTGGGGTTGGTGATAGAAACCTGCCTGAGGTAAGGCCAGACAGGGATGTTGCTGCAGTTCATTCCGCTATCCGGATCATTGTACGCAAACCTAAGTTATCCACAAGGGGAGAGTGCGTGCTGCCATCTTTTTAGTACATGTGTGTATATACAGTGGTTTTTAACCGAAAATTTCTCTCATCTTCCTGGTGTTTGGCGATGTTTTCGTCAAGTGGTGTGGGTAAGTTGCTGCTTGGTGGATCTTTGACCACTTTAAGATCGTCTATAAATTGATCGTCAGCTTTTGACAATGAAATACGAGGGTATGTGTTTATTTGTATGATATATAATGGTTTTTATTCTGTCTTTGTTCGGTTTGGTAAGTGAGTGCTCATGGAGTGAAAACCTACCAAGCCTGTTTGACGCCTGTTCTGCACAAATCTATCCACAGAAAGCGTGAATAAATGTGCGCCTTGTCTCATCAGTCTGTTTATAACTTGGCTATTTGGCCGGTTTTATCCCTAAAGGCGGCTGAAGCCCCCAAAAAACGCGTTTCATACACAATGTTTGTTTACCACTGTGCACATAGTGTGAAAAAATCACTGGTAATAAAGATTTATATTTGAGGTCGTCCAGTGATAGATGGCGATGGCTACCGTCCCAACGTTGGGATTGTAATTTGTAACAGCCACGGTCAGGTTCTCTGGGCTCGTCGATACGGACAACACTCCTGGCAATTCCCTCAAGGCGGAATTGATGACGGTGAAACCCCTGAACAGGCAATGTTCCGGGAACTCTACGAAGAGGTCGGACTGACAAAAAAAGATGTCAGGATATTGGCAACCAGTCGACACTGGTTACGCTATAAGTTACCGAAACGTCTGGTTCGCTGGGAGTCCAAACCTGTGTGTATCGGGCAAAAACAAAAGTGGTTTTTGCTGAAACTGGAATGTGACGAGTCTAAAGTAAACATGCAACGTGGCAGTACACCGGAGTTTGATGGCTGGCGCTGGGTAAGCTACTGGTACCCTGTCAGGCAGGTGGTGTCGTTCAAACGTGAAGTTTACCGCCGTGCTATGAAAGAATTCGCACCTTTGGCGATGCCTTTCAAAGAGCGTAAGCTCAAGCGCAAAAGTAAACGGGGTTCGGTAAAAAACTAGGATCGGCAAAAGACAGGAAAGAGGGCGCGAATGCTGACGAAACTGCGGGATATCGTTAACAATGTCGCGTCATCCAGTGACATTAAACAGGCGCTCAATATACTGGTGCGTGAAACCTGTCTGGCGATGGAAACAGAATGCTGTTCTGTCTACATCGCGGATCATGACCGCCAGAAGTTTGATTTAATGGCAACACAAGGGCTCAATCCCCGCGCCCGGCGTGTGTCACTCTCTTTCGATGAAGGCCTGGTGGGTCTGGTTGGCCGCCGGGAAGAGCCGATAAACCTGGCGCACGCCAGTGGGCATACTGACTTCAAACATTTCCCGGATATCGGGGAAGATATTTTCAATGCCTTTCTTGGCACCCCTATCATCTACCGTCGTCAGGTATTGGGCGTACTGGTTGTGCAGCAGCGCGACTCCCGCCAGTTCGATGAAACCGAAGAATCCTTTCTTGTTACCCTGGCCGCCCAGTTGGCGGTGGTGTTTGCCCATGCCAAAGCTCAGGGGTTTTGGCCTAACACCAAAGGAACCTTATTACTGGAAGGTGCTGCGGCGTCCCCTGGGGTAGCCATTGCTAAAGCCTGGTGTGATGTCTCCCAACCCAGACTGGATCTGGTTTTTCCCGCCTCTTGTCTTGATATCCAAAAAGAACGTGACCGTCTTGACGGTGCGCTGAGCGCTGCGATTGCGGAATTCCGCCGTCTTAGAAAGCGTTTTGACAGCGAATTGAATCAGGACACGCTGGCGATCTTTGATCTTTTTATCCACCTGCTTAACGATCCCATGTTGCGTAAAGCGATGAATGAACGCATCCAACAAGGGGATATGGCGGAATGGGCCGTTAAGCAAACCATTGATGCTTTTGCCGAGCGCTTTCACAACATGTCAGACGCTTACCTCAGGGAGCGTGCCAATGACGTGAAAGAGCTTGGCCAGCGTTTGCTCTATTTCCTGGAAAACCAGGACATCAAGCAGTGGCATTTTGACGAGCCGATTGTGCTCTTTGCCCGTGAGTTAACGGCAGCAATGCTGGCGGCAATTCCCCGTGACCGTTTGGCCGGTGTGGTCGCAGAGGAAGGGGCGGTGAATGCCCATGCTGCGATCCTTGCCCGTGCACTGGGGATACCCGCCGTCATGGGTGTTGAGTTCAGCCCGCAACTGGTGCACCGAAAGCTGGTGGTGCTGGATGGATTTAAAGGACGCCTGCTGGTGGAGCCAGCTGAACATGTCCTGAAAGAATACCAACGTCTTCATGATGAGGAACTTGAGCTTCAACACGAAGTGGAAAGCACGTTCACCAAGCAGACAAAAACAGCAGATGGTGAGCGTGTTCATATTCACCTGAACGCTGGGTTGAGTGCGGACACCAGCATTGCCATCAACCGTGGTGTGGATGGGGTGGGGCTATACCGCACCGAAGTGCCGTTTTTGATGCAGCGAAGCTTCCCTTCAGAAGATGATCAGGTCAAACAATACCGTTCAATCCTGGATTGTTACCCGAATCAGCCCGTAGTGATGCGTACCCTGGATATTGGTGGTGACAAGCCGCTGCCTTACCTGAAAATTGAAGAGGACAACCCTTTCCTGGGGTGGCGTGGTATCCGCTTTACCCTGGATCACCCGGACATTTTCCTCATTCAGGTTCGAGCCATGCTGCGTGCCAGTATCGGTCGTGACAATCTGGCGATTTTGCTGCCCATGATTTCCGGGTTGTCTGAGTTGCTGGAAGCAAAAGCCTTGATTGAACGCGCCTTTAATGAGGTGTCTGAGATTGCCAAGCAAGAACAGGAAACACTCAAAAAGCCCAAACTGGGCATTATGGTGGAAGTTCCCTCTTTGCTTTACCAGCTGGATGCAGTGGCGGAACACATAGATTTCCTTTCGGTCGGTACCAATGACTTAACCCAGTATTTGCTTGCGGTGGACAGAAACAACGCCCGTGTGGCGGACGTCTATGATACATTCCACCCCTCTGTGCTGGCGGTGTTGCGTCAAATTCTTGAAAATAGCCAGCGGTTAAAATTGCCCGTCAGTGTGTGTGGTGAATTTGCCGGTGATCCGATTGGCGCGGTGTTGCTGGTAGGGATGGGGTATCGCCAATTGAGTATGAATACCCGCAGTGTGGCCAAAATCAAATATGTGCTGCGCCATATCCCCTCAGACGCCCTTCAGCACCACGCGAAGGCGTTGCAGAAGCTGACACTGGCACGGGACATCAGAAATGCCTCTGAGGCATTTTTAGAAGCGTATAATCTCGGTGGCCTGATCCGCGTCGGGAAATAGGAAGTAGTTCATGCACGATCCCACATTGTGGCTGTTTGGTATTTGCCTAGTTTTGGGGGCGACCGTCGGTCTGCTTGCCGGGCTTTTGGGGATTGGTGGTGGTTTGCTGGTTGTTCCAGCGCTTTCTGTTCTGCTGCCTCAGGCTGGTATCTCCAATGAGTTGGTTATGCCGATGGCATTGGCTACGTCGTTGGCCAGCATTGTGGCAACCTCTATCTCGTCTGCTTATACCCACTACCGGCTTGGAAATGCCCAGCCTTCGGTTATCAAGACGCTGTTGCCGGGCATTTTATTGGGTGGCTTTCTGGGCAGTGCGCTCGCTGATCACCTTCCCAAGGCATACTTGCCGAAAATTTTTGGTGTCATCGTGTTACTGTTGGCGCTGCAGATGATCATGTCTCTGCGCGTAACGAAAGCGGCAAAACCCTTTCCATCTCCCTTGCAGGCTGCCGCCAGTGGCACTGTGATGGGGGTTGTCGCTAGTCTGGCTGGGATTGGCGGTGGTTCGCTGACCGTGCCTTACCTGAATTACTACGGCATAGAGATGCGAAAAGCCATTGGTACAGCCTCCTTGTGTGGTGTATTTCTTGCGCTGTCCGGTATGACGGGTTTTATTCTCTTCGGCCTTAAGCAGGCTGAAGCATTACCGCCTTATAGTGTGGGTTATGTGTATTTGCCGGCACTTTTAGGTATCGTTACTACCTCGGTGATAACGACCCGGTTCGGGGCCCGGCTGGCAACCCGTTTACCGACCCCTATCATCAAACGTGTGTTTGCAATATTTCTGCTCCTGATTGGTGGGAGCATGTTTCTAAGCTAAGGAAGACGACTTCATGTCCCTGACATTTCCTCAAATCGACCCTGTTTTGATTGAAATCGGTCCGCTGGCGGTGCGCTGGTATGGACTGATGTATCTGGCTGGCTTTGCGTTCGCGCTTTGGCTGGCAAACCGCCGCGCGGATAAACCCGGCAGTGGCTGGACAAGGGATGAGGTGAGCGATCTGCTGTTTGCCGGTTTCCTGGGCGTGGTATTGGGCGGACGAATCGGGTATGTGCTGTTTTACCAGTTTGATGCGTTCCTGGCTGACCCGCTGTTCCTGTTCAAAGTCTGGACGGGGGGCATGTCTTTCCACGGAGGTCTGCTGGGTGTGATTGCGGCGATGTTCTGGTTCGCCCGTAAAACCAAGCGTACTTTCTTTACCGTGTCTGATTTTATTGCGCCTTTAGTGCCATTTGGCCTGGGGGCAGGCCGTATGGGTAACTTTATCAATGGCGAGCTTTGGGGACGTGTGACCGATGTGCCTTGGGCCATGGTGTTCCCAACCGGCGGCCCGTTTGCGCGTCACCCTTCGCAGCTGTACGAATTTGCTCTGGAAGGTGTGGTGTTGTTCCTGATCCTCAATTGGTTTATCAGAAAGCCGCGTCCGGCAGGTGCTGTGTCAGGACTGTTCCTGATTGGCTATGGCGCTTTCCGCTTTATTGTGGAGTTTTTCCGCGAACCGGATGCGCACCTTGGCCTGTTTGGGGATTGGATCAGCATGGGACAAATTCTGTCTACGCCGATGATCATCCTCGGTGCATTGATGATGGTGTGGGCGTACCGCCGACAACAAAGCGCCACGCGCTCTGCCCAATAATTTTTCAGCCGCAGTTTCTCTGCGGCTTTCTTTATTTTTGTAATTGCCACCCCAAGGGTGTGGAAGCGTTAATGTAAGGAAGAATGATGAAGCAGTATCTTGATTTGATGCAGGATATCCTAGAAAACGGCACTGATCGTGGAGATCGTACCGGTGTTGGTACCCGATCTGTTTTTGGTCGCCAGATGCGTTTTGACCTCAGCGATGGCTTTCCAATGCTGACCACCAAAAAGCTGTATACCCGCGCCATCATTCATGAGTTGCTGTGGTTTTTGAATGGCGATACCAACGTTAAATACCTGCAAGACAACAATGTGACCATCTGGGACGAATGGGCGACGGAAACGGGTGATTTGGGCCCGGTCTACGGCGCGCAATGGCGCTCCTGGGCATGCCCGGACGGTTCAACCGTTGACCAGATTGCAGAACTGATCGAACAAATCAAAACCAAGCCGCATTCACGCCGCCATATCATCACGGCCTGGAACCCGGCAGACCTGCCTGATGAAAGCATCAGCCCGCAGGCAAACGTTGAGAAAGGTAAGATGGCATTGGCACCTTGCCACTGTCTGTTCCAGTTCTATGTCGCTGATGGCAAGCTGTCGTGTCAGCTTTACCAGCGCAGTGCAGACTACTTCCTTGGTGTGCCGTTTAATATTGCCAGCTACGCGCTGTTTACCCACATGATTGCGCAGCAGTGTGATTTGGAAGTGGGTGAGTTTGTGCATACTTTCGGTGACGTGCACCTTTACCACAATCACCTGACCGATGACATTGTGTATGAACAGCTTAAGCGCGTGCCGGGCAAGAAGCCGACGCTGACTATCAAACGCAAACCTGATTCTATCTTCGATTACAAACTGGAAGATTTCGAGATTGAAGGGTATGAGGCGCAGCCAAGTATTAAAGCGCCGATAGCGATTTAAGGGTTAAAGGGGCTAGGGAAAGAAGGGCCTAGGTCCTGGGGAAAGCGAAGAGCGGTCTTAAAAAGAGCAGGTCCTGGATCCTAGGAAAATAAGGTCCTAGGAAAAGCAAAGAGCTTGACTCTATTGTGGCACCGTCCAAAATCTTGCAGTACCCAGTACCCAGTACCCAGTACCCAGTACCCAGTACCCAGTACCCAGTACCCAGTACCCAGTACCCAGTACCCAGTACCCAGTACCCAGTACCCAGTACCCAGTACCCAG
>NZ_JAHUTS010000038.1:0-25911 GCF_019209835.1 Enterovibrio paralichthyis | reverse complement strand
GGAGGCGATACATCATGTGTTGCCCATTAAGCGAGAAGATCGAATATACCCGAGAGCCGTGAAGCCTAAGGCAAAGAAATACCCCAATAAAAAGAAAGCCAGTCAGCTTAACTGACTGGCATTAGCCGTTGTCGGCGCTTTTTCTGTTTTACCCTGACGGTTATTCAAAGCCCATCTGGTGTCGGCCAAGCTCTGTCAGATCGTCCAGTGTAGCGCGTCCCGCGTAACTTTTTTCATGATGCTCCGGGGCAAAGTCCGGGCAGCTTTCACCGTTTAAAAATGCCGTCCGTTGTTTGGCAAGGAAGGTGCGGTTTTTGCCGCAATCCGGCGCGGCACCGATAAACAGCACATTGCTGTACTCTGTACCATTGTGCTTATCTTCTACGGCATGAATGGTGTCCGGATGCCACCAAACGGTATCTCCCGGCTGCATTTGCGGGATAGAAACCAACCCTTCCAGCAACAAGGGGTGCCATTTGGGTGAAACAGTCAGTGCGCGACCGGGTGCAGCGCCACACAAATCATCCTCTGGCACATCATCCTGCAGCGCGCGCAGCAGCATGTAAGGCATCGCCAGCGAAGATGGCACCATTTGCAATGTGCCGTCGCCTTTACCTTGTGGTGTCAATGCTACCCAGCCTTGGAAAGTGCGGAACACGCTGCATACTGCAGGGGAAGGATACTCTTCCACTTCGATGCGGTTTGCCCCGTGGAATGCCTGGTAGTTTTTCCAGTCACCGAAAAACACATCGTGGTAGACCTCGCGGTAGTGAGGCTCGATCCAGCGTTCGATAGAGCCAGAATCAACATGGGGAGAAAGTCCTAAAGTCGCATCACCCGGCTCGCGGCGGCGCACCCGGTCTGCGTAACTCGCTTCCCTGTCGGGATCAAAAAAGGTTTTGTCGCCTTCCTGCCAGGTCCAGAGGCGGTTCAGGTTGCGGCGTGCAACAGCCATATTCGGGTGCTGGCGCGCCCAGATTTGTGCCTGAGACCAATAGATGCCGAAGATCTGTGGTTTGTCCGATTTCAACTGGCTGAAGTAGTTGTCTTCAACCGTAGGGATGTGATCGTAGTAACCGTTGTCGATGATATAACGGGAGAGCGCTTCGTTGTGCGCTGAAACCTCATCCGCAGGCAGGGTATGACGGATAATGCAACACCCGGATTGCAGTACTTTGGCGCGCTGTGCATCGGAAAAGCCGTGCGCGGCAATATCAGCATATTCAAACTGCGGGATCGCAGAACCTGCCGCTTCTTCCTGTTTGATGCGGGCAACTTCTGCTTCCATTGCCTCACTGACCTGCTTAAACCGCTCGCGGTAGTCGGGCATGTTGTCCCTGAGCATTTTCTTCAGGTCGCGAATTTGTTGCGGCATGTTGTCCGTGGAAAGTGCCATACATCCTCCTTTCGTCTGCGCTTCATCCAAGGTTGCAGGCAAGCTGTCTTGGCATTCAGGCGCAGCAATTCAATCCGGGTCTTAAACAGCCTGATCGACTGACCATGAGTGTGATCCAAGGCTGATTTCGTCATCTGAAATTAACGATTTTGCAACCGTATTTGCACAAATATACTACCTTTATTGGAACGTTCCAGTTTATTTTTTGAACTTCGCCGCATTTCACTCGCAGGTTTTTGTAATTGAAGTGCAAATTTTTTTTCGCACCGGGCGCAACAGGCTGGGCTGGAAATTTGGGGTGACTGAGGGTGGTTAAGGGCAAAAAATCCGTACATTCCAGTAGCCAGAAAGTGACGGTCATTGACGTCGCAAAAGCGGCGGGGGTGTCGAAATCCACTGTCTCGCTGGTGCTGCGTGGCAGCACCAATGTGAAGGCCGAAACCGTCTCCAGGGTGAATGAAGCGATTCGCGCACTCGGGTATGTGTACAACCGTGATGCTGCAGGACTCAGAAACCGCGAGTCCAACCTGGTGGCTATTGTCGCCAACGATCTGGCAAACCCATATCTGGCGCAGGTGATCATTGCCTTGGAAGGGGAGCTGGAGCAACAGGGTTTTATGCCGGTAGTAGTGAACATCAACGAGAGTGTTGAACGCCAGGCCACCATGGTGGAATCCCTGAAAGAACACAATGTGGCGGGTTTTTTTATGACTCCGGCACCGGAAACAAAAGCGGAATGGCTTAGCGCACTGGCTGACGCGCACCCGCTCATTTGCCTGATGCGGGAAGTGGAAGGGGCGACGGTGCCCGTCATCAAGCCGGATAACCGCCGCGGTATGTACGTCGCTACACGCTACCTGATTGGGCTGGGACACAAGCGCATTGCTTTTGTGGGCGGAATGGCCTCTATCTCAGATTATGTCGAGCGTCGGGAAGGGTTTAAAGATGCGATGCGTGAAGCGGGACTGGCGGTCAAAGAGGACGACATAGAAACCAGCTCGACCAAGCGTCACGGGGGCAAGATTGCCGTCAACCGGGTGCTGGATCGCGACGACAGCATCACCGCGGTGATCTGTTTCACCGATGTGGTGGCATATGGGGTTTATACCGCGCTCAGGGAGCGGGGTCTCACACCGGGCAAGGACATAGCCGTGGTGGGCTTTGATGATTTGGAAGACAGCCGTTTGATGTCTCCAGCGCTGACGACCGTCAGGGTACGGGCAGAAGATATTGCACAAATGGCAACAGAACGCTTGCAGCAATGGCGGCAAAACCAGCAGATACCGGACAACGCGCTGGTGGATGTAGAGCTGGTTGTCCGTTCGTCTTGCTGTTTGGTGGGGGAAAGGGCTGGGGGTCTGGCCTAGGTTTTCCCAATTTGGAAAGGAAGACTGTGTGAAACGCAGGTCAATGACAACAATGGGATATATATCATGAAGAAAAACAACATGATGCAAACCCTGCCCCTCGCAGGTACTTTGCTGTTTTCAGCGGCTGCCGTGCAGGCAGAGGATGTGGAGGTTCTGCACTGGTGGACCTCCGGCGGTGAAGCAGCTGCGCTTAACGTGTTAAAGGACGATTTGGCCAGTCAGGGTATTGGCTGGCAGGACATGCCGGTAGCAGGTGGTGGTGGCGGTAACGCGATGACCGTGCTGCGCGCGCGCGTTTCCTCCGGCAATCCGCCAACCGCAGTTCAAATGCTGGGTTTTGATATCCAGGACTGGGCAGCGGAAGATGTGGTCGCCAACCTCAATGGTGTCGCCAAAGAAGAAGGCTGGAATGATGTGGTGCCAAATGCGCTGCAACGTTTCGCTAAATACGATGGCAAATGGGTCTCTGCGCCGGTAAACGTTCACTCCACCAACTGGATCTGGGCGAACAAGAAATTGCTCGATGAAGTTGGCGCAAAGCAGCCTGAAACCTGGGATGAGCTGATTGATACCCTGGAGAAACTCAAAGCGGCCGGTTATATCCCATTGGCACACGGTGGTCAGGCATGGCAGGACGCCACCATTTTTGATGGCGTGGTGTTAACCACCGGCGGCATCGACTTCTACAAGAAAGCCATGATTGACCTCGACCCGAAAGCGCTGGGCTCTGACACCATGGTGAAAGTGTTCGACCGTATGTCCCAGCTTCGCGGTTATGTGGACAAAAACTTCCCGGGTCGTGACTGGAACCTGGCCTCTGCCATGGTGATCCAGGACAAAGCCGGTATGCAGATCATGGGTGACTGGGCGAAAGGGGAGTTCCTCAAAGCCGGTAAGGTGCCGAACGAGGATTTCCTCTGCTTCCGCATGCCGGGTACTCAGGGCATGGTGACCTTTAACTCTGACCAGTTCGTGATGTTTGATGTGGGTGATTCCAAGGCGCAAGAAGCCATGGCAAAAGCCATCATGTCGCCTGAATTCCAGTCTGCATTCAACGTGGTGAAAGGCTCTGTCCCTGCCCGTACCGATGTCTCCAACGCAGCCTTTGATGCCTGTGGTAAGAAAGGTATGGCGGATCTGGCTGAAGCCAACAAGAACGACACCCTTGTCGGCAGTATGGCTCACGGCCATGCCGCACCGGCAGCGGTGAAAAATGCGGTCTATGACGTGGTGACTAACCACTTTAACGGTGGCATGGACTCCAAGCAGGCAACCAAAGCACTGGTTGCAGCTGTGCAGGACGCGCAGTAAGCGAAAAAGCGGGGAGGAAGGGCATGGGCCCTTCCTCTTTTGTTATCTGATAGTCGCGCCTTGTCGTATTGAAGGATCAACTATGGCCTCTCCCGGAAAATACAGTTCCCGCCAGTTCTGGCAGCAGTTGCTGCCGAAAATCGTTATTGCACCCTCGTTCGCGCTGATCTTGTTTTTTGTCTATGGCTTTATTGTCTGGACAACTTATATCTCGTTTAGCCGCTCGCGCATGCTGCCCAACTACAATATTGATGGCCTGCGCCCCTATGAGAAATTATGGAACAGTCTGAACTGGCAGGTTGCGCTGGAAAACCTGGCGACATTCGGCATTCTCTACATTGTGATTTGCTGTGCGCTTGGTCTTTTTCTGGCGATATTGCTGGATCAGAAAATCCGTATTGAAGGCGGTTTGCGACCCATTTTCCTCTACCCGATGGCATTGAGCTTCATCGTGACGGGGACGGCCTGGAAGTGGTTTTTAAACCCCGGACTGGGTCTGGAAAAAACCATGCATGAGCTGGGCTGGACCAGTTTCAGTTTTGACTGGCTGATCAACCCGGATATGGCGATATACACCGTGGTGATTGCCGGGGTGTGGCAAACCTCCGGGTTTGTCATGGCCATGTTCCTTGCCGGCCTTCGTGGTATCGACAATGAAATGTTAAAAGCGGCGCAACTCGATGGAGCATCCGCGTTTCAGATGTACCGGCGGATCATTATTCCCCAGTTGCGCCCAGTGTTTCTCAGTGCGTTTATCGTGCTGGCCCACATGGCAATCAAGAGCTATGACCTGGTAATTGCGCTGACCGGCGGCGGGCCGGGCAATGCCACAGAATTGCCTGCCACCTTTATGTACTCCTACACCTTCTCACGTAACCAGATGGCCGTGGGTTCAGCCAGTGCCATCATCATGCTGATGACTATCGCGGCCATTATCGTGCCTTACCTTTACAGCGAGTTGAAGGAGCCCAAACATGGCCAGCACTGATATTTCCTCACCGTTTCAGGGCACCCGGTTCTGGCGGGTGCTGATATATGTCACCTTGCTGGTGTTTGCCTGCATGTACCTCTTGCCTTTGTTCGTCATGCTGGTGACTTCGTTCAAAGAGCTGGATGAGATCCGCCAGGGTAACATGCTCGCCCTGCCGGAAGTGTGGACGGTACAACCCTGGGTATCCGCGTGGGGGACAGCCTGTATCGGCCTGACCTGTGAAGGGATCAGCGGGTATTTTGTCAACTCCATCGCCATAACGGTGCCGGGGGTTTTGCTCTCTACCATGCTTGGGGCACTTAACGGTTATGTACTGACCAAATGGCGCTTCCCCGGTCATAAGTGGGTATTTGGCCTGATGTTGTTCGGCTGCTTTATTCCTTTCCAGGTCGTGCTGGTGCCGATGAGTCAGGTGCTCGGTATTCTGGGGCTAGCCAATACGACATCCGGGCTGGTGTTGGTACACGTGATATATGGGCTGGGTTTTACCACCTTGTTTTTCCGTAACTATTACGAGGCATTCCCGAGCGAGCTTATCCGCGCGGCGATGATTGACGGTGCCGGGTTCTTCCGCATGTTTTTCCGCATCCTGCTGCCAAGTTCAGGGCCGATCATCGTGGTCACCATCATCTGGCAGTTCACCAATATCTGGAATGACTTTCTGTTCGGGGCCTCGTTTGCCGCGGGCGATACCGCGCCTATCACAGTGGCGCTGAACAACCTGGTGAACTCATCCACCGGGGTAAAGGAATACAACGTACACATGGCCGGAGCCATGATCGCAGCATTGCCAACACTGTTGGTCTATGTGCTGGCCGGGCGCTATTTCGTTCGCGGCCTGATGGCGGGTTCAGTAAAAGGATAAGTTTGAATGGCATCTCTCACTCTTAATAATGTAAAGAAGCGCTTCGGTCAGATTGAGGTTTTAAAAGGGATAGATATTGCCATTGATGATGGTGATTTTCTGGTGTTGGTAGGCCCGTCGGGCTGTGGTAAATCCACCTTGTTGAACATGATTGCCGGGCTGGATGGGATCAGTGACGGAGAGGTCAAAATTGGGGATGTGGTGATCAATGACCTGCATCCGGCAGATCGCGATATTGCCATGGTGTTCCAGTCCTATGCCCTGTATCCGAACATGACAGTAGGACAGAATATCTCCTTTGGCCTTGAAATGCGCAACGTTCCCAAGCCGGAGCGTGAGCGTAAAATCGGTGAAGTTTCTGCCATGCTGCAGATTGAACACCTGCTTAAACGTAAACCTGGGCAACTGTCCGGCGGGCAACGCCAGCGGGTCGCCATGGGGCGGGCACTGGTACGCGACCCGAAAATTTTCCTGTTTGATGAACCGCTTTCAAATCTGGACGCCAAGTTGCGTGTGGATATGCGCACGGAAATCAAACGTCTGCACCAGCGCCTGAATGCCACCATTGTCTACGTCACCCATGACCAGATTGAGGCCATGACGCTGGCGACCAAGATAGCTGTGATGAAAGACGGCGAGCTGCAGCAACTTGGTTCACCGGCAGAGGTTTATGGTGACCCGGCTAACACCTTTGTGGCGACCTTTATGGGCAGCCCTTCTATGAACCTGATTGAAGCAAAGGTTGAGTCGGCGGATGCGCAATCTACCACGGTGCAAATAGAAGGCTTTGAAGGAATGCAGAACATGACCCTTTCCCGTGGCTTCACAGAGCTTTCCGCCTACGATGGGAAAAACGTGTTGCTGGGTGTGCGTCCGGAAGACATTACCGAAACTGCAGACACAGGCGTATCCACTTTGCGTTGCCGGGTGGATGTGACAGAGCCGACCGGCGCCGATACCTATGTGATCACGTCTATCGGCGGGAAGGAAGTGGTGGCGAGGATGTCTGCCAATGCTGGACTGAAAGCGGGGGATGTGACCTCGTTGCAGTTTGATGCAGACAAACTGGTGGTCTTTGATAAAGAAACGGGTAAACGCATCCGATAAAAAATGCTCCCTCGGGAGCATTTTTTATCACTCTGGTTGAGCTTTCCCTTGTCATCAAACTCCGGCAGCTGGCTTAAACTCTGGCGTTTTTAGGAACGGGCAGGATCTTGACCTGTTTGATCATATTTTCCGCCACCTCGATGATTTCCATCTGGTGACCTTCAACTTCAATGCTCAGGCAGTTGGAAGGGATATCTTCAAGGTGTTCCAGAATCAGGCCATTGAGGGTTCTTGGCCCATCGGTAGGCAACTCCCAATTGAGGCTCTTGTTCAGGTCACGGATATTGGCGCTGCCTTCAATCATGTAACTGCCATCGGGCAGGGCAGTGATCTCATCGGCAAGGCTCGGTGATAGTGAGGTGGTAAATTCCCCCACAATCTCTTCCAGAATATCTTCCAGGGTAACCAGGCCAATGATTTCGCCGTATTCGTCGACGACTAAACCAATGCGGGATTTGTTGCGCTGGAATTTAACCATTTGCACGTTAAGCGGGGTACTTTCAGGAATGTAGTACACCTCATCGGCAGCACGCAGCAGGTTTTCCTTGTTGAATTCGTTTTCCACCATGATGCGGTAGGCTTCGCGCACCCTGAGCATGCCCACTACTTCATCAATGGTGTCACGGTAAAGCACCATGCGCCCGTGTGGTGCGTGGGTGAGCTGGCGCATAATCGCTTTCCAGTCATCATTGACATTAATGCCGGTGATTTCATTGCGCGGCACCATGATGTCATTAACGGTGACTTCTTCAAGCTCAAGAATAGACAACAGCATATCCTGGTGGCGGCGGGGAATAAGGCTGCCTGCCTCGTTTACCACGGTTCGCAATTCTTCCGTACTCAAGTGGTTTTTACCGTCATGGCTGGTGGCAAGACCCATGATTCTGAGAAAGCTATTGGTGATACCGTTGACCAGCCATACCAGCGGGTAAAGCGCTTTCATCAAAAAGCTGAGCAAAGGGCTGCTGATGTAGGAAACGCGCTCTGGATAGAGGGCGGCCAGGGTTTTCGGTGTCACTTCTGCAAACACCAGCACCACCATGGTCAGGCCGCCGGTTGCAATGGCGACACCAAGATCGCCATACAGGCGCATACCTATGATGGTGGCGATAGCAGAGGCAAGGATATTAACCAGATTATTGCCGATGAGGATCAGGCCAATCAGCCTGTCTGGGCGCTCAAGCAGTTTCTCAACACGCTTGGCACCTTTGTGTCCTTGGTTGGAAAGGTGTCGTAACCGGTAGCGGTTTAACGCCATCATGCCGGTTTCCGAACCGGAGAAATACGCGGATATGACGATGAGCAATACCAAAAGGGACGTTAACGTGCCCGTCGATATGTCGTCCAAATTGCAAGTTCCTTCTAGGTTGGTTCAGTCCTAATTAAGGGCAAGAATCTGCGCCTGTGTCAAACACTGAGGCGCAAATTCTTTCTATTGTCTAACTGGCGATAATCACTTCGCGTACGAAACGGCTGCCAAAATAGGCCAGTGTCAGCAAAAAGGCACCGACGATACTAATCCAGATAACACGGCGACCTCGCCAGCCTGAGCGGTAGTGTCCCCATAGCAATACGCCATAAACCACCCAAGCCAGAGCCGACAATACGGCTTTGTGTGCTTTGCCCTGTGCAAGGATGTCGTGCACAAAGAAAAAGCCGGTCAGCAAGGTCAGGGTCAGCAGGATTTCACCAATAAGGATGATATTGAAAAGCTGGCGCTCCACCGCCATCAGTGGCGGCACGTTGGGGTTGATAACCAGCCGCTTCTTACTTTTAAGCTGGTAATCCAGCCATGCCAGTTGAATGGCATAAAGGGTCGCTATCATCAGCGTGGCATAAGAAAACAGAGCCAGGGAAATGTGCAGCAGCACTTCAGGGTTGGCTTCCAGATGGGTAATAAACGCACCTGGCAACAACGTAGAGGCAGCAACATTAATGGCAGAGAAGCTGTACACCACTGGCAGAAGCACCCATACCCGCATTTTGAACATCAGGCCGGTGGTGATGGTGGCAATGATAAAGCTGATCAACGAAGCGACATTGAGAATACTGAGGTTTTGGCCGCTATTGGAAAGGATCAAATCAGACAATAAATAGGCGTGCAGCACCAGTGCGCCGCAGGCACTCAAAAATACCGAGCGGGCCGGGATCTGATTAGGGCCAGACAAGCCGGGAATGATTTGTAATAGTGCCGCACCGTAAAGTACCGCAGCCGTGAGTGCTAAAAAGATATCCATGTGTCTTTCAACAACATCGCGTCAAAAAAGAAAGCAGTTAGTATACCCTGCACAACAATTCGTCGCTATTGGTGCAAGGCTTAAACCTGTTTCGCCGCTTGCAAACCTGAATGAAATTTCATTTTCAGGCTTTAAAACTAACATTCAAGCCAGCATGTAAGCTAAAGCAATATTGCGATATAATCGCGCAAATTTTTGTGTTTATTGCCACTGATGCACGTGGCGCCGTCGCGTAGAGAGCGAGTAGGACATGTTTGAGAACTTAACAGATCGTTTATCCCGTACGCTGAAAAACATCAGCGGCCGTGGTCGACTGACAGACGACAATATCAAGGACACGCTGCGTGAAGTGCGCATGGCGCTGCTGGAAGCTGACGTCGCGCTGCCAGTAGTGCGTGATTTTGTCAGCCGTGTAAAAGAAAGTGCGGTTGGCCTTGAAGTATCAAAAAGCCTGACACCGGGTCAGGAGTTTATCAAGATTGTCCGCACTGAACTTGAAGCGGTCATGGGCGACTCCAACACTGAGCTGGATCTGGCAACTCAGCCGCCAGCTGTGGTGCTGATGGCAGGTCTGCAAGGTGCGGGTAAAACTACCAGTGTCGGCAAACTGGGTAAGATGCTTAAAGAGCGTCACAAGAAGAAAGTGCTGGTGGTGTCTGCCGACGTTTATCGCCCTGCGGCGATCAAACAGCTGGAAACCCTGTCCCAGGACGTTGGTATCGACTTCTTCCCGTCAACGCCTGACCAAAAGCCAGTAGACATTGCCAAGGCGGCAGTGGCGCATGGCAAGCTCAAATTCTATGACGTCGTGATTGTCGATACCGCAGGTCGCCTGCACGTCGACGAAGAGATGATGGACGAAATCAAAGACGTCCATGCTGCCATCAACCCAATTGAAACCTTGTTCGTGGTTGACGCCATGACAGGTCAGGATGCGGCGAACACGGCGAAAGCGTTCAACGATGCGCTGCCGCTGACCGGTGTGGTTCTGACCAAAGTCGATGGTGATGCCCGTGGCGGTGCAGCACTGTCTGTGCGTCACATTACCGGCAAGCCAATTAAGTTCCTGGGTGTAGGTGAGAAAACTGACGCACTGGAGCCATTCCACCCTGACCGTGTAGCCAGCCGTATTCTGGGCATGGGTGACGTTCTGTCTCTGATCGAAGATCTTGAGCGTAACGTCGACAAAGACAAAGCTGAGCAACTGGCGAAGAAGTTTAAAGAGAAGAAAGGTTTTGACCTTCAGGACTTCCGCGACCAGCTGCAGCAGATGAAGAACATGGGCGGCATGATGGGCATGCTGGACAAGCTGCCGGGCATGTCGAACCTGCCGGATGATGTGAAAAACCAGGTGGACGACAAAATGTTTGTTCAGATGGAAGCCATCATCAACTCCATGACACCAAAAGAGCGCGCGCGCCCAGACCTGATTAAAGGTTCACGCAAGAAGCGTATCGCTGCCGGTTCCGGTACCCAGGTACAGGACGTTAACCGCCTGCTTAAGCAGTTCACCCAGATGCAGAAGATGATGAAGAAGATGCAGAAGGGCGGCATGAAGAACATGATGCGCAATATGAAAGGCATGATGGGCGGCATGGGTGGTGGCGGCGGAATGTTCCCGCGTTAATCTGCATACAAACCGTATTCTGTTAGGGGGAGTAATCCACCTAATTGATAATAAAGCAAAGGGATTCGCTAAGTGATTGAATGACGGTTTTAGCTGATGCTTTTTTGGCTAAAGCAGTTGCATTCGATCACAGAAAGCGTAAAATTCCGGAGCTTTATTTTGGCACGAGGCCCCGTATTAGCACGGGGCCAATTTTATTCAGTAATGCAAAGAGGACGATATGGTTACCATTCGTTTGGCACGTCACGGCGCGAAAAAGCGTCCATTCTATCAAATCGTTGTTGCAGACAGCCGCACAGCTCGCGACGGTCGCTTCATTGAGAAAGTAGGCTTCTTCAACCCAGTTGCACAGGGTCAAGAAGAGAAACTGCGTCTGGACCTGGACCGCGTTAACCACTGGGTTGGCGAAGGTGCAGCTGTTTCTGACCGCGTAGCAAAACTGATCAAAGACGCTGCTAAAGCTGCGTAATTGAACAGTCTCAGGGTTGAAGAAAAAGAAATGAGTGAGCAAGAAAAGGTTGTAGTAGGCAAGCTAGGTGCTTCTTATGGCATCCGTGGCTGGCTCAAAGTTTTTTCTTACACTGAAAATGCCGAAAACATCTTCAGTTACTCACCTTGGTTTATCAAGGTGCGTGGCGAGTGGCAGGAGTTCGGTCTTGAAGACTGGAAACGCCACGGTCAGGGTTATGTAGGCAAGTTGAAAGGTCTGGATCAGCGTGAAGACGCCCAGGCTCTGACAAATGCTGAAATTGCAATTAATGCAGAAGCGTTGCCGTCGCTGTCAGATGAAGAATTCTACTGGCGCGAACTGTACGGAATGGAAGTAGTGACCACCAAAGGTTACAACCTGGGTAAAGTTACTGACATTCTGGAAACCGGCTCTAATGACGTACTGGTTATTGCAGCTAACCCGAAAGATGCTTTCGGACAGAAGGAACGATTAGTACCGTTCCTCGATGGGCAAGTCATCAAGGCGATTGATCGCTCTGCTCAACGGATCGAAGTTGACTGGGATCCTGGATTTTAATTCCCCCAGTAACATTTAAAGCAATAGGAGCGGAAAAATGTGGGTTGGTATTATCAGCCTTTTTCCTGAAATGTTCCGTGCTGTTACTGAATTTGGGGTAACTGGCCAGGCGGTGAAAAAAGGCCTGCTCGAAGTAGAAACGTGGAATCCCCGCGATTTTACTCACGACAAACACCGGACGGTTGATGACCGCCCATATGGTGGAGGCCCGGGCATGTTGATGATGGTGCAGCCTTTGCGCGACGCCATTCACGCTGCCAAGAACGCCGCTGATGGCAAGGCGAAAGTGATTTACCTTTCCCCTCAAGGCCGAAAGCTTGACCAAGCAGGTGTTGAGGAGCTGGCGCAGAACGAGAACCTGATTCTTATCTGTGGACGCTACGAAGGGGTAGATGAGCGCATTATACAAACCGAAGTCGATGAAGAATGGTCTATCGGGGATTTTGTGCTCAGTGGTGGTGAACTGCCAGCCATGACCTTGGTTGATGCGGTTGCCCGGTTTGTGCCGGGTGTACTGGGAGACTTTGCGTCAGCGGAAGAAGATTCTTTCGCAAATGGCTTGCTCGATTGCCCTCACTACACACGTCCTGAAGTGTTGGATGGATTGGAAGTGCCTGCGGTACTGAAATCTGGAAACCATAAGGACATTCGCCGCTGGCGATTACAACAATCGCTGGGCCGTACCTGGCTCAGAAGACCAGAGCTCCTGGAAAACCTAGCTCTGACTGACGAACAGGAATTACTGCTTGCTGAGTTCATTAACGAACACAGACAAGTACCTAAAGATATTTAGTATCAGTTTATTCTAGGGTATAGAAAATGAGTAACATCATCAAAGCGCTCGAAGATGAGCAACTTAAACAAGACGTTCCTGCGTTCAACGTAGGTGACACTGTTGTCGTTCAAGTTAAAGTTAAAGAAGGCGAGCGTTCTCGTCTGCAGGCTTACGAAGGCGTTGTAATCGCTAAGCGTAACCGTGGTCTACACTCTGCATTCACCGTACGTAAAGTATCTAACGGTGAAGGCGTTGAGCGTGTATTCCAAACTCACTCACCAGTTGTTGACAGCATTACTGTTAAGCGCCGCGGTGCAGTACGTCGTGCCAAACTGTACTACCTGCGTGAGCGTTCTGGTAAGGCAGCTCGTATCAAAGAGCGTCTGGCTAAGAAATAATCGCTCCGGCGTTTATACCCCGAAAGGGACAGAAAGCCCGTCTGAAAAGACGGGCTTTTTCTTTTTCTGCGTTTTCGTTTTTGTCGAAGCATCGCCATGCCATAATGCGCCCAAATTAAGGAGAAATTACGTGCGATACGATTGGATACTATTTGATGCTGACGAGACCCTGTTTTCTTTTGATGCTTTCGCGGGTCTCAAGGTGATGTTTGCAGGTTTAGGTGTTGATTTTAGCGAGCAGGATTTTGCCGAATACCAGACTGTGAACAAACCGCTGTGGGTGAAATACCAAGACGGTGAAATTTCTGCCAAACAATTGCAAGAAGACCGCTTCCTGGTCTGGTCTGAAAGACTGGATGTATCCCCGGCCGAGCTGAACAGCCGCTTTTTGGATGCGATGGCGGATATCTGCCAGCCACTAGAGGGCGTGCGTGAAGTGCTGCCAGCACTGGCGCAGCGCGCAAAACTTGGCATTATTACCAATGGTTTTGTGCAGTTACAACAAATCCGCCTGAAAAAAACCGGCCTCAGTGAATACTTCTCTCACATTGTGATTTCGGAAGAAGTTGGGGTGGCAAAGCCGGATGTTGCCATTTTCGACCATACGTTTGCGCAGATTGGGCTGCCGGATAAATCACGTATCCTGATGGTCGGTGACAATGCTGATTCCGACATACGTGGTGGCCAGAATGCCGGGATTGATACCTGTTGGCTGAATGTCGATGATAAACCTTTGCCGCACGGTGTAATGCCTACCCATACTGCCCGTTCTTGGCAGGAGATCCACAGCCTGCTTCTAGGTTAGGCGGTAAAAAACGCACCATACGGGGAAGAGAACGCTAGTTTTCTTCCCCGTTTTTTTATGTCGGCAGAATAATTTCCCTTCAAAAACGCGAACATATTTCTCGGGTTGCAAAGATAGAACAACGGCGAGCCAAAAGATACGCTTTACTCCTGTCAGCAGGTAGAGCCTGCTGATTATTGTGGCAATCAAATTGCTGTTTTTGATGAGAGGAGCGGCGCTATGCAGCCAACAGAAACGTTACAAAAACAATTGGTGGGCGCGTTATCCCGGAACTGGTGGGTGTTGTTGTTGCGGGGTATTGCATCGATTATTTTCGGTTTTTTACTTTGGACCCTGCCGCCTGGCGAGTCGATTGAAACCATGGTCTTGGTGTTTGGTGCTTTCGCCTTTATTGACGGTGCCCTGCAGGTATGGACAGCATTGATGGAGCGCAAAGAGCGCGACAACTGGGTTGTTCTTCTACTTTGGGGTGTTGTCGGTATCGCTGCCGGTATTATGACTTTCTCCGTTCCCGGACTGACTGCCGTGGCACTGCTGTTCTACATCGCAATTTGGGCGGTGGTCAAAGGGGTATTGGAAATCATCACTGCTGTCCGTTTGCGTAAAGAGATCAAAGGCGAGTGGATGCTTATCCTAGGGGGCATTTTGTCTATCCTGTTCGGTGGTTTCCTGATGGCAAGCCCTGCTGCGGGTGCAGCGGCTTTGGTATGGGTGATCGCTATGTATGCTTTTGTGTTTGGGGTTTTGTTTGTTGCCTTGTCCCTGAAACTGAAGGGATTGAAAGCTGACAACATGCCGTCCTGACCTGTGAAGTGCAGATAATTGGGTATATAGTGCTGTTTTTCCCTGACAAAGACTGAGGATCAGTATGGTGAAGAAAATGCTAGCGTCATTGGTGATGCTGCTGATGGTAGGCTGTGCCGCGGTGCAAAATGCAGAGTCTCTGGTCAAGGAAGGCAAATGGCAAGCTGTCGGCGAGCAGGATGGTGTTCGCGGATTGCCATCACGGTCAATGACGGATCTGGAAGAATTGGCACAACGCGCTGGCGTTGATAACGTTGATGTGAACGAATACGAAGCCGGATATAACGAAGGCATTGATCGTTACTGCGATGTGGGCAATGCCTATGACATCGGTTTGTCTGGTATGCAATACCTAGGTGTGTGCTCTTATCTGCCGGACGGTTTGCGTTTCCAGATGGAATGGCAACGTGGTTTTGAAGATTTTCAGTCTGCTGATCAAACCTTCTGATTTCCATTTAATTCCAGTAAGAATAAAAAAGCCACCTAAGGTGGCTTTTTTCTATTTCGTCATCTTATCGTTACACATTAGTTTTGATTTTTCGTGCAGTATTCCCTAAATATTGGGTGCCTTTCCTGGTTTGTAAAAATATATTTACACTGTTATTTTTTATTTACGATGGCTTGCAATCGTCATTGAGGCTGTTATTGTGTCCAACAGTCGCGTAGAAAATGTCCACTCGCTGCGAAAAATAATTCAAAAGGAAGTTTGTCATGGAAAGAGACCTGCTTACCAACGTCCATATTCAGGACGAAACCGTACTTATCACGCCGGAACAGTTGCGAAAAAAGCTGCCGGTAAAAGCCCAGACGCTTGATTTCATTTCAAGAGCCCGTCAGGACATTGCCAATATCATCCATAAAAAAGACCACCGTCTTCTGGTGGTGTGTGGGCCATGTTCTATTCACGACACCGATGCGGCAATCGAGTACGCAAAGAAACTCAAAGTTCTCTCTGAATCGCTCAGTGACCAACTTTACATCGTGATGCGTGTTTACTTTGAAAAACCCCGTACCACTGTTGGTTGGAAAGGGTTAATCAATGATCCCAACTTAGACGGGTCTTTTGATGTAGAAGCTGGGCTTCACAAAGCGCGTGAACTTCTTATCACCCTGGCTGATATGGGGCTGCCACTGGCAACCGAAGCGTTGGATCCAATTAGCCCACAGTACATTGGTGATCTCTTCAGTTGGGCGGCGATTGGCGCACGCACCACGGAATCCCAGACCCACCGTGAAATGGCAAGTGGCCTTTCCATGCCTATCGGTTTTAAAAATGGTACCGATGGCAGCTTGGGTACCGCCATCAATGCAATGAAAGCGGCGGCTTCCGGCCACAGGTTCATGGGGATAAACAAAGAAGGACAGGTCGCATTGCTCACTACCCAGGGCAACCCTGACGGACACGTCATATTGCGTGGCGGCAAGCAGACAAACTATGACTCAGTCTCTGTGAACGAATGCGAAAATGAGATGATTCAGTCAGGGTTAGCACCTTCACTGATGGTAGACTGCAGCCATGCTAACTCACGCAAAGATTTCCGCCGCCAGCCGCTGGTCGCGGAAGATGTATTCCATCAAATCCGTGAGGGGAACACCTCTATCATTGGTCTGATGATTGAAAGTAATATCAATGAAGGGAATCAGTCGGCAGATCTGCCACGTCAGGAAATGGCCTACGGTGTATCCATTACTGATGCCTGTATCAACTGGCAAGATACTGAAACCTTACTGCGCAGGGCGCATGAAGAACTGAGCCCCTTTCTTGAACAACGTTTAAAAGGACACTAAGTCACATGGTTGCAGAGTTAACCCAGCTTCGGGATCAGATTGACGAGGTTGATAAACAAATGGTCGAGTTGCTGGCGCGTCGTCTCGCGCTGGTTGCGAAAGTGGGCGAAGTGAAAAGTAAACACGGCTTGCCCATTTATGCCCCAGACAGGGAAGCGGCTATGTTGGCCTCCCGCCGAGAAGAAGCTGCGTCGAAAGGGATACCACCCGATCTGATTGAGGATATTCTGCGCCGTACCATGCGTGAATCCTATGCCAGTGAAAATGATTCAGGCTTTAAGTGCCTGAATCCTGAATTACGCTCTGTTGTGGTCGTTGGTGGTAATGGTCAGTTGGGTAAACTGTTCTGCAAACTGTTCCGACTGTCTGGTTACGACGTCAAAGTGCTTGGCTCCCAAGATTGGGATAACGCAGACGCGATGCTGAGTGATGCAGGTATGGTGGTTGTAACCGTGCCTATCCATAAAACGGACGGTGTAATCCGTTCTTTGGGCAAGTTGCCAGACGATTGCATTCTGGCGGACTTAACCTCCATCAAGAGTGAACCTCTGCAGGCGATGCTTGAATCGCACAAAGGACCGGTAGTCGGTCTGCATCCTATGTTTGGCCCGGATATTTCGAGTCTGGCCAAGCAGGTGATTGTTTACTGTGATGGCCGAAATCCTGAAGCCTACCAATGGTTGTTGGAGCAGTTTCGAATTTGGGGTGCGAGCCTTCACCGTATCAGTGCGATTGAGCATGATCAGGGCATGACGCTGATTCAGGCGCTTCGTCACTTCACCTCATTCGTCTACGGCCTGCACCTTGCCGAAGAGAACCCGAACCTTGAGCAACTTACGGCGTTGAGTTCACCGATTTACCGTTTGGAATTGGCGATGGTCGGTCGGTTGTTTGTGCAAGATGCCCAGCTTTATGCTGATATCATTATGTCATCACCGCAAAATATCGACATGATCAAACGCTTCCACGCACGCTTTGGTGAAGCAATTGAACTGTTGGATGCTAAAGACAAAGAAGGTTTTATCAGCGCCTTTAACCAAGTTGAAAACTGGTTTGGGGAGTTTGCCCCCCGCTTTATGAAAGAAAGTCAGGCGTTGTTACGGCAAGCCAATGACACTGCACACCGTAGTTGATTAGTTTGGTGGATTGGTTTGGTGAAGGGATAGATATGACAAAGGAGCCTGAAGGCTCCTTTGTCATTTGGGGTTAAACATCAATTTCAGTCGGGGCGACGTTTTCGATCGGGTACGATCCCAGTACCTTGATATAACGTGTGATTTTTGTCAGCTCCTCTAGAACAGCTTTCATCACATCGGTGCGCATATTGCCTTCGACATCGACGTAAAACATCTCTTCCCATGGGTTGCCCAGAACAGGTCGCGACTCCAGCTTGGTCATATTGATGCCGTGGTTACGCAATACCAGCAGGCATTCCACCAAAGAACCTGCAGTCTGGCCAGTCGACATAATGAACGTGGTTTTGGCCGGAATGAGTGCGGTCACTTCAACGGGCTTACGTGCCACCACAATAAATCTGGTGTGGTTCTCCTGCTGGTTGGCAATACCAAACTTGAGTGGTTTGAGTCCGTACAGCTCTCCGCTGGAGGCATTTCCAATAGCGGCAACAGACGGGCTGGCAAGGGCTGCCACTTCTTTCATTGCTTCAGCGGTGCTTGAGCAATACTCCTGTTTAATGTCTCCCAAGGAACGTAAAAACTCACTGCACTGCTGGTGTGGCTGCGGGTGGGAATAGAGCACCTCGATTTTATCGATATCAGTGTCAACAGCTGTCAGCAGGCAGTGTTCAATCGGTTGGGTGATTTCCCCCACAATCGACAGCCGGGTGTGCTGCAGCTGGTCGTAGACGTCGTTGATCGAACCTGAGCTGGTGTTTTCAATCGGCAGTACGCCGTAGTCAGCATTGCCGGTCTCCACCATGTCCAACACTTCTTTGAAGCTCTGGCACTGAATTTCGGCGAGTTTGGTGTGTTTACGCGCAAAAAAATTACGGGCAGCAAGATTAGAGTATGAGCCTTTACCACCGAGAAAAGAGACACGGGCCAGAGGCTGCTCGTTTTCCGGGTTGGCAAGACGCTGCAGGAAGGCTTGTTGATAGAGGACGGAGTCTTCAATGATGGTATGGAAGATTTTGGTCACATACTGTGGATCCAGTTCGTGGGTTTTGCCATTGGCCACCAGCTTTTCCAACAGTGCCTGCTCTCGTTCTACATCGCGGACAGGCTTTTGTGTCTGGATCTTACTCTTTGCAACTTCAAGGCTCAGCTTTCGGCGCTCTGCCAAAAGGGCCAATAACTCTTGATCAATCCGGCTGACATTGACCCGAATTTCATCCAGTGAAAGTGTTGGTTTACTCATTCCTTGTTCCTGCTTGTAATGCTACGCCCAAAACGAAAAAACCTCCCTGATTGAGGGAGGCTTTCGGGATTTGCCGCTATCGATGCTCGTCCTTACGCCCCACCTCGTCAGAAGCGGAAAAAGAAGCGAAAGAAAAATGGAGTTGTTGGCGTCATCGATACGTTATCTTATTGGTTCAATTATTGTTCAACCATATTGGGGCGGCGTTGTCATGTCAAGACGAATCAGCCCCGCTTTAAGCGGGGCTGACGGATAGGGGCCTCTTGTTTATCTTATGCAACTTCTTCAGATTCTGATTCTTCTGCAGGGAGTTCAGCGTGGCTTGCGCGGCGCGCTTCGCCTTTGTGAGCCTGTTTGTTCAGCTGTTTCTCCAGCTTTTGACCCACTTCATTGATGGCGGCATACATGTCATCGTGTTCAGCAGAAGCAATCAGCTTCGCACCCGGGATCATTACTCCCGCTTCAATTTTAAATTTGTTACCCGGTTCTTCACTGATCACGGCATGAGGGTTAATGAGAGCGACTTGCCACTTTTCCAACTTTTCAAAGCGAGACGTAATGCGGTCACGAATGGCGGCAGTGATGTCGATGTTTTTACCAGTAATTTCTACTCTCATAGATGTTTCCTCTTTTGCTTGCCCTTTGCTGGGCTCACTTTCAGATTACGTTTCTGGTATTGAATTAATGTGATCATTATCACCTTTATGGCGTGATTTTTTTTCTGTCTGAGGATTTGTGATCCTGTCTTTAACTCTGGCCGATTCTGGTCGAAAAGTGCTTGAACCCCTGATGATATGTGTTGCAAGATGAGTAGGTTAAGGTCGCTAGCGAACACGGTACGTTAGGGATTTTGTTCGTGCTAAAGAAGGATGTGGTGAAGATTTCAACAGTGCATCTTTTGACCTGGACATCCAAAACACACATGCCTTAAATGAAAAAAGCAGCTCATGGCTGCTTTTTTGTTATTCGGCGTTTTCTGTCGGCTTGAAGCGCTTACGCGCTGACGTTGTTCAGTTTCATCAGCTCGCGGGTACGCTGTGCCGGCTCTTCCAGTTTCAGCTCTTCATATGCCTTGAGCATCAATGGCAGCGATCTTTTCGCCGCATCGGTATCCGGAAAATCACGTTGGATTTGCTGACAGCGGTTGATCACGGCAATCCAGGCTTCGCGGCGTACGTAAAAATCAGCGGTTGCCAGTTCATAGTCGGCCAAGCGGTTTTTCAACGCGATTAGACGCTTGGCGGCATCTGCGGCGTACTCACTGTCAGGGTATCTGTCCAGAAGACGGCGGAAGTCTATAAACGCACGGCGGGCTGGCTCTGGGTCGCGATCTTCACGATCCATATTCAGCATATCGTGGATAAAGCTTCTGTCCTGCGCCATGTTTGTCAGGCCGCGCATATAGAGTACCCAGTCAATTTGCGGATGACCTGGGTTCATACGCATAAAGCGGTCGATGGTGGCTTCGCCTAAAGCCAGATCATCGTTTTTGTAGTAGGCATAGATCAAATCCAGCTGCACCTGCTCTGAATACGCACCAAACGGATAGCGGGAGTCAAGTGCTTCCAGTTTCTGAATAGCGTTATTCCAACTGCCTTCATTGAGTGAAACCTGTGCTTCCTGATACAGCTCTGATGGCGGGATATCAGGCACAACTTCTTCTGTGCTTGAACATCCGGCCAGCACAGAAATGGCAAGTAAAGAGGAGAGAGTAAGGCGTTTCATTACTACAGGTGCTTCCTTGAAAGAATATTTTCAGCCTTTGCCATTACGGAGTCAGCCGCAAAAAGCTACAATGGCGCGATTGTGGGCTATTCTACCCATCGACCAAATATAATACCAACTGGTAAACGTGACCAAGCCCTAGGGCTTAGCAGTACGCTACTTGGTATTAGTCTCATTGAGAATCAAAAAGTTCGTTATGGCACAGCAGTTAGAGTTAATCAGTACAGTAAATGAGAATCAACTGGGTCAGCGTCTGGATCAGGCATTGGCAGAGTTGTTCCCGGATTATTCCCGATCCCGCATCAAAGAATGGATTCTGGCCGACAAAGTAAGTGTCGATGGTGAGATCGTCAACAAACCGCGTCTGAAAATGATGGGTGGCGAAGCCATCGTCGTTCAGGCGGAAATCGAAGACGAACAGCGTTGGGAAGCACAGGACATCCCACTGAACATCGTTTATGAAGATGACGATATTATCGTGATCAACAAGCCACGTGACCTGGTGGTTCACCCAGGTGCGGGTTGTCCGGATGGTACAGTGCTGAACGCACTGCTCTACCATTACCCTGACATCGCAGAAGTGCCGCGTGCAGGTATCGTTCACCGTCTGGATAAAGACACCACCGGTTTGATGGTGGTAGCGAAGAACATCCCAACCCAGACCCGTTTGGTGCGCGCGCTGCAAAAACGTAAGAAATTCACCCGTGAATACGAAGCGATTGCCATTGGCACCATGACGGGCGGCGGTACAATTGAGAAGGCGATTGGCCGTCATTCAACCAAACGCACCCATATGGCAGTGCAGGAGCTGGGTAAACCGGCAATCACCCACTACCGAGTGGTTGAGCACTTCCGTGCACACACCCGTCTGCGTCTGCGTCTGGAAACAGGCCGTACTCACCAGATCCGTGTTCACATGGCATACCTGAACCATCCATTGGTTGGTGACCAGCTTTACGGTGGCCGTCCACGTCCGCCTCGTAACGCAGGTGATGAACTGATTCAGGGTCTGCGTAAGTTCGACCGTCAGGCGCTTCATGCGGTGATGCTGCGAATTGAGCACCCAACCACCAAAGAATTGATGGAATGGCATGCGCCAGTTCCAGATGACATGGTGGCGCTGACCGAAGTACTGCGCGCAGATACTTTGGAACATGGCGATCAAGATTACTGATTGGAACGATTTCATGGATTGGATAACACCGGATTGGCCCGCGCCATTAAATGTTAAAGCCATCAGTACGACGCGTAGTGGTGGTTTTAGCCGAGCGCCTTATGACAGCCTGAATTTGGGTGATCATGTTGGGGACGATCCGGCGGTTGTCGCCGAAAACCGTGAATGTCTGGCCAAGACGATGGCAATGCCAAGGTCACCAGCCTGGCTTAATCAGATCCATGGTACAGAGGTAGTGACACTGCCTCTGTCATGTGTGCAGGTACCGGATGCAGATGCATCCTTTACCGATGCGCAAGGTGAAGTCTGTGTGGTGATGACAGCGGATTGCCTGCCGGTGCTTTTCTGCAATGAGGAAGGTACCCAGGTCGCTGCGGCGCATGCGGGGTGGCGTGGTCTTGTCAACGGTGTCCTCGAGCAAACCCTTTCCCATTTCGATGACAGCAGCAAGGTCATGGCATGGCTCGGTCCTGCTATTGGCCCTTCTGCGTTTGAAGTGGGCGGCGAAGTCCGCGAGCAGTTTATTGCGCACGATGAAGGCTCAGGCATTGCGTTTACTGCGCACAACGACCGCTGGCTTGCAGATATCTATCTCCTTGCCCGACGTCGGTTGGCTGCTGCCGGTATCACGCAGGTATATGGCGGCGATCTTTGTACTGTTTCTGAACCAACCCGGTTCTTTTCCTATCGCAGAGAAAGCGTTACCGGTCGACAGGCAACGTGCATCTGGATCAGTTCAGAAAACCGCTGACCTGTAGCGATAAATATTTCGCCAGTTCACTTGAAAACAGCCATAGCCGCTCCCATTTTTTCGATAAGCAACACACAAAGTTTTTATCGAATGAATTAAAGGGGGGAGGCTATGCGCCTTGACCGATTTACCAGCAAATTCCAATTAGCCATTTCTGACGCTCAGTCACTGGCTTTAGGGCGCGATAATCAATATATCGAGCCTGTTCACTTGATGGTGTCTCTCCTCAACCAGGACAGCAGCACTATCCGTCCCCTGATGACACTGCTCAATGTTGATCTAACCCAACTGCGCTCGAGCCTGAGTGAAATGCTCGACAAGCTGCCGAAAGTCACCGGCACTGGCGGTGATGTTCAGCTATCCCATGGCATGGGTATGCTTTTCAACATGTGTGACAAGTTGTCGCAAAAGCGCAAAGACAAATACATCTCTTCTGAGCTGTTTATCCTGGCCGCTGTAGAAGACAAAGGGCCTCTGGGTGAGCTGCTGAGAAGTTTGGGGCTGACCACCAAAAAAGTGGAAGACGCGATCGATAAAGTTCGCGGTGGTCAGGCTATCAATGATCCCAATGCTGAAGAAGCGCGTCAGGCGCTGGAAAAATTCACCATCGATCTGACCGAAAAAGCAGAGCAGGGCAAGCTTGACCCTGTGATCGGCCGTGATGAAGAAATCCGCCGTACTGTGCAGGTTTTGCAACGCCGCACCAAAAACAACCCAGTGATCATCGGTGAGCCGGGCGTGGGTAAAACTGCGATTGTAGAAGGACTGGCGCAGCGCATCGTAAATGGTGAAGTGCCGGAAGGTCTTCGCAACAAACGTGTATTGTCTCTGGACATGGGTTCACTGGTTGCGGGAGCCAAATACCGCGGTGAGTTTGAGGAGCGCCTGAAGTCTGTTCTCAATGAACTGGCAAAAGAAGAAGGCAATGTCATTCTGTTTATCGATGAGATCCACACCATGGTGGGGGCAGGTAAAGCAGAAGGCGCAATGGATGCAGGTAACATGCTCAAACCTGCGCTAGCGCGTGGTGAGTTGCACTGTGTGGGTGCGACTACACTGGACGAGTACCGTCAGTACGTGGAAAAAGATGCAGCCCTTGAGCGTCGCTTCCAAAAAGTGCTGGTGGATGAGCCAACGGTGGAAGATACCGTTGCAATCCTGCGCGGCCTGAAAGAACGTTATGAATTGCACCATGCAGTAGAAATTACTGACCCTGCGATTGTTGCGGCGGCAAGTTTGTCGCACCGCTATATTTCCGATCGCCAACTGCCGGATAAAGCTATCGACTTGATTGATGAAGCGGCTTCCAGCATCCGTATGCAGATTGACTCTAAGCCAGAGCAGCTAGACCGTCTGGAGCGTCGCTTGATCCAACTGAAGATTGAGCAGCAAGCACTGGCGAAAGAAAACGATGATGCAAGTAAAAAGCGCCTGGAAACCCTGCAAAGCGAAATTGACGAGAAAGAGCGCGAATACGCAGAGCTTGAAGAAGTGTGGAATGCTGAGAAAGCGGCGCTTTCCGGAACCCAACATATTAAGAGTGCGCTAGAGCAGGCTCGTACCGATTTGGAGATCGCCCGCCGTGCAGGTGACTTGAACCGTATGTCTGAACTGCAATACGGTCGCATCCCAGAGTTAGAGAAACAACTGGATCTGGCAAGTCAGGCGGAAATGCAGGAAATGACACTGCTGAAAAACCGTGTGACTGACGCGGAAATCGCAGAGGTGTTGTCTCGCCAGACTGGTATCCCGGTTGCCAAGATGCTGGAAGGCGAGAAAGAAAAACTGCTTAAGATGGAAGACGAACTGCATGATCGCGTGATTGGTCAGGAAGAAGCCGTGACATCTGTTGCTAACGCCATTCGCCGCAGCCGTGCTGGTCTGGCAGATCCAAACCGTCCAATCGGTTCGTTCCTGTTCCTTGGCCCTACCGGTGTGGGTAAAACTGAGCTGTGTAAATCACTGGCTGAGTTTATGTTCGACAGCAGCGATGCCATGGTGCGTATCGATATGTCCGAGTTTATGGAGAAACACTCCGTAGCTCGCTTGGTCGGTGCGCCCCCAGGTTATGTGGGCTATGAAGAGGGGGGGTACCTGACAGAAGCGGTTCGTCGTCGTCCTTACTCGGTCATTTTGTTGGATGAAGTTGAGAAGGCGCATCCTGATGTGTTTAACCTGCTTCTGCAAGTGCTGGATGATGGCCGTCTGACAGATGGCCAAGGTCGTACGGTCGACTTCCGCAACTCGGTTGTCATCATGACCTCTAACCTGGGATCAGATCGTATTCAGGAACACTTCGGTGATCTCGATTATCACGGTATTAAAGCCATGGTCATGGATGTGGTGAGCAAGCACTTCCGACCTGAGTTTATCAACCGCGTCGACGAGTCTGTTGTCTTCCACCCACTAGGTCAGGAGCACATCAAGTCAATTGCCGGAATCCAGCTTGCACACCTAGCACAGCGAATGGCTGAGCGTGATCTGGTGTTAGAAGTGACCGATGAAGCGCTGACTATGATTGCTGATGAAGGCTTTGACCCAGTGTATGGTGCGCGTCCATTGAAGCGGGCTATTCAACAAAGTGTAGAGAACCCATTGGCGCAGTCTATTCTGCGCGGTGATATAAAACCGGGGCTACCTGTGAAACTGATAGTAGAAGACGGTCAGATAAAAGCAGTGCAGTAGTAGCAGCTTCACCAACAGTAAAAGAGGTCCTCGTGACCTCTTTTCTTTATATAGCCTCGAGCACGACTAGGATTATCCTCATGCAAATGAGGAGGTAAAACAAAACTTATCCACAGGCTTTTGTGTGATTGGTGTGAGTACAATGTGTGGAAATAAGGCTTTCGAGTAAAACGCATTCAAAGTCGACTTTTTTCATAAAAAACTTCCGAAAAGCCCTTGCCAAGTTTTTGAAGCTCCCTATAATGCGACCTCACTGACACGGAGCATGGCGCCAACAAGCGGCAAGCGTTCTGAGTCAAAGTGATAAGCCTTCCGAGGCAAGTCAACAAGACGTTTTGCAGGTTGCGAAAGCAACGTTGAAAAGTCTCAAAATTTCTTCTTGACTTCATCGCCTGGCAGCGTAGAATTCGCAGCCCTGACGGTGAGAAGCAAAGCTTCTTAAGTCAACGTTCTTTAACAATTTGACCAATGCAATCTGTGTGGGCACTCGTCATTGATAGACAAAAAGATTTATCAACGAACTGAGTGACCAAACGAAACTCTTCGGAGTTATCGGCACAGTCAATTTATATCAGTATTCGTTGAGCCAAAATTCTAATTGAAGAGTTTGATCATGGCTCAGATTGAACGCTGGCGGCAGGCCTAACACATGCAAGTCGAGCGGCAGCACAGGGGAACTTGTTCCCTGGGTGGCGAGCG